>CAYJJA010000118.1:0-6564 GCA_964370355.1 uncultured Akkermansia sp. | reverse complement strand
CCGGCTGGGGGCGCAGCTGGGGGTGGTGGGGCGGGGGGGAGGGCTGGTACAGGGGCTCCTTGAGCATCGTAGCTGAGTGTGGCATCGCCTATCTTGTACTCGACTCCTTCTTGGAGCGGCTCTTCGGCACTCAGGCGTATATCCTGACGGTAGGTGCCATTGGTAGAGTCATTATCTGTGATGTAGAATGAGCCTTCGCGGTAGCTGATGGAGCAGTGTGCGCCCGATATGCCGACGATATCAGGTAGGCTGATGATGCAGTCGGGGTTGCGCCCGATGGTGATGGTGAGTCCTTCTTTAGCGGGGAGGCGGTATTTGTTCTTTGTCCCATCAATTCTTTTGATAAATACGAGTGCCATAACTTGGTTTTAGTATGCCATAGCGGGCGCGAGATTGCAAACAAAAAGGAGTGACAGTCATTTCCTTTTTAGCCCCTCTAGTCGCCCAGCTGCTGGGTGGCATCGTAGGCGAGGCGTTGGAGTGCGGGGATTTTGCTCGGAATCTTGGGCAGTGACCAGAGGGTGCAGTCGTTGTGCGTGACGATGTTAAAGTACATGCCGCGCAGGCAGCTCAGCCACCAGTACCAGTCGCTGCGGCTCACATGAGGGTAGCTCTCCATGAGGGTCTGCTGCCACTGAGCGTGGGCGTAGCTGTAGTGGGACTCATAGACCTCATGCGTGAGCTCGCGGGGCTCATAGCCCATCTTGTTGAGAAAGCAGAGCAGCTCCTCGCCTGTCACGAGACTCTCGCTCTCCCAGTGGGTGTAGGGCGCGGCGAGCCATGCGTAGAGGAGCTGCTCGGTGCGCGTCTCGCGGCTCGCGTCGGCTGCTATTGCGAGCTTGGCCTCATCAAGGGCGGTGAGGCAGGCGCGGTTGTAAGGGGTGGCGAGGTGGGCAAGGGTATCGCGGTAGAGGTCCGCCTTCGCCCCAAAATGGTAGCGGATGAGCCCCATATTCACCTCGGCTGCATTGGCGATGTCGCGTAGGCTGCTGCCCGCAAAGCCGCGCTCGGTGAAGAGCAAGACCGCAGCTCGCATGATTTGTGCTTTGGTCTGGTCGGACTTGCTGTTGAGCGGCTTCATCACGTGGCAGGGGGGGGGAGGGAGGGCTACGCTTAGCTTTTCTTCTTGCCGCTTTTGAGACCATCGAGGTACTCAATGTCTTTGGCTGAGAAGTCAAAGAGCTTCACCTTGCGGCGTCTGCCCGTATGCTCGATGAGGTAGACGATGTCTTTGTTGCGGTCGAATTTCCTGAGCTTGGCAAAGATAGTCATCGTCCCGCGTGCATTCGTCCAGTCGCGATAGCCCTTCTCTCGCAGAGTGTTGAGATGGTGTTGGTGGAGCTTGTGCGCCTGCTCCACTGCCTCGCGTATGCCTTTGTTGGCGGCGGAGAGGAAGCCGTCGGAGGCGTCTATCTTGCTGACTATCTTTCCCTCCGCACTGATGACGATGAAGGCGGGGAGCTTTTTGATGCCGTAGCGGCGGCGCAGGGTGACGACACTCTGTCCTGCCGCCTCACTGCTGGTCTTGTAGCCATCGGCATCAAAGCCTTCACTGCTATCAAGGCGAATGCCAATGACGCGCCCCTTCATCCATGCGAGGAATTCTGGGGTGTCGAAGAGCTCGCGTGCCATGGATTTGCTCCTTGGGCTGAGCATGGAGTCGTGAAACCAGAGCAGGGTGGGCAGATTGCTCTGACGCGCAAGGCGCATGCCGGTGGAGAGCTTGCCTACCCATTTCTCGCGCTCACGCGCCCCCTCAAAGGCCTCGGTGATGCCTTCGATCTCGGCATCGGGGTTGTCGGGGTCGGTGAAGTAGACGGGACCGTCGGCTTGGTTGTCGATTTTGGCGAGCTCGTCGGGGGTAGAGACGGTGAGATTTTGCTTGCCTAGAGGTCCTTGGCGTCCCATGGCGATGTCGTCGACGCTGGGCTCCTCGGTGGGCGGTGCGTTGGGGTCAAAGGCGGGCTTGTCTTCTTTCTTCTCCTCGGGCTTCTTGCTGGTGAAGAGGCTGCATGAGCTCAGCGTCAGGCAGGCTGCTAGCAGGAGGGGGTAGAGGTGGTGGGGCTTCATGGCTGGGGTGTTTGTTGGGCTTGCTGTAGTTTCTTGACGCTCTGCCATGCCTCCTCCAGCTGCTCAAAGCTCGCCTCGCGTAGCGGGATGGCGCGTGCGCTGAGGAGCTCTTCTATGCCGTTGAAGCGGCGGATGAATTTTTCATTGGCCGCATTCATCGCGATCTCGGGGTCTATCTGGCAGCTGCGGCAGAGGTTCACCACGGTGAAGAGTAGATCCCCGAGCTCTTCTTCGAGGTGGGCATTGTCGCGTGGCTCGGCATGGAGGCATTCGCTGACCTCATCGAGCTCTTCTTGCACCTTGGCGCATGCGCCCTCGCTGTCGGGCCAGTCAAAGCCTATACGCGCGACGCGCTCCGAGAGCTTGCGTGCACGCATGAGTGCGGGTAGTCCCTCGCCGCAGCCGTGGAGGTAGGGGCGGGGCTTGCTCTCTGCCTTTTCGCTGGCCTTGATGGCATCCCATTGACTGAGGACGGCGGCGGTGCCGCTCGCGCTGGAGTCGCCAAAGACATGCGGGTGGCGGCGCACGAGCTTGTCGGAGAGCTCTTTTGCAATGTCGTTGAGGGTGAAGCTGCCCTGCTCCTCACCGAGCTCGGCGTGAAAGATGACTTGTAGCAGGACATCCCCCAGCTCCTCGCGCATGTGCGCGAGGTCTCCTGAGCGTATGGCCTCGACGCATTCGTAGGACTCTTCTAGGAGGTTGGTGAGGATGCTCTCATGCGTCTGCTCGGCATCCCATGGGCAGCCGCCCGGGGCGCGTAGGCGGTGCATGATGGCGACGGCGCGCTCGAGCTGACGCTCGGGCTCGCGGCAGTGTATCATGTCATGGTCGTTCATCGGCGGTCGCGGCGTTCGTTTTTCTTTTTGCCCGCGATGATCTGGTCGATGTGCTCGACGAGCTCCCAAGAGACGCGGCGGCGACGGTACTTATTCCAAAGCATGGCGCGGAGCGCGATCCAGATGTCTTGGTTGAAGTCGGCAGGCTCGTATTCTACATCGTCGCGCTGGGCGCGGCCGAGCTTTGGGGCGACCTCAAGCTGCCACCAGCCGCCAAAGTAGGTGGCGCGGTAGGTGACCTTTGCGCCCTCTTCGTTCTTGTCTTGCCAAGAGAATGAGTCCATAAAATTTTCTAGGGGTTGGCCTGACTAGCGTCGCTTTTGCTCGCGGCGTATCTGCTCCACATCATCGCGCATGGTGGGGATGATGCCAGGGCTCTTGTGCGTGCTGACGTTGAGTGAGACGACGATGGGCTTGGAGCGATTCCCTATCTCATCGTACTTGTAGATGACGCGCTGGACGAGCTTTTTGTCGGGGTTGGAGTACATGCGCTCCTCGATGAGTCGCGCGTTGCGGTCGTAGCCGTAAGCGACCTTGTAGATGACTTGATAGTTGTTGTCGTAGATGTTGCAGCCGACGAGCTGGGCGTACTTGCCCTCGATGTATTCATGAACGACGGCGAGGCGTCCATTGGAGGTGTAGGTCATGGAGAGCATGCCCGAGTCTCCTGTCTGGCGCTTGTAAATGGTGCGCGTGCCGTCGGGGTGGCGGGTGACGCGTACGACATCCCCCTCTTCGGAGGAGCTGTTGGGGCTCTGGGCTTGGAGGCAGGGTAGCAACGAGCCCAGCCCCACGAGGATGAGGCTGAGGCTGGGGATGAGGGCTTTCTTCATGCCTGTATTCTAACCTTTCGTGAGGGTGAATGCAAGTATCTTTCCCTAACTGCTTGCTACTTTATCGCTATTGCAGGGGCGAGTGTCTCGATGTCGGCGCGTGATACCCAGCCGCGTACGCCATTCATGCACTCGACATAATCCCAGCTGGGGCGCGTGGCAAGGATGCGCACAGGGGGGGAGGGGGGGAGCTTGATGACGCTGCTGCCCTTGGCATCCGCTGAGCTACGTGCCTCTGCGGGCTTGATGACGTAGGCTATCTGACTGGGACTGAGCATGCTGATGTGGGGAGTCTCCAGTGTCATGTAGTAGAGCCAATTCACCGCGCAGAAGAGGCTGCTGAGCGCACTGAGCACGGTGAGTGTCTTGAGCAGGGTAGAGAGAGCTGAGGTGGCGAACAACAGTAGGATGCAGGTGAGTAGGATGGCTGTAGAAATCGCGCTAACGAAGAGCAGCTGGTCGGCATCAAAGTAGGTGAAGATGTCGTCTTGCGTGCTGCTGGGGGCGAGGATGGCTCCCTGCTTGCGCTGGATGAAGGCGAGATTCGCCGCGGCCTCTTTGAGCGAGGGGGTGTGCTCGAGGGCACGCGCGTAGGCGAGCGCGGCTTGTCCTTCCTGATTGAGGCGGTAGTAGCTGTTGCCGAGATGGTAATAGAGTCGCGCGGGGCTGATCGTGCCTTGGTTATGGCTATCGTCTAGCCCCCGCTGGAAGGCATCGCGGGCTGCGCTGTACTGCCCCTCCTCATAGAGGCGTCTTCCTTCTCTGTCATATTGTGCTGAGGTGACGGCTAGGGCTTGCAGCTCATGGGTACTCGTGAGCAGAAGCAACAGCAGCGTTAGCAGGGGAAGGGCTTTTTTGCTAAGTCTTTGGATGCCTCGGCGGAGCTGGGTGAGGATACCCTTGCGCTCAGCGGGGCTGAGCTCGCTGTCGGCATCGCGGCGGAAGGCCTCGGCGTCGCGGCGAGCGATGAGCTCATCGAGCTCGGGCGTGCGAGACTCGGCGAGGTGCTTCTCGACGAATGCCGCGCTCTGGCGTAGGAAGGCGAGCGGCTCTTTGATGGATTGTAGCTGGCGCAGCTCGCGCTCCAACTCGCGCTGGCTGCTACTCTTGGCGCGACGCTGGCGCAGGGCGCGGATGAGCAGGTAGAGGGCGATGAAGAGGCTGGGGATGTAGAAGAGCAGGTAGTAGCGCGGCCCGAACTTCTTGCGTATCACTTCTAGCTCCTCGGGTAGCAGGCTGTAGATGTCGCTGAGCTCGGCAACGGGGACGCTGCCCGCGGGGGGCGGGGCACTCGCGGCGCTGCCACTGTGCAGCTGGGTCACGCCGCTAGCCTCGCTCTGCTCCCAGGGGAGCACGATGGGCTTGCTCTGGGCGGTCTCGTATTGCTGGCTCTCGGGGTTGAAGTAGCTCAGGCGGAAGGCGGGGATGGCGGATTGCTCGCTGGTGGGGCGTATGAGCTGGTGGAAGACGACGGCGGTGGGGATGCCGTTCACATCGGTCTCGACTTTCTTGCTAGCGGGCACGAGCTTCCAGCCTTTCTCATCGACGAGGCGGGGGCAGATGACGTCGTCGAGCGAGCCTGTGCTGGTGACGCGTAGGGTGATGTCGATGGCCTCGTTCATGGCGAGCTTTTTCGCCTCGGAGCTCACGCTGATGGCGTAGTCGCCCACGAGCTTGTCAAAGTGGGCGGGGGCTCCGGGGGGGAGAGGCAGTGCGGGGATGTTGAGGGTGGGCAGCAGGATTTCTTCATGCTCGGCGAACATGAGGTTGACTTGGCGGCTGACGATGCATTTGCCACTAGCTTCATTTTTCCCCTCTCGGTAGGGCACGATGGTGGTTACGAGGTCGTAGCCTCTCCAGAGCGCGCGGCGTGCGGGCACCATGTTGTTGCCCAAAATTCCCTGATGTATGTTGTAGAGCAAGCCTTGGGTGCTGAGCTGGAAGGGGAAGATTTTTAACCCCGAGGTGGTGAAGGTAGGCAGCTTGGCGAGTGCCGTGGCTTGGGGGAGTAGGATCTTCACCCTTGCGGTGATGCTTTCATTCACATAGGGATCTTTCTTGCTCATGTCCCAGAGCACACCGTAGGGGATGGGGTTGTTGAACCACTGGATCTCGCTGGTGGAGTGTACTTTCAGCGTAGGGACGGGGACTTTCACATCCTTGCCCGACTGGCTGTAGCGTAGGGAGAGGTCGCTGATGCGTACCTTGCCTGCGGCATCGGGGATGATGAGTAGGGGGAGGAGGGTGACGGGCTCTCCGAAGGTGCCGTTTTGCTTGGTGAGGCGGCGGTAGGGTAGGATCTGCACGGAGGCATTCTGGACGCGGGGACGCTCTATGATTTCAAACTCATTGTTCTGGCTCGCTTCGTTGACGACGAAGAGCAGCACGCGCTCGCCAGGGAGGGCGATGTCGGTGGACCAGAAGGCGTGTATGTCGTTTGCTCGTAGCTGAAGGGGGCTTCCCAGCAGCAAGAGGAGGCTCAGGATGAGGAGGGTTTTGAGGGGGTGCATCGGGTGTATCTTGGGTGGGGGATTAATAGTCTTTCTCGGGGTGCTGTCCGCGTGATACGTTGCGTACGGGGGCGTCGGTTTCCTCATCGAGGTGCATTTGGAGTATGGCGCGGGCGCGCTGGGCTTTTTTCTCCTCTTCGCTGAGCTCGGCAGGGGCGTCTTGTTGTTCTTTTGTTTCTTGCTCTTGGTCTCTATCTTTATCTTGCTGCTCTTGACCTTTGTCTTGTTGATCTTGGTTCTGTTGATCTTGGTTCTGTTGGTCTTGGTTCTGTTGATCTTGGTTCTGTTGATCTTGGTTCTGTTGATCTTGGTTCT
>CAYJJA010000117.1:2180-6614 GCA_964370355.1 uncultured Akkermansia sp. | reverse complement strand
TTCATTGGTTGCAGAGAATCAGCAGGACTACTTCGCGCTCATCGCGGATCAAGCCACGCGCTGGCAGGGGCATCCTCGCTTGCGCCTCGCCGTGACGCCGCATGCTCCTTATACGACGAATCCCGAGCTACTCCAAGCCAGCCATGAGGCTGCGCGCCAGCATGGGGCTCTCTTTGGTCTGCACCTCGCAGAGACGCGGAGCGAGACGGAGCACTGCCTTGAGCATTATGGGATGCGACCTGTTGCCTACTGTGACGCGCTGGGTATTCTTGATGCACTGACTAGTCTGTATCACCTTGTGGAGCTTGATGAGTCTGAGTGCGAGCTGCTCGCCGCGCGTGGCTGCATCGCTGTGCATAATCCAGCGTCTAATATGAAGCTTGCCAGTGGTTGCGCGCCGCTGCATCTCATGAAGAAGGCGGGGCTGCGCGTCGCACTCGCCACCGATGGTCCTGCGAGCAACAACGCGCAGAACATGGTGCGTGAGATGTACTTGGCGAGTCTCTTGCAAAAAATCAACCTCCTCGACCCCACTGCCTGCCCGCACCAAGAGGCTCTCGATATGGCGACACTGGGAGGAGCTGCCGCGCTGGGCGATCCCCTGATTGGGCGTTTGGAGAAGGGGATGAAGGCGGACTTCACCGCTCTCTCACTGACAGAGCCGCATATGCAGCCTATCCATCATATCATCTCCACGCTGGTCTACTCGGCAAGCGGACTTGAGACTATCCTCACCGTCGTGGATGGAGAGGAGTTGTATTCACAGGGGAGATTCCTGACATGCGACTACGAGGCACTCTGCGAGCAGATGGAGGATATGCACCAGTGGATTGTACGCCAGAGAATCAAATAAATATAATTTTCTTCATGCCGTCTTAATGCAGTAGAGAATAAGTGTGTAGTTTTCGTTTTTGCATTAAATCGAAAGCATACCGTGCGGGTCTAGCTTGATGAGCTTGCTAGAATCTTATGCTAATGATATTTATTATTTTACGATGCGGGTTATCATAATAATGGGCGTATGTTCACCTATAAATGGGACTTCTGCGGATGGGTAAAATGTTCATAGCGGCCGAGCTTATATGCAGGGAGGTGCTATAACTACACTTATGTCAATTTCTTGAATATGGGTATCTGACGCAGCAAGCCTATCACAAGAGGCGATATGGGGAAGCTGAGCAGCACGACAACAAAGAGCTGGAAGAAGGGGGGAATGTCGATATAGCGCGCTGCCAGCTCGTAGCAAGCATGCACAATGACGAAGTGGATGAGGAAGATGCCATAGCTGTACTCGGCCAGTTTCTTGATGAGTCCGCATGGGCGCAAGTTGAGCTTTTGCACGATTACAAAGATGGGCAGCGTCATCAGCACGACATTGAAGCTCGTGTAGGCCCAAGGGATTTCGAGCATATTGAAGTTGTCAGGGAAGGTGTTTCGCACGTAATGGAAGCCTCCAAAGGAAATAGCATAGCCGATGCTCCAGCTAAGAGCTCCGAGCGTGATGGTCTTCTTCAGACTCCATTGCAGGGGATATTTTACGAGGTAATGCGCAAGGAGTACATAGCCGATGAATCCGCCCACGTACTGAAAGGTGGAGAAGGTATTCCACGAGCAGTTCCCATAGATGCCAAATGTACCATAATTACCTTGATAGCCAAGGAAGGGTAAGATGATCTCTATATATTGGATAAAGGTCGTAAAGAGCCACAGCTTCAGGACGAGCTTGAGCTCCTTTTGAGTAGCCTGCTGCACCCAGACCGAAATGATGGGGATGATGAGATAAACTCCTATCATCATATAGATATACCAATAAGGGACAGTGGAGTAATTGAAGCTAAATATCCATAGCCACGCGTTGTTCAGAGCCGTGGAAAAGGTGTGCAGCTCGGGATTGACGGCGGGATTGAGCATATTCACCCCAGAGATGAGGAAGTAGAACAGGAAGGGAGAGACAATGCTCCAAAAGGCGAAGGGCACGAGGACGCGCTTGAGACGACGCGAGTAGAACTCAGCGATGCGCATCGAGGTGGGCATGAGAAGCACGCCTGTGATCATGATGAAGAGCGGCACTGAGGGGCGGTAGAATGTCCCCCAGAGCGAGCCCGCCATGAAGCTCTCTGCCGAGGCCGCAGAAACATAAGGGTCGCAGCAGTGAGCGAGCACCACGAGGAAGCAAGCAATGACACGCAGATAGTCAATCCACGTCAGGTCGTGTTTTGTCGTTAATTTATTCATATCGTTAATTATTTGTTGGAGAGAGTGAATGTTAATTTTTGTGCATCGTTGCGCGAATGCGGCTCAGACTCTGTGGTGTGATGCCCATATGGGAGGCTAGATGTTTGAGCGGTATGCGTTGCAGGAGATTAGGCTGCTCTGTGAGCAGCTTGATGTAGTGCTCTTCTGCTGACAGCCCGAGTAGTGCCAGACGAGAGCACTGTGAGCGGTAGAGGTGATGTTGATGGCAGATGCGCGACCAGTTGCAGAATTCAATATTTTCTTCTTGTAGTTTGTTGAACTCGGGAATAGCAATGGCGTATAAAAGACAGTCTTCAAGTAGCTCGACATACTCAAAGCCTAGCATATTGCAGTACAATTCATTCATGGTGAAAGTCATATCTCCCTCGTAGGAAAACCAACTATTGATCTCTGCACCGTTTAAGATGCAGAATGAGCGAGTCAGTCCTTTCTCGATGAAGTAGACATGCCCGCTGAGCTGTCCCGAAGAAATGAGCATTTCTCCCATTGGTTTTTCAAGAGGATGCACGAGGCGCGCGAACTCATTTATACTTTCCTCAGAAACAGGGTAGTAGTGCAGCATTCTTTTGATGATGTTCTTCACGGTAGTTGAGCTAGAGGATAGGTCTTTATGAGCTACGCATCGAATCGGGCGATGACGTTCTTATACTAGCAAATATGTCTCGGAGGTCAAGCGAACGCTACTGGTTTCATTTTTCAAATTACCCTATGTTAATTAATGACCTCAAAATGGTGCTCACAGAGAAAAACGTGAAAGATTCCAAGCAGGGGCATACTCAGCTCTGACGGCCTGTCATAGCCCGAGTAGGGGAAGAGAGAGTAGGGGGATGCCGACAAGATTAAAATCGGATAATAGCCCTCTCCTTGAATTTTTATACTTGAATCAATCACGAATATTACGTATAAATACGCCTATTCAATGATCCAGCTCAGAAATACAATCCTTAGCTGGCATCATCCAACTCTCCTCCTCACATGTCTGATCACCAACAAGGGAATATCACTTGGCATTTTCCACGAAAAGAACGTTGCAGCAACTACGCTCCCGATGAGTTGCTCCAAACCTTCAACGAATACAAGCTCTCGGGGCTCGTCCGCGAAAATATCCAAAACTCCCTCGACGCACGCCACCCCGACTGCTCATGCGTCAAGGTATGTATCAGCACAGGAAGCATCGCCACAGACGCGCTGCCCCACATCCACGAGCTCCAGAGTCATATTGCTGTACTCCAAGGCAAGAATGAGCAGATAACAAAGAAAATCGCCGTCATGCAGCAGGTCATGGCGCAGCCAGAGAGCCGCTACATCAGCTTTGAAGACAGCAACACCACAGGGCTTTCCTCGGAGAACTGGGAAGCCTACGCCTACAGCAAGGGCTGGCATCCCACCCTTGACAGCCGCGAAGACGAGCGGCGCCGCGGCGGCTCCCACGGCGTGGGCAAGATAGCCTCCAACGCCGCCTCCGAGCTCAACCTCGCCTACTTCATCAACCGCAACGAAACATCAAGCCAATACGGCGCGACCGCCGAGCTCATCGACCACAGTCTTGACGGGGTCAACCACGATCGCACGGGGTTGCTCGCCATCCGCCGCGAAGAGCGCGCGGGCTTGTTCGGACTCAAGAAAAAAGGAGAAAGCATCACCATCTCGGCTATTGACAATACACTGACTCATCCGCTCTTTCAGAAATCTGGGCGAGGGCTCAAGATCGTCATCCCCTTCGTGCGCCCCAGCTACTTTGACCTTAATCAATCCAAGAAGCAAAAGAGCGAGCGCCCCATCGACGACACACGCCAGCTTATCCGTGCGGTGTGCGACTCCTTTTTCATCGCGCTGCTCAAGGGGGAGCTAGAGGTAGATATCAATGGCTGTATGCTGGATCAGACGACGCTGCACGAGCACATCAGCGACGAGACCTTTTTTCCCCTCGATTTCCACAGCAGCTCCAAGAAGAAGAACTCCAACTACACCCGCTATTACGTGCAGGCCTACGAATCAGGCACATCCTTCCCCATTGAGGTCAAGGACAAGGTGGGTACCACCCACCGCTTCACCTACCACCTCTGGCAGGAGAGCAGCATTGCCTCGGGCTGCAGTAGCGTGATACGGCGCATGGGCATGAGCGTACACAGCAGCCCCTTTTCCTGCTCGCATCACCCCTTTTGCGGTGTGCTCATC
>CAYJJA010000117.1:1574-2170 GCA_964370355.1 uncultured Akkermansia sp. | reverse complement strand
ACACACAGCTCGACCCCAAGATGCTAGATGAGCGCAAGGAGCAGGAGAACGCGAGACGCTTTCTCAATATGCTCCAAAAAGCCGTCGCCGAATGCATCAACAGGCAGCTGCTCAGTGATGTCGCCGAGTCCGAAGAGCTCGATACCTCCGATATCTTCTACAGCCGCTCCACGCGTGGCATCAGCTCCGTGCTCAGAAAAGCAAAAAAACAGGTCAAGCCGAAGAGCCAGGTGATGACCATGAGTGCTGTGGGCGAGACTACCCCCAGCGAAGAGCTCGAAGACATCTACACCGATGAGCGCGACGATGATGCCACCGAGGACGGGGCACGGGATGAGAGTCACGATCAGGAAAATCCCCCCCAGCCTCCCGCACCGAGCACGGCAGAGAGCTCCCAAGAGAGCGCGCCATCTGCCTCGTCCGCAGCGGGTACTCCTGATGGACAGGGGAGGAAACGCCGCCACTACGCCATGCGCGAGAGCTCGGTGGATAGACTCGTCGCTCATGGAGAAGACGACATCGAGCTACGCGTCAATACGCGCGGAGTGAGCAAGCCCTGCCGCGTGCGCTTCACCCCCATCAATGGGGAGGGAAAG
>CAYJJA010000117.1:0-1564 GCA_964370355.1 uncultured Akkermansia sp. | reverse complement strand
TCAACCTCCAGCAAATCTACCAGAGCATCATCGCGTCCGACCTGCTCACTGAGCCCGCACGCTTCTGCGAGGAGCAGCCCGATTCCATTGATGCCCATATCATCAACAACCTCGTCTCCCTGCGCCTGCGCTTCCATCCTCAGGCCAATCAGAACCTCAAGTACGAATTCGTCGTCGAGCACTGATCCACGACACACCGCATCCTCGCATGATCTACACCACTACGGCCAACTTTCCCTACCCCGTCCTGCGCGACGATTCGAAAAAAGGCTACAGAGCCGCGCAATTTTGCTTTGATCTCAACATCCATGATCAGGGCGATGAGTACCGCCTTGAGATTGACACCTTGATTAGCTCCACCTTCCTCCGCGAGCATCTCGCGGCTGGTCGTGCCGAGCTCTTCCTCGTGCTCAAGGGCGCGGACTGCTTTTATGCTCCGCTGAGTGTCACCAGCTTTCAGCGCAAACGCTCCAGCACTATCCTCCTCATCACCAAAGAAGAAATCTCCTTTGAAAGCAGTGTAGAAATCCAGCTGATGATCATGGCAAAGGACGCCATATCCTTTGCGGAGAACAAGGAGCTCACCACCTACTTCGACGAGCGCAAGGAGCGTATCGTCGTCCAGCCAGGGCAGATGCTGGGATTCTCCCGCATGATCAAATGCGAGCTCGAGTCCGAGGAGAGTTACAATCTCTTCGTCGTCACGATAGATGAGACGCAGCCACAGGATTACACGACGCGGCTCTCTCCCACCATGATAGAGCTTGTCTTCAACAAGGTGGAAACGAAGCTACTCACCCAGACCAAGGACCACCTCGTCAATCTCTACCTCTATGCCGCCCTGCAAAAGCAGCTCATGCATCTGCTCTGTAGCCACCTCATGGATGCTGACATCGATCAGGAGAATCAGAGTGTGCTTGACGCGGAGCTCGAGATCAGTCAACTGAGCCCCAGCAACGAGCGTGAAGAAAAAGTCCTCTCCCTTCTCAAGGCAAAAGGCATCAAGGAGCTACGATTTGAATCCATCGATGCCATCATCCACAAGATCGGTGATGGTCTCGTGGGCAAATTCACCCAAGCACTCAGCAAACTCATTCAGTCATGAACATCACTCTCCTATCCGCACGCCTGTGCCGCACAGAGTCATTCTTCCAAGATCTTATCTCTGATGAATGGGAGCAAAAGCGCGATGCGTACCTCGATACCAAGCAGAGCTACGAATTGCCCCTCGACGACGCAGCCGAGCTGGAGCCCTTCCCCATCTACCTCGCTCATTACAGGCGACACGATGCGATGGCGGAGCGAGCCAAGAAGCGGGACTTTATCCTCATGAGCGAGACCATCGCCCGTGCGTACGCGGGTATTGATCGCAGCTTGCTATTCAACAAGATGTTCTGGTTGACGATCTTTTGCTACTACCATCGGGATTATCTCGTAGCGCAGTACCCCGTGATCACGGAGAATACCACCCAATGCGAAGATCTGCTCAACAAATCCTTCCTCAATCAATTTATTACTCCGGCATGAATTAATGTAGGTTTTTAAGCAGCGTATTGAATATATT
>CAYJJA010000116.1:0-6677 GCA_964370355.1 uncultured Akkermansia sp. | reverse complement strand
GTCGCGCTGGCCTTGCTACCCTTGCTGCTGGGGCGCTCGTAGCTGCGCTTGGCTGCGGGCAGCTCATCCTCATCAAGGCTGGGTGGGGGGAGCTTGTGATGAGGGGCTAGGGTCGGAGTCTGGGGGGGGCTCTCCTCACCGCGATTGCGAGCGGTGGGGATGTTTTGCTTGTTTTGCTTGTTGCGCCTCTTTCGCGGAGCTGCGAGCTCATCTTCTGGGGTGGAGACGGGGATGGGATTGCTGCGACTGGGCTGTTGGGACCCGCTGGGCTCTGGCGGTGGCGCGTGGCTTTCACGGCGCGTATCTGGAGCACTCTGCGATTTCTGCCCACGTACGTAGCGTCCCATCTTGAGGCAGTCTTGGTAGAAGAAGCGTGCCACCTGCCCTATGCTGCTATCGCTGTAGTAGATGAGCGCAAGGGCGTGGAGGATGATCAGGGAGCTCAGTGCTACACCAAGGCTGGTGAGTGTGAGGATGAGGCCATGCCCCATGAGCTCTCCTATCAGCCCGCCTGGTCCCCATGAGGCATGGCTGTGAGCCCATTGAGTGAGCAGCCATGGCTGTATGGACATGATGGAGCATGAGGTGATGATGAGCAGCTGGATGCAGATGAGCTGCTTGATCAGGCTATCTTGGGGTTGATTGATGAGGCGCAAGGGGAGGTAGAGCAGCACGATGACGATCCACCAGCTGGCCGCACCGCAGAGGTGAAAGAAGATGCCCGCGCTGTAGAGACCTATAATGCCTAATAAATTGCTATTCTCTGTATTAGGCTGTTGGGGATCGGCGAGCGGGTTGAGGGACTGCCAGTTGATTTCCTCAAGGCGAAAGCTGCACATGCTGAAAATAAGCGCCAGCAGGGCAAGGGCAAGTACACCCGCGATGATGCGTGGGAGTATTAATGAGGGGGCGCTGTTTGTCGCTCGTTGTCTGAATAGCTCTCTTGAGGGGTGCTTCATTTTTTAGTCACATCATGATAGAGCGACTTGACGCGACTGGCAAGAGAAAACACTGTTTGCGCTCAAAAAGGTCAAAAAATACCCCTTCTGTCGCATAAGGAAAGAAGGGGGTTGCTTGCGTGAGGCACGCTGTACTCACTGGTGCGAAAGTACCTAATTATTATTGTGAAGGGGGGCAGACTCTGAGCTTGCGGTTGCCTGCTGATCGAGGATGCCCTTGAGGAAGACGGTCTCCAAGGAGTTGCGGGCTGACTGTGTGCCTACCCAGTGATCGCCTGCGAGTCGCTGGATCTCGGAGAGTAGCTCAGGTGAGGCGTTGCGCAGGGTGATTTCTTGGTGCTGCTCATCGCGCGTGAGCTCCTCGATGCTGCCCTCTGCGATGAGGCAGCCTTGGTAGAGGATGCCGACGCGGTCGCAGATTTCTTGCACCTGCTCAAGGAGGTGCGAGCAGAGGAATACGCTGATCCCGCGCTCTTTGAGGCGTAGGATGATGTCGCGAATGGTGCGCGACCCTATGGGGTCAACTCCCGCCGTGGGCTCGTCCAGGATGACGAGGCGCGGGGATTGGACGAGGGCCTGGGCAAGCCCTATGCGCTGGAGCATGCCTTTGGAGTAGCCTCCTATGCGTCTATCGGCAGCCTCTTGGAGTCCGACGAGATCAAGGAGCTCTTCACAGCGGGCTCGCAGGCTGCTGCCACGCAGTCCGCAGAGTCGGGCGTAGAAGCGTACCGTCTCGCGCCCCGTGAGGAATTTGTAGAAATAGGGGTTCTCAGGTAGAAAGCCGACCTCGCGGCGATTCTGCGCGGCACTCGCCTCCTTGCCAAAGACCTGACAGCTGCCCTCATCGGGACGCAAGAGTCCGAGTAGGGCCTTCATCATGGTGCTCTTGCCCGAGCCATTGGGACCGATGAGCCCATAGACCGAGCCCTCAGGGATGCTGAGGCTCACGCCTTTGACGGCGTAGATGCCCCCGCGACCCCAGTGACCGCGGAAGCTTTTGTGCAGATTGTGTATTTCTACGGCATTCATCTCGTGATTATTCGGCCATGCAGCGTAGGACGTTTTTCATCATCTCTATGCCTTTTTCGTAGATGTTGACACGCATATTCTCGTTGGGCGAGTGGATGCGTGCGTCGGGGAGGTCGAGTCCGAGCAGTAGGGCATCTTTGCCCAGTACCTTGGAGATTTCGGCAATGATGGGGATAGAGCCACCTTCACGCACGAGGACGGGAGGGTTATTGAAGGTGATTTCTTGGGCACGCTGCGCGGCCTTGCCCAGGGGGGAGTTCGGGTTGCTGATGTAGGGATCACCAATGTGACCTTCGATGAACTCTAGAGTGACTCCCGCAGGGCAGTGCTTTTCAAAGTGCGCCTTGGAGAGCGCCATGATGCGTGTGGGATCTTGACCTGGCACGAGGCGGCAGCTGATTTTGGCGAGTGCATACGAGGGGATGACTGTCTTGGAGCCCTCTCCTTGGTAGCCTCCTTGGATGCCATTGAGCTCGAAGGTGGGGCGTGCGTAGGTGCATTCTGCGCCCGTGAGACCAGTCTCGGTGCGCAGGGCGGGGGCTGCTGTTAGCTCGCAGAGCTCGCTATCGCTCATACCAGGTACACGCGCCCAGCTCTCGCGCTCCCAGTCGGCGATGTCGCTCACGCCGTCGTAAAAGCCCTCGACGCTCACGCGGTTGTCGGTATCGTGGGTCGAGGCGATGAGCTCGCAGAGGGTGGTGATGGGATTGGCAACGGCTCCGCCAAAGATGCCTGAGTGCAGGTCCATGGCGGCAGCTGTTACTTTTAATTCAAAGCAGCACAGCCCCTTGAGACCATAAGAGAGGGTGGGGGTGTCCTCTGCGGCCATGCCCGTGTCGCTCACGATGATGACATCGCAGGCGAGGGATTTGACAAAGTCCTCGTCATGGAGGGCGGCGAAGAGCGTCTCGCTACCGCGCTCTTCCTCGCCCTCAAGCAGGAAGGTGACATTGAGGGGGAGTGCGCCCTGCTCCTCGATGAGCTCCTGCACGCCGTGGATGAGTGCCATGATCTCGCCCTTGTCATCTGAGGCTCCGCGTGCATAGATGCGTCCGTCGCGTATCTCAGGCTGGAAGGGGTCGCTCTCCCAGAGCTCAATGGGGTCAACGGGCATCACCTCGTAATGACCGTATATAAGAACGGTGGGCTTGCCCTCTACCTTGGGGCTGTGGGCGACGATGATAGGGTGAATGTCGGTGAGGCGTTTGGATGTTGTAAAGCCCAGTGAGTCAAGCTTGTTGATGAGGAAATCGGCGCAGGCATCGACGTCGGCGGCATGCTCTGGCAGGGCGGATACGCTAGGTATGCGTAGGAGGGCAAAGAGATCTTCAAACTTACTCATAGAGCCTTATACTACACCCTTAGAGATGCTCTGGCAAGCGTCAAATCCACTAGGACGTAGGTAAAATGCTGCTATCTCAATAGGCTATGCCTTGAGGAGTATTTGCCTGGCTCTAGGGGTGACGCTTGTTGCGCGTTGGGGGCGAACGGGGCAGGCGGGTATGCAGGCACCGCAGCCTATGCAGAGCTGCTCCTCGAGATCAGGGGCGATGAGCTCGCTGCACTCGATGGCATTGTGGGGGCAGCTGTAGGAGCACTCGCCGCAGCCTATGCAGTTGGCAAAGTCGATGACGGCGATTGTTCGCTCGATAGCGCCGTCTTTGATTCTCTGCCGTGATATAGTCTTTGTGGGGCAGGTATTGCTACAGACTCTACAGCCGACGCAGGCGGCGATGTCTATCTTGGGGACGCTGACGTCCTTTTGCTTGAGAGCCTTGGTCGGGCAGGCGGCGACGCATTTGACGCATTCTGCGTGATCCTGCCAGACGATGCAGCGCGTTTGATTGACGGCGGCGAGGCCAATTTGGGTGCGTTGTTTGAGGGCGAGGGGGAGCTCTTGGATAGCTCCCTCGGGGCACGCGCTCGCACAGATGTGGCAGCTGTAGGCACAGACTCCCTGCTCAAAGTCGAGGTAGGGCTTGTTGATACCTTCCCAGCCTAGTGTTGTTAGCGAGGGCTTGAGCACCTGAGTCGGGCAGGCGGTGATGCAGAGGCTACAGCCTGTGCAGCGATCGAGAAAGAGTGCGAGTGAGCCTGCTCCGGGGGGGATGGCGGAGCGCATATGGTTGTTGCCTACGCGGCTGGGGTCGGTGTCGTAGGCTGCGTCTTGCTCCTCCACGCTAGGCTTGCAGGAGGGCAGTAGGGTGCCTATCATGCCTGTCACGCCGATACCGATGAGGGCGCGGCGCGTGGTGTCGGGGCTAGGGCTAGGGCTAGGGCTAGGAGTTGCTTCTGCGCTATCCTTTGGAGGCGTGGGGCTGCTAGGCTTTTTCTTGCTGGGGCGTGGGGCGGGCTTGATAGGAGCGCGGAAGGGATGGTGAGCTGCTAGTGAGATGACGCCTTTGTCGCAGCCCTCTAGGCAGTCGTAGCAGGCGACGCAGCGTGTGGTGTCGATGCGTAGGTTTTTAATGTCAATGGCGTGAGCCTTGCAGTAGGTGGTGCAGCGCTTGCAGCGTACGCAGAGGCTATCCTTGAGGGCGGGTGTAAAGGGAGCGACGCGCGATATCCAGCCCAGTAGGGTACCGACGGGGCAGATGCTGTTGCAATAGAGCCTTCCCTTGAAAAAAGCCATCACGAGGGGAACGAGGACCGAGGCGGCAATCAGGCTGAGGATGAGCGGCGCATAGCGGCTCCAATCTGGCGCACGCTCACTGTAGCCGAGCCATTCGTAGCTCGCTTGCGCGAGAGGTTGGAGCACAGCTGTGCCAAAGCGCGCGCTGATGCTGTAGGGATCTAGCCAGCTGAGTACAAAGTTGCTCCCCAGAATGAGGCTTCCCACTGTGATGAGCAGGATACTGGATCTGAGAATCCAGTGATTGGGCGTGTAGTCCGCTTGCTTTTTCTTATAACGCCCCGAGGGGTGCGAGAGGCGATGCGCGAGATCTTGGAGTATGCCCAGCGGGCAAATCCAGCTGCAAAAAACACGTCCAAAGAGCAGCGTGAGCAGCAGCAGCGCGAGGAAGATGAGTAGCGCACCCGCTTCTCCCGACCCCATGCCTACGTAGCTGGGGACAAACTGAATGCGAGTGACCCAGAAGCTCCAGTCACCATGAAAGGGGAGAAGAAATGCTGTGATGAAGAAGCCGAGGATGATCAGGGCGACGATTCTGCGAGAGTGAGCGAGCATGGTGATTAAAATGAGTGTATTTCTAGGTATTGTGAAGTGATGGTATTGATACGTCAAGGGCTTAGTTGTACAGTATGTCCTTTGTATTTTGTGTCATGCTGATGAGGAGTGAACAGTGTAAGCTCTTTAAAATGAATAGTAGGGTTTGATATATGTTTTGAGAATAGAGCATGTGTTAATCGTGAGCTTGACATCTGAGGGTGATTTGATAATGTTGGACACAGCATGCCTCATTTATCTTTTAGTAAAAAAGCAACTATCTTGGCCATGAGTTTTTCCATCATGAGCCCTTCTCACGCACAGCAAGCATCGCCAGAGGCTTCTAAACCAGCACAAGGCAATACTGCTGTAGCAGATCTTAACGTATTGAGACAAGATTCAAAAATCCTTACGGGGCAGCTAGAAAACGGGCTGCGCTACATCATACGCCCTACAGCTGAGCCACAGGGGCGTGCGAGCATGCGTCTCTATGTCGATTTTGGCTCCTTGGATGAGACAGAAGAGACCAGTGGAATGGCTCACTTTTTGGAGCATTTGCTTTTCAACGGCAGCCGTAGCTACAAGCGTGGCGAGCTCATCCCCGCCCTCCAGACGAGGGGCTTGACCTTTGGTCGTGATGTGAATGCCTACACCTCCTTGGACCGCACTGTCTATATGCTCGATATACCCAAGGTGGATGCTGAGACTGTGGACTTCACGCTGAATGTCTTTCGTGACTTTGCCGACGGCGCGACGCTGACCGATGAGGCCATCGACAAGGAGCGCGGTGTCATCGTCAGTGAGCTCAAGGCGCGTGACTCTGAGACCTATCGCACGATGCTTGCGCAGCTGGGGCAGATCACCGAGGGGACACGTGTGACAAAGTTCTTCCCCATCGGGCATAAGAAGATGATCACTGAGACGCCCTATGAGGTCTTCCGCGAGTACTATAAGAAATTCTACACCCCCGATCGCATGACCTTTGTCGTCACGGGGGATTTTGACCCTGCTGAGATGGAGAAGCAGGTGATCGCCCATCTCGGTAAGCTTGAGGCTCGCAAGGGGGCTCCTCACGTCCCCGTGGGCAAGCTCACAAATCTCGGCGCCAATGAGCTCGTGCGTGCCAATCCCGAGGATGCCAATGTCTCGATGAGCCTCTGCGTCATTGATCCCTTCACGCGCAAGCCCGATACCCTGAGCTCGCGCATCGAGGATGCACCTCTCGCCATCGCCAATAGCATCATCAATCGCCGTCTCTCTCGCATCATTCGCAAGCCCGACAGCCCCATTATTTCTGCGAGTGCGAGCAGCTCTCCTGTGCTTGAGCTGGTCAAGGTACACGGTCTCAGTATCACAGCAAAGCCTGAGAACTGGCTCAAGGCGCTCCGAGTCGTCGAGCAAGAAAATCGCCGAGCCATCGAGTATGGCTTTAGCGAGGCTGAGATCATGGAAAGCCTCGCCATCTGGGAGAGTCAGGTCAAGGCAAAGATAGACAGCTGGGAGGTCATCAAGGCCGACACCCT
>CAYJJA010000115.1:6079-6730 GCA_964370355.1 uncultured Akkermansia sp. | reverse complement strand
AGATGGCCTTGGTATGAAGCGACTGTGATCATGATACGATTCTGACGGAGTGCCGAAAATTTATTGCCGAAGCAATAAGGGATAACACCCATTGATGGCAAACTAAAATCAGCTCTATTATAAATAATTCTAATTTCTCGCGAGGCGATCTTTTGACTTCCTCTTATTTAGAATGACGAGAATTTAGAAGTCCCCTCATGATTGTCTGTCTCGATAATCTGCAAGTCTCGCTCATGATACAGGCTAGTAAAAGTAATACGACTTAGCCGAGACACAGCTCTACCTCCCTGTCATGAGCTTTTATATGGTAGGGGGGTGATGTAGCAACAAGGGTTGGCATACTTGATTAGCTAGAGACAGTCAAGCTAAGAGCATGCACTCCTTTTTTGTTGGATGAAAAATCTTGTTTTCATCCAACAAAAAGAAGGTGTGGTATGATGATTCTGTGTGCAATCACTCGCTCATTTTATTACATTAACTATCGCCAAAGTAATAACAGAGTGAGGAGAAACACGCTTTACTTATTCTTCCACTGCATCTTCACCTGTCCCCATGAGGATTGGGGGGAATCAAAGGTGATAAGCAGCGCGCACTCGTTATTCGCAGTCACTCCAGCGGGCATATCCCATGAGAGAATAATGAGATTGTTCT
>CAYJJA010000115.1:4774-6069 GCA_964370355.1 uncultured Akkermansia sp. | reverse complement strand
CTTTTGCTTAAAGGGCACCTTGCGACCGTCTAGTATGAATCCGCTATCCCCCATCTTGAGCTCGCCCTTCTCAGAGCTCACTATGATATGGGACGCCTCTTGAATGCGTGCCATGGAGAGTGTCAGGCGGCGCTCAGCCTTATCCTGCACAAGCTCCTTGCCCGTGAAGGAGCCGATGAGATCGGGATTGCTCTGATCACCACCACCGACAACGGAGTCGGCAAAGCTCACGAGCTGTCGCGCATGAATCGCAACGTCACCCTTGGGCTTTTGCACAGGCTTGAAGGGCACTTTGCCCTCGACCCACTGACGCTCCCATGCGCCTATATTATTCTTGCCTCCCATGCGGTTTTCAAAGAACATCAGCCAGCGCTTCAGATAATATTGACCCACAAGCCCCGACCAGATGCGAGCGGAGTAGTCATTGATGGGAGGCCCCCATATGGTCACGAGGCGACGCGCATTGCTCTCGTAGCTAGTGCCCTTCTTGGGGATTTTCTTATCATAGGCCTTTGCATAGCCCAGCCACTTGTCGAGGCGGTGCATGGGGTGGAGAGTGAGCAGAGCATCTATCTTGAGCATGAGTTGCTCGAACTGCTTGATCTTCTTCTTGGCCTCAGCCGTCTTACCCGCTGATATATCCGCATTGATAGCAAAGGCGAGCTGCTGTGCCTTGCCACTGGCGTAGAAGGCAGCTAGCTCGATGAGGTCTGCTCTGTAGGCGGCGTTGCCTTCGAAGTCACTTGCCACAGAGAGGAAGGTCTTGATGGCCATCTCATATTCCTTGCTGAAGACGATTGTATGATTGTTCGTACCTCCATGAGGGCCCACCTGCCAAGTAAAGCGGGGGTGATCTTTGAACTGGGGACCATAGACAGAATTATTGTGCATCATGAGCGTCCAGTATCGCTCCAGAGTGGCGTTGCTCGCACCATAGCGATTGATATTGTAGTTGCGCAGCCATGCCGTCACATCGAGGGGTTTTTCCTGCCAGCCCGCATCGGCGATGAGCTCGTAGATGACCTCATTATTCTCAATACCTTCGGGGGCGGTGCCGTAGCCGACGAGCTTGCCCTTATTGGGAGAGTTCAGCGCGTCCCACACCCCATTGGCGTAGAAATTGAGCACACCCGTGTGGCCAGTCTTGCCACCCATGTTGGGCACGGTGCTATAGACCCAGGGCTTGTTGAAGTAGCCCTTGTAGCGGTCCCAGTTGTAGGCTCTTCTCCAAAAGTGCTTGTTGTAGTCGGTGGCAAGATCGAGGATGAGCAGTCTGTCATCGGGCACATACTGGG
>CAYJJA010000115.1:0-4764 GCA_964370355.1 uncultured Akkermansia sp. | reverse complement strand
AGTGCCTCGGGTGTCCAGATATTGGGCTGATAGCCGAGCATCCAGCCCTGCATGACCCAAGTCGCGTCGGGGTTGGCGTCTTTGATAGACTTGTAGATGGTCTTGCCGTAGTTGTTGAGGAATTTCTCACTGCCTGCGGGGAAGGGGCTGTCGATTTCGTTGAAGCTATCCACGAGGTAGTAATCCCCCTTGCCGAATTCCTTCTCCCATTCTTGGATAAACATCGTGCCTATCTTGGCAAAGAGCTCATTCTCGGGGGTCATCATAAAGGCATGGAAGGCTCCTCCGGCCCATGTCTGCTTTTTGAGCTGCGTATTGGGGAATACTTTTGTGATACCTTCGGGGACAAAGCCCGCAAAACCAGGACAGATGGGCTTCATACCCAGAGCTCGCATTTTCTTGAGAATCTTGTGCTGGAGGGCGATTTGCTCCTTATGCCACGCATCGGTGAGCGGTCCATCAATGCCAAAGAGATTGCCCATGCGCATCCATGGCAGGTGGGCTGGACCTGCAAAATAGGAATTAATATCGGCATCGGCAATACCCAGCTTTTTAAAGACACGCGTCATGATCGCCTCTTGCCCGACGAGCGCAAGGGGCATATCAAAGCCATGCAGCGCCATCCAGTCGATCTCGCGCGACCAGCGCTTCCAGTCCCAATAGGGCATGGTGTAGCCGTAGGTGACGACGTTAAAGTAGTAATGATGCGCAAAGGGGCTTGTCTTCTTTGAAGCATACTTCATAGGAAGCTTCTTTGCCTTCTTGGGGTCGAAGGTATTGTCACTCCAGCTAAAGAGTCCCCATCCTTCAGACTTGGCTAGATCATAGAAGCCACGACAGAGTGCCACACCTGATGAGCCAGATATTTTGATTACATTGTTATCAACGCTAACATTATACTGCTTTGAACCCTCACTGGATTCATTGATCTCCAAGTTGATACGTAGGTCAGTGTTCTTTGAAAAATTCGCAATGACTTGGCGTGCAGCCTCGACATCATCACCTGCAGCCTGCAAAGCACCGAGCAAGGAGGCGATGAGTAAGGGGGTAAATCGTTTGATCATAGGCACAACATTCTACCAAAGCGTCCTCTGAAGTCAAGCTAGAAGGCTTTGCATGCATGACTGCCTACTTGCCGCGCTTGGCCTTGTACTTGAGCAGGGTCTTTTTGATTTCGTCGTTGGGATCAACGGCTTTATCGTAGTAGTCTAGAGCTGTCTTGCCCTTATGATCCACGGCGTTGACATTTGCGCCTGCCTTGATGAGGGCTTCTATGATTTCTGCTCCATGCTTCATTTCTGAGAAATAGGTGCCACTGCCTGCCGTTGTCATGAGCGCTGTCGCTCCGTTGGCATCACGCTCATTGGGATTGGCCCCTGCCGAGAGCAAAAAGCGAACCATGACTAGACTATCACCTACGCAGGCTCTGTCGAGGGCATTGAGCTGAAAGCTATCGCGCTGCTTGATATCCGCCCCTGCCGAGAGTAGGAGCTGCGCGGCTATGCTATCCTCATGATCCACACAGATCATCAGAGGGCTAAGATCAATGGGGTCTCCTGGGGCGGGTACATACTTGGGATAGCTGCTCCGCGCATTCAGATCAACTCCCTCTTGTATGAGCTTCATAATGATGGCAATCTTGTTCTCCGAGCGCGCCTTGCTCGCGCAGGCGTAGTGCAGGGCGGTGAAGCTATCGTAGGGCGAGCGCGCGCGTAGGTCTGCTCCAGCTGCAATGAGCTGATTGACGATGTCGGGCTCGCCCATTAGGCAGGCATACATCAGTAGATTCATATAGCCAAGCTGGCCACGGCTATCGCCCGTCTGCTCTCTATAGGCGAGCGTGAGCTCCTCATCGGGGATGAGGGCATTGGGCTTGCAGCCCTTGGCGAGGCTGCGCTCGACGCGCTGAATATTCCCTTCCTTGATGGCACTTTCCATCTCAGTGATGAGCTCTGCGCTCAGGCTCAGTGAGGTGCAGATGCAGAAAAGGGCGGTGATGAGAGCTGTTCTCATAGTGAAAGGTGTGATGGTAGAGAGGTAGTTTTTGTTAGACTCTTGTTTTGGGACCATAGATGTTGTTTTTCCTGCTTTCATTGGTGGATGAATCGAGGACGAGTGTGCCGCAGACTGCGAGCAAGGGCGCGAATAGGAGGCTTCCTAGCAAGGCGAGCCCATAGTGGAGATAGTGCTTCCCTGCGGATTTATTCCTGTTATGAGCGCAGCGTACAAACAAGCCCCAGCAAAGTAGGGGCGCGAGTATACTCACGACGAGTATATTGATTAAGAAAGACAGTGGAAGCGCCACAAGTAATCCCCACCAAGGATTAAAGAGTATATCAATATGATTGCCGAGGATGGAGAATACTAGAATCACCTCTACGAGGAGTAGGCCTAGTGTGGCATAGAAATAGAGACTCCATGCCTCTTTTGCACTCGCTCGCCCTCGCGTCTGAAAGATGCGCGGGAGGGTGAAGAGGAGATGATCAAAGAGGCTAGCGCTGCCGTCTATCCCCAGTCTTTTGCGGCAGTGAGGGCATGCATAGCAGACCTCGCTGGCTTTTGTCTCAATCTGCTTTGAGCAGAAGGGGCAAGGGGTGGCTGATTCTGCCGCATCTAGCTCAGCTGACTGCTCTTTTATGGAGCTCTCCACAACAGTAGGGCGCTCTTGGATATCTGTCGTCTGCTCCAGTGCAGTGTGATAGGCACTGGGGGAGCTGGTGGTCGTGCAAGAGGGCGATGCTCTTTTGCAGAATTTTACATCCGCATAGACAGTCTCATGGATGTGAAAGGAGACATGCGCATCCCTGCCTTCATAGCAGTCTGCGTCCTTGTAGACGTAGCCCAGCTCGAGATCATCGGGGATGGCGACGCGAACCTTTTTGTCATCTATGGTATAGTGTACGCGTTTATTGGATTGGTAGCAGCCCGCGGGTAGATAGATTTTGACGCGTATGTAGTCATAGTGTTGGGGCTTGCGGGTGAAGGCGACATCAAGGGAGAGCTGCTCATGGAGGGCCTCCATCCACTCTGCCGCAGTCTGCCATCTGTGGCTTTGATGGTACTGCATGGCCTTGTCTATGCTCGCGATGAGTGCCTCAGAGTAATGGCTGCTGCAGGGCATGTTGCGAAGCCATTGATGAGGGTCATCAGTCGAGCGTCCGACACTATCGGTGGGGGCTATCCTCGTCATGAGTGTGTACAAGGTGGCACCGAGAGAGTAGATATCTGTCCATGGCCCACGCTTGCCCATGCTCTGCATTTGCTCAATAGGGGTGTAGCCTATGGATGCCATGGCTGTATGAGAGTGTGTCTCATCGACTATCTGGAAGCGAGCTGCGCCAAAATCAATGAGGACAGGCTCTAGATTGGGCTTGAGTAGGATGTTGTGCGGCTTGATATCGCGGTGGAGGATGTTTTGAGAGTGCAGGACCTGTAGCGCATCTAGGAGGATGAGGAGGAGGGAGACGAGCTTTCGCTCGTCGTGTAGCCAGCTGCCATCCTCGATCTGGTTGAGAGCCACGCCTTGGATATGAGGCATGACATAGTAGGCGGTGTTGTTCTCACGAAAGGAATCCAAGACCTTGACAACCGCTGGGTGGTTGACAAGGCTGAGCATCTTTACCTCATTCTCAAAGTTCGCCATCGCCCACTCAAAGCGTTCGCGTGAGTGGGATGGGTTGAGAGATAGCGTCGCTCCATCTCGGAAGGCGAAGCTGCTCGGGTAGTTTTCTTTGATGACGCCTTCTACCTTATGGCTTTGATTGCTTGCAGGGTCTATTGTGAAATAGTGAGCGAGATAGGTGATGCCAAATCCTCCGCTCCCTATTACTTTCTCGATGGTGTAGAGAGAGTTCAGCACATGACCAATGGGTAGCGCATATATGTGTTCATGTTCCATGGTGAGAGAGGGCAGAGCTTAGTGTATGCCTTGGGGGAGCTTGGTGATATCTATCTCGCGTAGAGTGTAGCTATGATCTTTAAAATTGTAGGAGATGATGTAGCTTTTTTGCTCCTTGTGGTCTTGGACCACGATGCTCACTTTTTGGTCAATGAAGAGAATCTGCGCGCTACCCAGTCCTCCATTGAAGCTGCCTGACATCTCAATGCCCCGTGAGGTGATCGCCACCGACTTGATCTCTATCTTGATCACCCGGTCCTCTGAGATGCGTACATGAAAGTCATCACCCACCACAGGGCGCTTCCCAGGATGCGTCCAAGTGAGTGACTCGGCGGGGATATCTATGCGGCGTATGTGTACGATCTCGGGGTTTTTGCTCTTGTCCACGGGTAGGGCTTGCCCTACCGTGATGGGAAAGGTGTGGCTGATGAGCCCTGGGGAGGGACCTACGAGCCCCGGGGTGGGGCCAGTTGGCTGCGAGGGGGTATCTTTTGCTTTTTTCTGCTCTTTGGCATCACTCCCCGTGCAGAGGAGCAAGGCGAGCAGGGAAAGGGCTAGGGGAGACGATGTTGTTCTTGGTGTAATCATATGCTGCGTAGTGATTTGAATTGAATATCTACTTCTGCTATTGAGAGAGTGTCGCCAAAGCGAATGACATGGTATTGGTGAGCGATGAGGGGAGTCCCGTTGAGGCGTGAGCCATTGGAGGAGCCCAGATCGCATATCTTGAGGCGCGAGTCTTCCATGATGAGCTGCGCGTGGCTGGAGGAGACGGAGTCGTGAGGGATGACCCAGAGCTTGTTCTGGTTGCGGCCTATGCTGATTTTTCCACCATCGGTCTTGAGTAGATCTAGCTCAAAGGGGTA
>CAYJJA010000114.1:0-6820 GCA_964370355.1 uncultured Akkermansia sp. | reverse complement strand
CGTGGGTATTGGGGCTGTGAAGTTCGCCGAGCTCTCGCAGCACCGCCTCAGCGATTATATCTTTGACTGGGATCGCATGCTCTCCCTCTCGGGAGACACCGCTCCCTATCTGCAGAATTCCTACGTGCGCGTGCGCTCCATTTTCCGCAAGGCGGGGGATGACGCGCTCCAAGAGACCGCAGTCGTGCTCCAAGAGCCCGCTGAGATCCACCTCGCTCGTCTGCTCTCGCGCTACAGCGAGGTCGTGCCCGCGACCTTGGATGACTGCCGTCCCAATCTGCTCACGAGCTATCTCTATGAGCTGGCTCGCGCCTTTCATAGCTTTTATGAGGCTTGCCCTGTGCTACGTAGTGAGGGGGCGACGCGCAGCTCGCGCTTGCTGCTCTGTGAGCTCACCTCGCGTGTGCTCAAGCAGGGTATGGGGCTGCTGGGTATAGGCATGCCTGAGAGGATGTAGATGCTATGCGATATATGTCTCATATAAGGGCTAGCTTGTTCTCTATCATTACCTTGATCTCGTCGAATGCATCAGCATTCGGCGAGATCACCAGTGCTGCTAGCAGGTCTGCGCCACTGAGTATAGCCTTGGCGAGCAGTGAGCAGGAGATCCAGAGCTCCATTGAGCAGGGGATGCAGAGCCTACTGCTGGGCGATATTCTCGCCGCACGTCAGCACTTTGCCCTCGCGCTCAAGCATGATGAAAAGCACGCCCTCGCCCTCTGCGGGCTGCTCATGTGCGGGCTGGATGCCGCGAGCTTCAATCGCTACGCTCAGGCTCTCCAGCAGCTCGATGAGCACTACATACCCACACCGCAAGAGGGTCGCTACCTAGAGGGGCTCTACCTCATCATCGCCAAGCAGCCCGTGCAGGCGCGCGACCACTTTGAGCGTCTCGCTCTACGCTACCGCGCCGATCTCGTCTGCCGCCTCTGGGCAGCTCTGCTCTACCAAGATGGCTACGACGCGCTGCACAAGCCACGCGAGGGGCAGGCTCGCGCCCTCGCCCTGCTCGATGAGTCGCTCGACGCGCAGGGGACTCACCAGCATGCCCTACTCCATTACCTACGAGCCTATCTTGAGGCCGACGCGCCCAGCCCCAGCCCGCGTGCTCTGGCATCAGCCCAGTACGCCGCTGAGCATCTCGCTCAAGAGCCCATGGCGCAGCTACTCGCCGCACACATGCTCAAGCGCAGCTCTCAGGGCAAGGGCAGTGCTCAGCAGGACAGTGCGGCGATCACGCAGGCGATCACGCTGCTGGCACGCGCCGAGCAGGGCTACCTCGCCGAGCAGGGCGAGCAGCTCTATGGGGATGACGAGCGCAGCTTTTTTTGGTTGCGCCTGCGCCTCTATCGCATAGCCTTGCTCATGAGTGAGCAGCCCAAGGAGGCATTGCGGCTCTACAATCAGGTCGCTGAGCTCATGAAGGGCACTCTCTCCAAGCCCATGACGCAGGCAGTCTCTGCCAACGCGCAGCCCTCGGGGCGCGATCTGCTGCTCTGGGAGTGGAGTCTCATCCCGCTGCGTCAGCTCATCTTGTCGCGCAAGCTGGACAACAAGATCAGCATTGAGAGCTTTACCCACAAGCCGATGCACTACACCCTCTGCCGCCTCCACCCACAGCACCGCGACATCATCACCTGCATCAAAAACACACTACTCGCCCGCTACAACATCAACCACGGTCAGGCCAGTCTCGCCCACCAGCAGCTCGCCGAGGCGCAGCAGCTCTACGACGAGCTCATCAAGCAACGCGAGCTCGATGCCCAGCTCGTGGGCAATCCCATCTACGCACGCGCGCTTGACACCTGCAATATAGCCATCTGCCACGCCCAGATCGAGCTCTACAAGGAGAGCGCTGAGATGTGGCGCGATAAGCTCAAGGAGCTCGATCTACGCGCCAGCATGCTGCTACCCCCTCTAGAGACGGGGTGATCTGCTAGCTGACTGTTGGAGATGGGTGATTTCTATCCTTGACTTGTTGTGTTATTTCATGCAAGATGGGAGGCGCATGAGATATATAAAAGCCATGATAGTGCCCGCATTTTGTATCCCCGCTCTGGCGGCAGAGTATGTCGAGGTAGGCTCTTATCCCGCAAAGGTGGCTCCTGAGCAAATTGCCATGATCCCCATAGCCGAGCCTGGTTATGTCACCGATTGGGTCGATGACGAGCGTCGCTACAAGAAGGGCGATGTGCTCGCTAGGGTGAATAAGGAGCAACTCAAGGAGGATAGAGAAGATCTCGATCTCCAACTGCTCAGCGAGCGTATCTCCAAAAAGGATAGCATCGCCGCGCTCAAAAAGCAGAAGCGTCAGCTGCAATTCTACTTCTCTCTCAGTGAGCGCGAGCGCCGCTACGCATCAGACATTCAGGTCGATGGCGAGCTGCCCACCCGCGAGGCCATCGAGGACATCAACGAGCGTATCAGTCTGGCAGAGAAGGAGATGGAGCTCAAGCCAAAGCGTCGTCTGGAGGAGTTTGAGAAAAAGGTGAGGCTCAACACCATCACCATGCCCTTTGACGGGCGTTTTCAATACCAGATTATCCTCCCCGAAGACCGCAGCGTCCCCTATGAGACAAAGGCCGTCGCGCACTTTGCCACCGCCATTGACGACTCATCCTATTACATAGCCGTGCCCATGACTCAGGCGGCTCTCTCGCAGCTGCCGGCAGAAAAGTTTATCGCGCGTATTGACCTGCCCGCAGGAAAGCAGCTCAATGGGGTCTTTGCCCATCGTCGCCTCGAAAAGACCAATACAGGCGAGGGCTATGTCTACTACTTTCGCGTGACTGAGGCCGATGAGCAGCGTGCGTATTCGATGCTGGGCTCCACCGCACAGGTCAAGCTCTTCTACCAGCTATCGGATAATCTGAAGCGCGTCAATATGGACCAGCACTACGGCGGGGCGGCAGCCGAGAGCAGCAGCAGCAAGGAGGAGTTCATCCGCAAGAGCTTCCCCGGTTACAATCTGCTGCTAGAGACAGACTCAGAGCTCTTGCTCATCCCCGTGGGGCAGGAGCCTTAAAGCATTTCATCGTTTTTTTAATAATAGCCTACTATGCAAGCTGTCCCCCCCGATGAGATGCTGCTACGCTGTGAGCAGCTCGACTTTGGCTACTCGCGCAAGCTCAAAGTGCTCGACAAGTTTGATTACAACTTTCGCACCGGCATCACGGTGCTCAAGGGCTACTCGGGATCGGGGAAGACGACATTGCTCAAGCTCCTTGCGGGCTACCTGACCCCCAATGGGGGGCGCGTCATCAGCCCGACGAAGAACAAGGTAGGCTCGCGCCGCTACCTGCAGCGCGACATAGGCTACATGTTCCAAGGCATCAATCTGCTCCCCCTACTCAGCGTCGAGCGCAATCTACGCCTCGCCGCCGAGATGGCCATCCTGCCCAGCAAGCTCTGGAAGACTCGCTGCCAAGAGCTCCTCCACGACCTAGGGCTCGACGAGATGCGCCGCCGCCGCGCCGATCGCCTCTCGGGCGGGCAAGCCCAGCGTGCCGCCCTCGCGCGTACGCTCATGAAGAACTCCCCCATTGTGCTGCTCGATGAGCCCACCAGCGGTCTGGATGATGGCAATACCGCTATTATCTGCCGCCGCATCATTGCCGAATCGACGCACAAGATTTGTATCATCAGCACGCACGACGCACGCCTCTTCCCCATCGCTCATGAGATCATTGATTTTGACGCTCTTGTATCTGGCTAAAGATACACTCCATCGCTGGCTCACACGCCTCTCTAGCCCCGTGGCGCGTGTGCTCGTGGTCTTCTTTCTCTCGCTCTGCGCCCTCTTCTTTTTGGGCAGCTACGTGATCTCGACAAAGGTCATTGAGGAGCGCATACGCAAGCAGGGGGCTGACACCGTCTCGCTCTTTGCCCGAGGGAATGACCCAAAGACTAACTTCCCCAGCGCCAAGCAGGTGCAGGACAATCTCCAAGTCGAGTCCTGGAGCTCACGCAACATAGCCTACATCAGCGATCCGAAGCTACGCAGCGTGCCGCTCATCACCTATGACTTCAACCGCTCGGCTCAGTACTACCCCCTCATGGTGAAGGGCAAGCCCACCCTACACTGCACCCCCACCCAAGGGGTACGCCATCTCGCGGAGCATCATCCGCTCATGCGTATGAATGGAGGGCGCATCATCATCATCTCGCCCATGATGGCCGAGAGCTTTGGCGATGCGCGTCAGCTGAAGAATGCGGCCTTTCAGATCATGCTGCGCGACAACTCTGAGGATCTGGAGCTCGCGCAGCTCCAGCGCATGGAGCGCTACCTCAAGAGCTTTGCCCAGCTGGAGGGGCTCCAAGGGCAGGTACAGTCAGCCATCCCTCTCATCAAGGATCTCCAAGTCATCACGAGCAATCAAGGGCAGGCGCGTGCCGCCTTCAGCCTCGGCATCGCGGTGATCGTAGGCATCCTACTCACGGCACTGGCGAGCATGGAGTACAGGCAAAATGAGTACATCTACACGCTCATGAAGAGCTTTGGCATACGTCCCATCCTGCTGGCGGGCACCTTCATTGTGGAGAATATCCTGCTTGTGACGCTCTCCTTTGTGGCGGCCATCGTCACCTTTATGGAGATCCAGAAGATCGTGCTCACGCAGTTCTTCCGCCTGGGCAAGCATCGCCTCACGCTCGAAGAGGTCATGCCAGAAATTGAGCTCATCGGCATGGCTCTGCTCGCCTGCGTGCTCATCTCGGCTATCCCTATCTTCATCGCCATCAACCGCGAGATAGGTCGCGTGCTCAAGTAGTTTTTTTAATTACTTTGGCGGAGGGGGGAAAGCAGCAACGAGAGCCTGTGATAAGAGCCTAGTCTTGATCACTGGCGATCGCTGGCAAATCAGACTGCGTATCACTCGTTTTGCTCTTGTCTTTGGAGGCTAGAGCTGCTACATTCGGACTGTGAGCCATGCCGGAATGAATCAGGGAATGCAGCAAAAAATGCTTGCTGGTGCAGTCATGCAGCAGAGTATGCGTATCTTGCAGGCCAATAGCATGGAGCTCCAAGCCATTGTCTCGCAAGCTCTAGTCAGCAATCCTACACTAGAGGAGCGTCCACTCCCCCCCCGTGAGGATGGGCAGCAGGACACCCCTGAGAGCGATACCCGAGATAGCCAGTACTGGATGGAGCAGCTGAGCTCCGAGCCCAGTCTGCGGGAGCATCTGCGCGAGCAGATCCATCAGGAAGAGCTCAGCGATGAGCTGCTCGCCGCCTGCCTTGTGCTGGTGGACTCTCTAGACTCGCGAGGCTATTTGGACGAGGATATTGACGAGCTGAGCCGCGAGATGGGAGCGTCTGCGGAGCTCTACGGACGGGCATTGCAGCAGATCCAGCAGCTAGAGCCTGCGGGCGTCGGGGCACGTGACTTGCGCGAGTGCTTGCTCTTGCAGCTTGGGCAGCTCGATGAGGCCGAGAGCCTCGCGGCGACGCTGCTGCGTGAGCATTGGTCTCTCCTCGTCGAGCATCACTATGAGCAGGCAGCTGCCATCCTGCATGTCGATGAGCAGAGCGTACGCGCAGCGGCCCTGCGCATTGCACGCCTCCAGCCCCACCCCGCCAGCGCCTTTGCTCGACTGGATGAGAGCATCATTTTACCCGATGTCGAGGTGCATGAGGATGAGTCAGCAGAGCTATCCGTCTCACTGACGGGCGAGTACATACCACAGCTCGCGCTCAATGCAGACTACCGCAGCATGATGGCGCAGCAGGCGGAGAATCGCGAGCTGCGCGACTACCTCAGCCGCTGCTTTCGCGAGGCGCGAGATCTCATCAGTGCTATTGAGCAGAGACAGGCAAGCCTGCTGCATGTCACGCGGGCCATCGTCGTGCATCAGCGGGAGTTTTTCCAGCGAGGCGCAGCATTCATCAAGCCGCTGAAGATGGAGCAAATCGCCCATGATACGCAGCTGCACCTCTCGACCGTCTCGCGGGCAGTGCGGGGAAAGTACCTCCGATGCCGGCAGGGGCTCTTTGAGCTACGCCACTTTTTCCAACGTGGCGTAGGAGAGGGCGAGCAATCACAGAGCATCAGCCGCGTGTACGCACAGCTGCGCGAGTGGATCGAGCTCGAGGACAAGAGCTCGCCGCTGAGTGACAGTGCGCTCGTATCACTCTTTGCAGACAAGGGTATTATCATAGCGCGACGCACGCTTGCAAAGTACCGCGAGCAGCTGGGTATACCCGCTGCGGCTCAACGTCGAAAATAAAAAAAATGCCCCTCTTGTAGATTTGCGCACCTCCTCGCGTTCTTAAAAGTAGGAAGAAGATTCCTACTTCGCGCGAAGTCCTACCAACAACATCAAATCCACAACATCATCAATATGAACAAGCTTTTATGCACCATGCTTTGCGCCTTACCCTTGCTCTCCAGCAGTGCAAGTGCGCTGGATGCCCAGCCCGTCCCCAGTCCCTCAGCCTACGAGCAATCCCTCGGGCAGCGCCATGCCCACCATGGCGGGCACCGCGGCGGCTACCATCATCGCGGACATTCCAAAAAGCGTGTCATTCACCACCACCATCGTGGACATCGTCATCATGGAGCATCCCGCCGCGTGTATAGACCCGCACCTCCTGTCTATCGTCCACGACCTGTGCGAGGCCTGCTCTGGCGTCTCTTATTCTGGTAAGAGTATCGCTCTTGTCATTTCAACTCGGTTATACAAATAAAATCGCGCTGGTTTTAGGACCAGCGCGATTTTTTGCGCACTCCGTCAGTAGGGTATTCTGACGGAGTGCCCATTTTTTGCGCACTCCGTCAGAATCGTATCGTGAATGCCTCACTCGATAAGAAAGTTAGTATTA
>CAYJJA010000113.1:0-7076 GCA_964370355.1 uncultured Akkermansia sp. | reverse complement strand
CGCAAAAAGCAGGGAGCGCAGAGAAAGGGGTAAATGTAGTTTCATAATATAAAGATGTTAGAGTTGTCGTTCAGGAGATATCTATTCTGACATTCTCTCCGCTCAGAGTCAAGCTTGAAGGAGAGCACTCACACTAACAAATATATTATAAATCAAATGCTTAGCGAGCAGAGGGAGTCTACATATGATTGGGCAAATGTGCCGTGATGATCTTGCGATCGGGGGAGGCCATGGGGAGCTCGGCGAGCTCAGCTAGGGGGATGTAGCTCTCCTGCGCATGGACAGTGATGTCTGAGGGCGTGACGCGGTAGAGGTGGCGCGTGACCTTGTAGCGGGTGACGCTGTAGCGTTGCGTCGCGATCTTGGGGTAGGCTTGCAGCTCGGACTTCTCGCGGCTGGGGAGGCGGTACATGCCGTGGTGGCGCGTGCCCTTGGCCTGCTTCACAAGGAGTAGTCCCTGCTGGGGGTGGAGACAGAATAGATCGTGGTGGATGAGCTGGGTGGGGGCTTTTTTCTCCAGCTTGACGGGGAGCTGCTGGGGCTGCTCGGCGAGGCAGTGCTCGCGTATGGGGCAGAGGAGGCAGCTCGGCTTCTGCTGGGTGCAGATGCGCTGGCCGAGCTCCATGAGGGCGGAGTTGTAGAGTCGGGGCTCGGTGGGGTGCACGAGGGTGGCGGCGAGTGCCCAGTGCTTTTTCTTGCCCTCGCTGCTGTCGATGGGCGTGGGGTCGTTGCTGAGGCGGGCAAAGACGCGCGAGACGTTCGCATCCACGAGGGGGGCGGCGATGTTGTAGGCAAAGCTCAGCAGAGCCCCCAGCGTGTAGTCGCCTATACCGGGTAGCTTGCGTATCTGCTCCGCCTCACGGGGCATCTCCCCGCCGTACTCCTCGACGAGCTCACGCGCGATGCGCTGGAGGCTGCGTACGCGCCTGTAGTAGCCCAGCCCCTCCCAAGAGCGTAGGATCTCCTCCTCGCTCGCCTCGGCGAGATGCGCGGGGGTGGGGTAGAGCTCCATCCATGCCTCGTAGCGGCCTAGCACCGTGGCTATGGTGGTCTGCTGGAGCATCACCTCGCTCACGAGGATGGCCCAGGGGTCTATCGTGCGCCGCCATGGGTAGTCCATGCCCTCGCGCTGAAACCACGTCACGAGTGCCGCGGCCAGAGGATGGGGGCTCATCTCGCTCATGGAGTCGCCCCCGCCTGATGCGTGGTGGTGTAGATGGAGATATCCACATTGCGGCTGCCGAGCAGGGCTTGGGCGCGCTTCAGGGCGCGGCGCGTGGACATATTGGAATTGCTCGACTCAAGCAGGAAGATATTGCTCTCGCCCTTCGCGCAGCCCTCTTGGAGGGTGGCGAGGATACCGCTCTTGCGCAGGATGCGGTACACCGTGAGGCTCGCGCCCGAGATGAGCAGGTGGCGATTCTTCTCCCTCATGAAGGTGATGAGCTCCTCAAGGGCAAAGACGGAGGTCGCGTCCAGATTACGCGCATTGCGCATACGTAGAATGACGATGGCGAGGCTGGGATCCTCGGCGACGCGCTGCACCTGCTTTTGAAAGAGGTCGGCCGCGCCAAAGAAGAGCTCGCCCTCCACGTGCACGATGGAGATCTGCGGGACGCGCTCCACCACGTCATTGAGCTTGGTGAATCGCCCGTCACCATCCAGCGTGTACTCGCTCAGGTCGGGCTTCGCCGCCTTGCGTAGGAAGAGCGAGACGGAGAGCACCACGCCGATGAAGATAGCAATATGCAGCGGCAAGATCAGCGTGGAGATGAAGGTGAGGATGAGCACGCTGGCATCCCCCGGCGTGGAGCGAAAGCAGATGCGCAGCTGCTTTTTATCATAGAGCGAGATGGCATTGGCGAGCACGAGGGCTGCGAGCACGGGATGAGGGATGGCGGATATGAGCGAGATATTGGCAAAGAGCAGGATGATGAGCAGCCCAATGATGCCGCAGTACAGGGCGGCGAAGCGGGTCTTCGCCCCCACATTATAATTGAGGATGGAGCGCGTCAGCGAGGCGGAGCTAGGCAGGCAGGTGGTTACGCTGGAGATAATATTGGCCATGCCGAGCGAGTAGGCGTCTTGGTTGAGATTCACCGATTCGCCAGTCTTTGCCGAGATGGTCTTGCTCATCACGGTCTGCTCGAGCATGGAGAGAAAGGCAATGGCAATCACGATGGGGAAGAGCTCCATGAGGTAGCTAGGAATCAGCCCCAGCGCAGGCACAGAGATGGCAATGTCACTCATGGTAAAGTCGCGCAGCATCAGCACATTGTTAAAACTCCCGCCCAGCCAGGGCTGACAGAGCAGCCAGTTGAGCAGACTCATCACCACGAGGATAATGCTAAAGCTAGGAAGCCCCTTCAGGTACTTCTTAAAGACAAAGAAGAGCAGCAGCGTCATCACCGCCATGAGAGTCGGCTGCCACTCGATGCCATCGAGATTGGACATAATGCCGCCTAGCATGCCAAAGAGATTGCTACTCGATCCAATATCATGCAGCCCCAGCACATAGCGCAGCTGCGAGCCCACGATGAGAGTGGCCGCCCCCGCAATATAGCCAATCAACACACTGCGGCTGACAAATTGCAGCATCTCGGTGGCCTTGATATAAGCTCCAAACACACAGAGCAGCCCCGAGAGCAAGATGATAATAGGGACAAAGAGCTGCGGCTGGCTCTGGATCTGCGGGGAAGCCGCGAGAAAGAAGCTCCCGAGCATGAAGGCGGTCGCATTGCTCGGGCCGCTCACCGTGAGACTACACTTAGAAAAAAGCGGGGCGATAAAGGTCCCAATAGCACCCGCCATGATACCGTAGATGCTATCGAGCCCCGCCATGGCGGCGAATGCCATGCACTGCGGGATGCCGACGAGGGCGACATCGACGGCGGCCTTGAGGTCCGCGCGCAGCTTGTCCTTCCCATAGCCGCGAAAGGCGTGACGAATGGGGAATGGGTCTATAGAACCTTGAGAGAAAAAGGTTTTGATGGCTCGATAGCCATACATCATGCGCAAGCCCCAAGTAGAAGTAAGCATGCCTCCCATCATAACATACAATCCCCCCCCTCGCAAGTGCAAAGCGGGTGCTCTTGCTGCTATGGTGTCAACTTATAAAGTCGAGAAAGCAGTATTGAAGCAAGAGTATCGTATTTTTTATGCCATCATCATCTGCATGCGAGAAAATGTCGCACTTATAAGCAACGCCGCTAGCATGCCTCACTGATGGCGGTGGTAGCTGCTGTGACCGCCCGCGAGGAGGATTTCTTGTTCGTCGGTGAGCCATTGCTCGATGAGTTGGCGGCACTTGCCTATTTCGCTGTGGCGGAGCTCGGTGCTGCGGCTGCGGCGGTGTTCAAAGCTGTCGATGTCGTGGAGGTGGATGCCTGTGAGCTCTCCGCAGCGCGGATCGACGTTGCGGGGGACGGAGAGGTCCATGAGCAGCAGGGGGCGATGATCACGCTTTTCTTGTACTGATACGAGGGCATGATGCTGTACGACGTAGACGGGGGAGGCCGTGGAGACGATGGCGATGTCTATGTGCTCAAAGTAGGGCAGCCATTCGCTGAAGCGGATGACGCTGCCGCCTACCTGTTCGGCAAGCTCGACGGCGCGGTCATAGCTGCGATTGGCAACAAAGAGTGCCTCTGCTCCGCGCGAGCGTAGGCTCTGGGCGGTGCTACGCGCGACGTCGCCAGCGCCTATGAGCAGGACGCGCTTGCCCTCAAGGCTGCCTATCTCTTCGAGCGCGACTTGGACGGCTGCCGCGCCTATGGAGGTGGGGCCTTGGGTGATGCGTGTCTCATGGCGTACGCGCTTGGCTATGGAGAAGATGCGCTGGAAGACGCGGTTTGCATAGCCAGCTGTGGCGCGATGCTGGAGGGCGACGCGGTAGGCCTCCTTGAGCTGTCCAAAGATCTCGGTCTCGCCAAGTATCATGGAGTCGAGCCCCGCTGCGAGCTCGGCGAGGTGACGCAGGACGTCGCGCCCCTCATAGCTGTAGAAGTAGCGGCTGTCTATGTCCTGATGCAGCGAGGCGTAGTGCTGCATGAGGCTCTGCTGCATGGCTTGCAGGTCTGCTCCCTGCTGCCCCCAGGCGATGATTTCGGTGCGGTTGCAGGTGGAGAGCAGGACGCACTCTGCGATTGCGGGGAGGGCGAGTAGCTTGTGGAGGCTCCCGGCGAGCTGGCTTTTGGAGACGGCGAAGTGCTCGCGCACGGCGAGGGGGCAGCTGTGGTAGTTCACCCCGAGGCAGAGGAGCTCTTTTCTTGGTCGTGGTAGCATGGATTGACCCGTCATGGCGGCTCTAGGCTTGCTGGCTGTCTACGCAGGCATCGCGTATGGCTTGGATAAGGGAGGGGATGCTGTGTTGGGGGGATTCGAGGTCGGGCTTAAGTCCATAATGATGGAGGGCGGCGCTGGTCACTGGCCCTATGCTGGCGATGCGGCAGCCTGCGGGCAGAGTGAGACCGAGCTTGACCCAGTGCTTGACGGTGCTGGCACTGGTGAAGGTGATCCACTCCGCGCCCTGCTGCTCGATGAGTTGGCGGGTGCCAGTGGGGTCCTCTGTCTCGATGACTGTCTTGTAGGCGAGGCATTCATCGACGATGGCCTTGCGCTTCATGAGCTCCTTGTAGAGGTAGTCGCGTGCCTGCTCGCCGTGTACCCAGAGCATGCTGCTGTGCTCAACGCCTCCGAATTCATCGGCCTTGCGGTCGAACTCAGCGATGAGCTCTTCGGCGACGGCTTTCTGGGGCATGACATCGACCATGAGGCCGAATTTCTTGAGCTCGGCGGCCGTACCTGGTCCGACGGCGGCGATGCGCGCGCCGCCTATCTCGCGTATGTCTTCGTAGACGGCAAAGAAGGCTTGGAAAAATTTTGTAACCCCATTGGGGCTGGAGAAGACGAGCCAGTCGTACTGCGGGGCATCGACGACGGACTCGGCAAAGGCGTGACGGTCGCTAGGAGGGGCGATGCGGATGAGGGGCAGCTCCAAGACGCTGGCTCCGAGCTCGCTGAGGCCTTCTCGTAGGCTGCTGGCCTGCTGGCGCGTGCGCGTGACGATGATGCGCTGACCTTGCAGGGGGAGGCTGCTATACCAGTCGAGCTGGGGGCTGAGTGTGGCTACCTCGCCGATGACGAGGATGGCAGGGGCGACAAATTGCTGCTCAGCCGCGTGCTGGCAGAGCTCGCCTAGGGTGCAGAGGAGCTTGCGCTGCTGGCTGGTGCAGCCCCACTGGATGAGGGCGACGGGGGTGCTACTCTGCTGCCCTGCGGCGATGAGGGAATCGACGATGCCGGGGAGATTCTTCATGCCCATGAGCATGACTTTGGTACCTGATGCGCGTGCAATCTTGCTGAGCTCTAGCTGGGAGCTCTCCTTGCCTTCCATCTCGTGACCTGTGAATATGGTCAGCTGGGTACACATGCCGCGCTGCGTGACGGGGATGCCGGCATAGGCGGGCACGGCGAGGGCGGAGGAGATGCCAGGGACAATTTGAAAGGGGATGCTGGCGGCGTGGAGGTGGAGGGCTTCTTCTCCTCCGCGTCCAAAGAGGTAGGGGTCACCGCCCTTGAGGCGCACGGTGAGGGGGTATCGTGTGCCGCAGCTGACGAGCAGCTCGTTGATCTGCTCTTGGGGCATGGCGTGGCACTCGGCGCGCTTGCCGACAAAGTGGCGCACGCAGTCGGGCCTCGCATAGCCGAGGATGCTGGGCGAGACGAGCGCGTCGTAGATGAGGCAGTCGGCACGCTCAATGAGATTTTTTGCCTTGATGGTGAGGAGCTGCGGATCTCCTGGACCCGCACCGACGAGATAGACGATACCTGATTTCATGATGGATATAAAAAAAACTCCTCCCCTCGCGCGAGTGCGGAGGAGAGGGGTGTGAGATTCTATTGCTTAGAGCGATGCGGTCGCGCTTGGCACAGGGGGCGCGGGGGCTGCGGGTGTTGCAGCTTTGGGCGCGGCGGCGGTTGCACCGCGAGCCTCTGAGCGCGCGCGGCGCAGGAGCTCACTGACGGTCACGAGCTTAAAGCCACGGGCTTGCAGACCCTTGACGATGCCTTCGACAGCGGCGGCCGAGGGGGCGTGGATGTCGTGGAGCAGGATGATAGAGCCGTTCTTTGCCTGATTCACTGCGCGGGAGGTGACGACGGAGACACCGGGGCGTTTCCAGTCATTGGTATCGACACTCCACATGATGGTGCTCATGCCGTACTTCTGGGAGAAGTAGTTGACCAGATCGGTGTTGATCGCACCATAGGGGGGGCGCATCGTGGGGACACTGCGACCGATGGCGGAGCGAATGGCGGCGACGGATCTATCCATCTGGCTATTCACAGCTGCCCTGTCGATGCGTGTGAGCGAGGGGTGATTCCACGTGTGGACACCTATCTCATGCCCCGAGGCTACGGCCTTGGAGAGGATGGCGGGATTGCGCTTCACGCGCTCACCGAGTACGTAAAAGGTACCCTTTGCTCCGTACTTGTTGAGGATATTAATGATGCGTGGTGTATGGGTCGGGTGAGGTCCATCGTCGAACGTGAGCGCGACGTAGGGACCATTCACCGAGACGCTGTGTACCTTGCGACCAGGTGCCTTGGGCGTCACGCGCTTGGGTGGCGTGGGCTTGACTACCTTGACGGTAGCTGGTGTTGTCGGCTTCGTTGTCGGCTGGGTCGCAGGCTTTGTTGTCGGCTGGGTCGAGGGCTTTGTAAGCTTAGGTTTCTCAGTGTCGGTAGGAGCTTTGAGCTCCTTGGGCGGGACGGGCTTTATGGGAAGCTCGCCCTCGCCTTCAACGACGGCTTTATCGTCGCGTGTTAGCCCTTGGCGTTGATCCTGCTTCTGTGCCTGCCCTTGACCCTGATTTTGGGTAATGGTGGTACAAGAAGTAGTGAAAACGCCAGCGAGGGCTAATGTGATAATATGCGAGGGTATTTTCATAAGAATCGGTGAGATGATACCTTATACAGATAAAAATAGCAATTCTTTTTCATCCTACATACAGTATTTTTAGAGACTTACGAAATAAATTAGATTAAATACAAAGTATATTTATTTATAGATAAAA
>CAYJJA010000112.1:4260-7451 GCA_964370355.1 uncultured Akkermansia sp. | reverse complement strand
GTGAAAAATCCATCTCGAAAATCATCTCAAAATATCGCCTCGCGAGAAATTAGAAGTCCCCTAAAGAAAGTCATCAATCCTCATCTCCCATATCAATCTCAACGCTAGCATCTAGAGCTCCCGAAGGCAGGGGCTCGGAGGCGCGGCGCATGTGGATTTCGACGCGTCTATTAAGGGCTTGCTGCTCACGCGAGCCGTCGCGCTCGGCGAGGGGGTTGGTGTTGCCACAGCCTCTTATGTAGATGCGCACGAGGGGGAGATTGTTCCCCTTGAGCCAATCTCGCACCGCAGCCGCGCGGCGCAGGGAGAGCTCGTAGTTATACTCCTTTGAGCCAAAGCTATCGGTATGACCTTCGATGATAAAGCGAGTCGCGGGATTCTTACGAATCAGTGCCGCAAACTGAATAAGCGGGACACGAGCTGAATTGCGCAGCGTATTCTCACCAAAGGCAAAGAGCACATCAGCCCCGAGGCGTGCGACACCGGAATTCGCCCCGAGGTCCTTCACCTTGAGCAGATCGGAGAGAGAGCGCGTATCACCGGGCAGCGAGGCGTGATGCTCGACCTGCGCGAGCAGCTCGCCATCGAGCAGATCACTCGTATCAAGAGCATTCATGGATGCTTGCGCTTTGACCACGGTAGGATTATCATTGAGTGGGGTGGGCTCGGGGAGCTTGATAGGCTCGGAGGCGATGGATTTGAGCGCATCAAACATCTTTTTGTGGCTGCTCTCTTCCATCCCTAGCTCTAGGGCATCGACGGGCACGGGCTCAGATATTTCTGGCAAGGCGAGGCGCGTCTCGCCAGGAGCCATGACGAGCTCTTCATACTCGGCATCGAGGATATCAATTTCTACCTCTTCCTCTGCAAGGATCTCGGGCTCAGGAGCGATTTCTGGCGGGGCGATATCGAGCTCATCCTTGCTCTCCATGACCATGGTATCGACGCGATAGACCTCCTCACGCTGTTGGACGGGGTCGAGCTTGGCGATATCAAACTCAGGTACGATAAAGAAGAGGGCGATATGCACCGCGAGAGCGAGAATCAGGGCGACGAAGAAAATAAAATTCCCACTCGATTGCTGAGTCGTATAGGCTTGACGGCGTTGATTCACGAGCTTTTCCGCACGCACTCCTCTCATATTGCTAATCATATCATTTACACAAGTAGTTACTGCACGATCATAGAGACATGCATCTCTATTTAGACATCATTACGCATGTATTTGTTCAAAGGAAAGTGCAGCTTATATGTCATCATTGCATGACAAGAGCTTAAGGGGATACCGCGCTTGTCCTCTGCTGCACACCTATATCGCCATGCTTTTCGTTCATGAGACGCTCCATCACATCATCCGCCCAGAGCACCATGGAGACCCAAGCGACCTCTTCATTGGGCTTGATCTGGACATCGAGGAATTTCCTCTGAAGAGCATCACCTTTGCGAGAGCTGTAGCTTACCTTGCGCATCGAGTCCCTTTTCTTATCCATCGCATTGCGCAGAGTCCAGACCTGCTTATGCTCACTGGCGGACTGATGGTAGAGATTGAGCGCGTCATTGAGATTGACGAGGGCATTCTCGCCAGAGAGATTCACGAGGAGGAGAGGGATTTCAGCAGAGATGGAATTCACGCTTTCGACAGGGGCGACATCGAATATCTCATAGCCACTCTTATGCTCCAGCTGTCGATCAATGAGCCACATCTTCACCTGCCTCAACAAGCTCGACCCCGAAATCGTACGACTCAGCGACTCACTCAAGGAGGCATAGGAATCAATCGCAATGAGCGCGGACAAGCGTGTATCATGAGCTGCGGCCTGCAAGAGCATTGATGCGCCAAAGCCTCGACCTACACCGAGTACGACAAGACCCTCACGAGCCTCGCGGCGCTCTAGCTCTGTGATGAGCTGCGCGACATCCTGACTCTCACGCAAGCCATGCGTGCAGTAGGCTCGTACATTATCCTTGCCCCGCGGCTCCCAGAGGACGCACTTGAGACCAGCAGAGGTCAGTATCTCGGCCAGCGGGAGCGCAGAGACAATCCCATGATCCCACTCAACACTCACGAGCACGTAATCCGCATGCTTGAGAGACTCCAGAGTGTGGCCTGAGAGCTTGCTATGCCATTTTTTCATCAGAGGCGTCACCTGCCCCGAAGCTTGGACGAGAACAGCTGGCACACTCTGCTCATCCCAGCCCTTAAAGGAGAAATGCTCAAACTTCAGCCCCGGATGCTCCAGCACCTCCTTTTCCATATCATCAAACACGGGATTGGATGGGGCTAAAACAGGTGCTGCCTGATAGGCTGAATACCACCACAAGAACCCCACACCCACCACCAAGGAGAGCATGGTGAGCATCAACAGTAAATTACAACACTTTCTAATAAAATTTTTCATCATCGAATAGGCAAAGCCATTATAACAAATAGGCGAGATAATACAATTCTAGACTTCACATTTTCGGGGTAGAAATCCCTAATTTATTCATTTTCTATCCCATAGATCAAATTATTTTTTTATTCCCAAAAGATTCTCAATGTAGTCGGCATACCAAGGATCAAAACGTGAAAGCTTTGCGAGCAAATCTTTTACCCTCAATACATCTCGATCTACAATATCTTGCTCATGATAAATCTCAAGAACCCTAACAATAGAGGCATAGTCATTTAGCTCCACCAGACGCTCATAACAATCGCGAGCCTCGTCGAGCTGCCCCAGGTCGGTATAAATCTCAGCTAGTTGTCGAAGATTCTCCACCTGCGAAAAATGCCCCTCACCAATGACAGACTTGAGCGCATCAATCGCCATGGGCACATCGCCCATCAGCTCATAACAGCGCGCCACCGCTGACACCGCCTCCCTATGCCCCAGCGCGAGAGCCCTGGCGTAAAGTCCACAAGCCACCTTCAGACGCGCCTCATCACCATCGGCGAGCTCGTCAAGCCAAGGGTCAAAGTAACGAGTCGCCAGCTCAAAACTCGCCCCTGCATGCACGGCGCCTAGCGATTGCAGCAGCACCACCCCACGCGCCTCGGCCTCCTCAGGAGGATCTGAGAGAAGATCACGCGTCAAGAGCCAGGCATAAAAAAAGCGAGCCTCTCGCTGCTCCTCACTCCGCGAGAGCGAGCAGATCTCCTCGACCCACGAGCGTGCATCGCCCGAGCGCGCTTCTAAAAACTCAATACGCTC
>CAYJJA010000112.1:0-4250 GCA_964370355.1 uncultured Akkermansia sp. | reverse complement strand
ACGCTCAGCGAGATCCTCGAGCAAGCGCTGAGGTCGCATCTGATGAGCCTCGGCAAGATAGCGCAAAGAGAGCTCCCTATCACGAGGCGCAGCCCCGAGTCCCTGAGCATAGATAAGTCCCAGCGCGACGCGAGCGGAGTAGACGACATCGGCCTGCGTAGCACTTTGCACATCTCGCTGAGCTAGAGCTGCCAAATCTCTCAAGCCCTGCTCAGCATCGCCCTCACCCCATCGCTGACTCATGAGAAAGGCCTGCTCCGCCTCTGCCATCTCATCCCCCTGAGCCACGGCCGATCCTAGCCACGACATCGCCTTGAGCGGCTCGGGATCATCAGAGCCAAATCCGTTAATATAAAGGTAATAAAGTAGCTTCTGCGCGGCTAGATCCCCTCGCTGAGCCGCCTGAGTGAGCCAGCTAGCCCTCACCTGCATCACCTTATCCTGCTCGTGAAAGAGAAAGGCAATCAGAGAGAGACCCACCCTATACTGCGCCGCAGCATGCCCATTCTGCGCCTGAAAAGTCACGACATTACCCATCCCATGAATGGGATCAATAGGCATCTGCTCTAGCCGCGTCATTTCCTCATGCAAACGCAAGGCGTAGCTAAAATCAAAGAGGGTAAAGCAGGGCAGCTCTTGGCTGAGCTCCTCTAGGGGCATAGGCGGGGGAGATACAGACCCCTCACCTAGATCTAGCTCTGACGTAGGCGGGGCGGAAAGCCTCACAGGAACTTCATCCTCAGAAGAAGATAAAAGAAAGCCATTCCAGCACAGTATCACAAAAATAATCCCACACACAACAGAGACCAACAGCCCTAATAAAACAACACGACGCATCTCCTACACTCTAACATATCGGCATCTCTACTGTCGAGCAAAAGAAAAATCATTGACAGCACACTCTAGCAAGAGTACATTTCTTACTATGAGTTACGTACTACAAAGCTACGCACGAGCACCCATCAGCATCGTCAGAGGAGAAGGATCATATCTCTATGATAGTGAAGGAAGGAGCTACATCGACCTCTGTGCTGGCATCGCCACGGCCAGCCTAGGACATGCGCACCCCGCCCTCACCCAAGCTATCAGCCAGCAAGCCGCTAAGCTGATGCACTGCTCCAATCTCTACCACATCCCCGAGCAAGAGCAGCTCGCTGAGCTCATAAGCACCGAGTTCATCCCCTACGCAGGAAAAATCTTTTTTTCAAACTCAGGAGCAGAGTCCAACGATGGCGCGATCAAAACGGCACGCCGCTTTGGTCATCGCCGCCCAGCGAGTGATGGAAGCATACGCTATGAGATCATCACCTTCCAACAAAGCTTTCACGGGCGCACCCTAGGCTCGCTCGCCGCGACGGGGCAGGACAAGATCAAAGAGGAGTTCAACCCACTACTCCCCGGCTTCGTCCATGTTGAGTTCAACAACATCGAGGCTCTGCGCGCCGCCATCACCCCGCAGACCTGCGCCATCATGCTTGAGCCCATCCAAGGTGAGGGAGGTGTCAATCCCGCCTCCCCCGCCTTCCTAGCAGCCCTCGCCGAGCTCTGTGAGCAGCACGACCTCCTCCTCATCCTCGATGAGGTGCAATGCGGCTTTGCCCGCACAGGAGCTCGCATGGGGTGGCAATCCATCTACCCCGAGCTGTGCCCCGATGTAGTCAGCTGCGCCAAGGGTATGGGGGGAGGCTTTCCCATCGGCGCTATCTGGATAAGCGACCGCAGCATTGATGACGCAGGCACAGCACTCTCCTCCATCATGTCAGCGGGCTCACACGGCTCAACCTACGGCGGCAACCCCCTCGCCTGCGCAAGCTCCCTCGCTGTGCTCAAGGTCATCCTCGAGCAAGATCTCACCCGACGCGCCCAGCAACTCGGAGAGCGACTCCAGGAAGAAATCCTCAGCTGGAAGCACCCCCTCATCAGCTGCATACGCGGCAAGGGGCTACTGCGCGGCCTAGGGCTCAACGAAGACGCCATGAAGGCACTGCCCGCGGGCAAGCTGCCCTCCCTGTATCTCAACGAGCTCTGCCTGCAAGCAGGCTTGCTCTGCTGCCCTGCAGGTCCCCACACTCTACGCCTCATCCCCGCGCTCACCATCCCAGAGCAGACCCTCATGGAGGGACTCCAGCTCCTGCGAGCAACGCTCGATAGGCTGCTCATCTGAGCCCCCCTACCCCACTCCCACGAATCATGCCTCCCATGACACAACACAACCCCGCCATCGACGCTCTGCGCGGCTTGGGCATCCTCGGCATGATCGTGGTGAGTTTTACCAATCTTGAGTCTCCACTCTGGCCCGCCATCCAAGCAGACCCCTACATTGGATGCAACGCGGCGGATTTCATCGCCCCTCTATTCCTCTTTGCGGTGGGATGCTCAATGGCTTATTCCTTTAGCACGCTCAGGACGAGCGCAGCCATTCTAAAAAAACTTACCAAGCGTTGTGCCATTATCTTATCAATTGGGGCATTCTTCATTGCACTCAGCTTTCTATCGGTCTATGAACACGATCCAGAATACAGCGGACTGCACCAATTCGCCGACTTCTGTCTAGAGCCCTACGAATATGAACCCCTCATCCGCATTGCCTTTTGCATGCTCGCGGGTGGCGTCATTATCGCTTATTTACGCAACTATATCCCTATATTATTACTCATCATTCCCCTGGGCATACTCCACAACTACACACTCATCTGGTTGATCGATGCAGAACTCGTCAACTACGATAGCCTCAGGCATTTCCCCCACACGCACACACTACACCGCGATGCGATTGAGATCCACAACTACAGCTCGCACATGACTCAGCTACAGGCGCAAAGCATCATAACTAGCACGATCCCTCTGCTCTTTGGCTACGCCTCAGCCCGCAGCATTATAGAGAGTAATAGCATCACCAAGTTCATCATATTCGCAAGCTTCATCACCGCTATATTCTATACAATCAACCTTTTTTTCAACAAAAGCGTACCCATTATCTCCAGCCTCTGGACGAGCAGCTATGCCCTGCACGCTAGCTTGATGTGCCTGGTGCTATTCCTCATCTTTTGTATCATGAGTCACATACGACTCGGCCTTCTCTTGTCCCCCATCTGTGCGATAGGATACAACCCACTGATCTTCTATATCATTTACGAATTAATCTCCCGATTTGCAAACAAAATCCTCGCCTGGACAGGCTGGTGGCCTGAGATGAACATCCATTCATACTATTATCAAGAAGTCTGCTACTTTTACGCAAGGCAAAACGAGATACTAGCCTCCATTTTTTACACAAGCACCCTCGTCGCACTCGTCGTCATCCCCAGCTTCATTCTCTACGCGCTCAAAAAACGCTTCTGTTTCTAAATTTTCCTCCCAGAAATGAGATACTCTCTCTCCTCACGCGCTTCCTCAAGCTAAGAGAAAGTGGGCACTCCGTCAGAATCGTATCGTGACCACAGTCGCTTCATAGCAAGGCCATCTTACTTTATTGAATGAAAAATCTCATTTTTAGATTCAATAAAGTAAGTACCTGCTTTCGACCAGAAGAAGCCGTGGCTGTCAAGGAGCAATCCATATAAATAGCGAGCAGAGCGCAGCGACGCAAAGCGGTATCCTTCGTCTCAAATTGGCATGCACTCCGCTGCTCCTTCATGAACTCCTGCCAAAGTAATAAAGAAATAGCCGCTGCGCACGGGGCACAGCGGCTAAATAATAATCGTAAAAGACTACGAATGAGTGGGGAGCTTACTTACCTTCTTGAGAAGGACTCCACTCTTCTGTCTGAAGAGTCGCGAGGTTGAAGGCTTCTTCCAGACCGACCATGTCACCAGCGCGGAGCGTCTCGAAGGAGGCTGTTTCGCGGCGGAGTTGATCAGGATCGTAGTTGACTGCCTTGATGGAGAGACCAATGCGGCGCTCGATCTTATCGACCTTGATGACGCGTGCTTCGATTTCTTCACCGACCTTGATGACGTCCTTGACGCGCTCAACATGCTCTTCGGAGAGCTGGGAGATGTGAATGAGACCATCAATGTCGCCGTCGAGATTGACGAAGGCACCGAAGGAGGCAATCTTGGCCACCTGGCCCTTGACGAGGTCGCCGACCTTGAAGCGCTTGTCAATAGCTTCCCATGGGTCCATGTCAAGCTGCTTGATGCCGAGGGAGACGCGCTGATTTTCCTTGTCGATGTTGAGGACGCGAGCTTCGACGACGTCGCCCTTCTTGAGGACTTCGGAGGGGTGGTTGATCTTGCGTGTCCAGCTCA
>CAYJJA010000111.1:0-7458 GCA_964370355.1 uncultured Akkermansia sp. | reverse complement strand
CTCTGCAAAATCAAGCTACTTTTTCTATAGCTGGTTTATTACCAATACTAGCTTCATTATCGAGTGTGGCAATCATGATACGATTCTGACGGAGTGCCTTTTTGGGCTACTCTAGAGATGCCTATTGCCGATGACAAGGTAGTCAGCTTGGCTAATCACCTGCCCCGAGGCAGGATTGACAATCTCGATACCTATCACATAGGGTGCTCGATGATTCCCACTCAGGCACACGATGGGATTTGCCTTTTGGAGGGGGAGGCGTGTCCCCTGTCCATCCCAGAGAGCTGCGCTATCAGAAAGGGGGCGTTGCTTGAGGGCTCGCCCTTGATCATCGTATTCGACGAATTGGCGACTCGTGAGTTCATAGACAAGGACCGCGTAGTGTACCCCCGCGCGCTCGGGATTTGCGTAGAAAAAGATATCATAGCCGCCCTGCTCGCGTGTGCGCAAAAAGAGCTGCGGCTCATAGCCTATAATAGTCTGTGGATAATTCGCCTCGACATGATCGGGTATATTCCACCTCCTATCGGGGGGGATGGGGTAGAGAAAGCCAATATTGGACAGGCGCGTCGAAAAGAGCAGCTTGCTGTATTCCAAATCACAGTGCAGGTAGTACACTGCGCCCATCGTCAAGAATGCCGCGAGTAGGGCACAGCTCAAAACGGTCAATGTGATAAGACGGCGGCGTTCCATGTGTACTTTCTTAGTATAAATAAATATGAAATTTGTTCAAGATTATTTCAACTTTCGTTGTAAACGGCTCCTGATTTGCAGTCCATAATATCGAGATATTTTATGAGTCGGGCACTCATAGTCTTCTCTAGGGGACCTTGCAAAATTAGCAGCTTCGGATTTTGCTAGCAGTTTGGATGAGAATTTGTGGCGTTTGGGTACACATAGCGAGCTATGTAAGCCCAAAAAGCCGCAAATTCTCGCCAAAATGCTGCAAAAGACGTGCTGTGGTGCTCATTTTCGAAATCTACAATTTCTGAAAACTAATTTTGCAAGATTCCCTCTAGGGTTATACGCAGATTCTTAGCCTTGTGCAAGACAAATTAGATGCTTGACAGCTCCACTCACAATCGGTAGGCTTGCACAAGCTATCCCTCTTGCCATGCTCCTAGAACTTCGCGCCAAAAATTGCTTTATCTTCGGTCATGAGATAGACTTTTCTTTACAGGCTCAAAAGCTTATTAGAAAATTCCCCGACCATCTCTTTACCTCTCATGCCTCGCAGCCCCGAGTGCTCAAATCAGCGGGACTCTTTGGGCAGAATAATACCGGAAAGACCTGCCTCATCAAGTGCCTGCGTGTCGTCAAGTCCGTCCTGGAGAAGACGGAGCTGGGGACGATTAGCAATTTTTTTACCCAGAGCACCATCTGTGAGCTCAGCGTGCGCTTCGTAGAGGAGGGGCGCTATTTTGAGTACCAGTTTGGCATTGATGCTCGGGATGAGCGTTTTGTCTACGAGCAGTTCTGCGAGCATATTTATGAAAAAGGCTCGCGCGAGCCCCAGGAGCGTGTCTTCTTTCAGCGCGACCGCCAGCAGGGGATTTACCGCTGTGAGAATGAAGCACATGCTGCACTCATGCCTATCCTCTCTGCGGACAATATTCTCATCTATCTGCTCGATACGCAGCAAGGAGATGTCTTGCATGAGGCAAAGCGCATTCTTACGCAATTCGCCGCGCGTATCGACATTGTGGATATGAACAATATCCCCCTCTCGCGCACAATTGAGATACTCAAGAATGAGAATGCACTCTGCGACAAGGTGGTGAACTTTATCCGCAATGCCGATCTCTACCTCGACGACATCAGCTTTCTGCATGATAAGGACATCGAGCAGCAAAAGCTCATCTACCCCGAGGATATCCACATGCCCGCCGAGAAGGTGCTGCATATCCCCGAGCAGCTCAGCCTCGTATCCGTCTACAAGGGAGTTGCCGTGCCCAGCCTGCTCTTTGATTCGACGGGGACAAAGAAGATCGCCGCGCTAGCGAGCTATATCATTGAGGCTCTGAGTGAGGGGCGTATTCTCGTCGTCGATGAGATAGATAGCAGCATTCACTTCAAATTGACACGCGCTATTGTGGCACTCTTTAATAATGAGCTCAATGCCTCCGCCCAGCTCATCTTTACCGCGCATGATATCAATCTCATTGACTGCCGTCGCCTGCTGCGGCAAGATCAGGTCTGGTTCATCCACAAGGATGAGGAGGGTATTTATGTCTACTCTCTATCAGACTTTAGCGCAGAGGAGGGGGTCACGCCTCAGTGCAATTTGATGGAGATCTACAAAAAGGGCGTTCTGGGGGCTCTGCCCGACCCCCAGTTCATCAACAGCCTGCTTGAGCTCACTGGGCAGTCATCCCCATGCCCCACACCTCAGTCATGAGTAGAGCCCCACGCCGCCGCCCTAGCTTGCGCCTCAAGACGCGCCTCTGCATCCTCTGCGAGGGCTTTGAGGAGTATGACTACATGTGCAAGCTACGCTCCCTGCAAGTCTGGGACAGCCAGTACGACATCACGCTCATCAATGCCGAGGGGCAGGGCAATCTCTTTGCCCGCTACCAGAGCTATGAGCAGTCAGATAGCTTTGAGGCTATCTTTCTCATCACCGACACGGATAGCAAGCCCTATGAGCATTATCTACGCCTCAAGGCAAAGCTCAACCGCCACCACCACCGCCGAGGAGTCGCGCAGCAGCTTCTCATCTATGGCAATCCCTGCACGATGCAATTCATCCTGCTGCACTGGGCAAGGCCCGAGCAGCTCCACCTCATCAGCCCGGCCAAGCATGCCAACGCGCAGATCATTCATCAGCTGCTAGGCATACGCCATTACCACGCCCGACGCTCGCAGAGGAAAAAACTCTGCGCCCTCATCACGGGGGAGAATTACTCCCTGATGGTCGAGCGTGCCCAACGGCTCAAGCAGCATGATCGCGTGCTGGGGAGTAGCAATTTTAGCATCCTCATGCATCGACTCGAATCTCAGCCCTCCACATGGCTCGCCGAGCACGAGGATCTGCTCTACTAGTCGGAGTATTGCTTGATCTCCAATACAAAGAATGGGGGTATGTAGAGTCACGACTCTTGAGCAAGTCTGTCTTTGAGCTTTGACTATGACAATTCAAGAGACTTGAATTCTTAGTTTGTACTTGATAGAGCGCGGAAGAATGTGTTATTGTTGTCTGACATCATCAATGAAAAAACTATTTCCTATACTCAGTCTTTTCCTTTTCATGCTCTGTTGGATGACAGAGCCAGTGCAGGCTCAACGTAGTGCCGCGAAGCTCGTAACGAAGGGGGGAACAACGACGAATTCTCGTGATTGGAAACGCTACAATATTCGTGGTCAACAGTACATACGCGTGGCGGATTTGATGAGCTTTTACCGATTTCGCCATGTGACTCATTATGGACGCAGAGGCTATACGACCTATGGTCAGGGGAATCGCGCCGTGTCGTATCGTACAGGGAGGTCCGACTTTTATGTGAATAATTACCGCTATGTGCTCTCTCTGCCCATCGTGTCTCAGGGAGGTCAGGCTCTGATCTCGACGGTGGATGTGCTCAAGCTGGTCGATCCCGTGCTGCGTCCGAATTTCTCTAAGCAGGCGAGCCGCGTGACCACCGTGGTGCTTGACCCTGGGCATGGCGGCCATGATTCGGGGGCGACGAGTGCCTATGCGGTGGAGAAGACTTGTAACCTCCAGCTTGCGCGACGCGTGCGTGATCTGCTCGTGAAGAGGGGCTACAAGGTGGTGATGACGCGCGATGGCGATCACTTTCTGACACTACAGCAGCGCGTGAATATTGCCAATAGCATACCCAATTCTATTTTTGTGAGCATTCATCACAATTCGGGACGCTCGCAGGCAGAGGGCATTGAGACCTTCACCCTCGCCCCCAAGGGGACGACCTCGCCCTTCGCACGCTCGCGGCGCAATCAGCACCTCCAAGGTAATAATCAGGATAGTGAGAATGTGGCTCTGGCGACGGCCATACATAGCCGCACGATCAAGGCATCGGGTGCGGTGGATCGTGGCATACAGCGCGCGCGCTTTTCAGTGCTCTGCACCATTCGTCGCCCAGCGGTACTCTTTGAGGGAGGCTTTGTCTCCCACTCCCGTGAGGGGCGTCGTATCGCCTCTGGGGAGTATCAGGCTAGGCTAGCAAGCGCGATCGCTCAGGGCATTATCGCCTATGGGGGTATAGTCGGTGCGCAGAATCTGCGTAGTACCAATAAGGGGAGACGCTATTGAAGCTGTCCTTGTCTGATACGATGCGTGGCATGACTCGCCTAGCTACAGCCTCTCTCATGGCTCTACTCGCATGGGCTATGCTGCATGTGAGTGCGGCGGAGTCGCCTGATGATGGAGTGCCTTCTGCACCGCGAGAGGATGGCTGGAGGCGCGTGGATGTGGATGGCGTCTCCTATATCTTATGGGAGGATTTTTGTCGCTTTTATCACCTGAGCTCCTCGGCGCAGGCCGATGCGGCACTGCGCGGGACGAGGCAAAATGTAGGCCACGGTGCTTTCTGGCTCTCGCTGGGCAAGGACACGCAGTCTATCTACATACAGGGGCATCTCATCGAGCTCACGCATCCGCTCATCTACCAAGAGCCGCACCGTTGGTTGATATCCGAGGCCGATTGCTTTGCCCTGCTCGATGCCATCCTGCGTGCTGATTACCTCATGAAGGGCCAGCCTGCTATCCACACGATTGTGATTGACGCGCCTCATGGCGGCAGTGATAGGGGCATTCTCATTGATGAGAAGCGCAGTGAGGCTACCTACACGCTCCAGCTGGCAGAGCGGCTGAAGGAGAGGCTGGACAAGCATGGCTACTACTGTGTCCTGACGCGTACTGGTGATGAGCATCTCTCCGATCAAGCCCGCGTCGATAAGGTGAATTCCTATACCAATGCTCTCTATATCAGTCTGAGGCTCAATCAGGGAGTGCACACAAAGCGCGGCGTTGAGTGCTACACGACACGCGCGGGTCTTGCCCCAGCAGCTCGTGGCAAGGAGCAGCGTCTCGTGCAGGAGAGTGCCCTGCTGGGCATGATGCTACAGTCACATATTCTCTACACGACACATGCACAGGATGCAGGACTGCGCGGCAGCTACTACAGCTACCTGCGCTCCATCAAGCATCCTGCCTGCGCGGTCTATCTGGGCTATATGAGTCATGAGAAGGAGCGTGCCTTGCTGCTGGATAAGGACTATCAGCAGAAGATACTCGATGGGCTAGAGCGAGCCATCGTGCGCTTTGTGAAGCTCACGGAGGGCGGCTCTTAGCACTGGGTGCGCGTGACTCGGATAGATGCGCTGCGCCTGTGTGGCAGTGGCACAATATGGACTTGCAACAGAGTACTAGAAATGATAGACTATTGGCAGGCTGCTCACATTTCGCAAGCAGGGCTTCGTTCATGGTGAGTCATAATAGGGCTCATCGAAGAGTGCACATTTCCAAAACGATGTTTCTGTGGCATCATCAATTTATACTTGTATCATATGTTTTCTCTATTAAGAAAGATATTTTTTGAGCACGCTGTCATTACAACAGCACTTCTCTACATCAGCATTCTCCTCCTATTCCCGCCGTATTTTAATGGCTATGATAATATATTTTTCACGCATGCCCTCATGTGGGGCGAGCCATCTGTGCATACCGTCTGCATATCCTATTATTTGATGTATCCCCTCAGCTGGATAGCAGCATTTAAGCCAGCATTTGACCCCTTTACAGTCTTCGTGTTCGCGCTCAACGGAATAAGCCTCGTCCTTGTAGCGCGGCTCTTAATTCAGACAAAAGCTCAGCCTCAGCTCTCTCATTACTGTGGATGGCTCTTGGTGATTTTGCTGACCTATATGCCCATCCTCTACTTTGAGTTTGCTATAGCAAGCAGCTTCTCTATGGCGGCAGGTCTCTTGCTACTGCTCAAAACATCTAGAAAAAAGAAAATTGTACTTAGCCTTATTGCAAGTCTCTACATCCTGGTGGCGGCCTCGCTGCGCTTTGACTCCTGTCTTGTTCTCCTGCCCCTTATCGGTCTAGCAGCTGCTATTGAGTTTATCCGTGGAAATAAAGCATTCATGCTCTACTCTAGTGTTGTGGCTATGGGCATCCTTATCATTAATACGACACAATCCCATTACACGACTGCGGATTTCTGGGGGAATGAAGAGATGAATTTGACGATTGTCCACACTTCGCGTTGCTCACTCGTTGATTACAAGGATATCTCATCTAGCGATTTTCAAAAGAAGAAAGAGGCGCAGTATGATGCAATAGGCTTCACCGCTCCCGTGAGAAAACTCTTTTTTGCATGGCAATTCAATGCGCCTCTTCGTGGCGATAATGCATGGTGGGAAAAGATAGAGAAAATCCGTATGAGCCACGATTATACTCCTCTCGAATTGCAGAAAGTGCGCCTTGAGCGCGCGCTTCAATCGGGACGCGCCTTTATTTCTCCGCTGCTGCATTTTTACTATATCATCGTTCTTCTCTATGTCGCCGCCGTGGTTATCGTGATCACTTTTTGGCAGCACCGTGTTATCCATGCAGTTAAGAAGTGCGCGCCCTTTTTGCTCTACACCTCCCTTTTCTTTGCTCTCTTTGCGCTACTCTGCTATGGAGGTCGTATTAATCTTACGGCATACTTATCAGTTTTTTACGTTTGTTTTCCACTTTGTGTATTGAGTATCAAAGAGATGTCTTTTTCTATTGACCATCGTTTTCTGCGTCTAGCGAGCTATAGTTGCCTATTTATAGTGAGCATCTTTATCCCTTATACTCAGAGAAAGACAATCATCAAGTTATTCTCACCCCTAGAAGCTAGCTACAGCTATCCCTCTATTACACAGTATTTGGAAAAGCAAATGCAGCAGAATCCTGAGATGCTCTATTTTGCACCAGCTCAGCTCTACCGTAGATTAGCTGTGCCTTCCAATCTCTTGCTTTCTGAGAATATAGATCGTATGGAGCGATTTCTCCCCATGGGCGACTGGGAGAGCTGCTTGCCTTTCTATGAGCAGAGGCTTCAGCGTATGGGGGTAGAGAATGATCTCAGCCTAGTGACGATGAAGAATGCTCGCTTTGTCCTGACCCAAAAGCTAGAGCCAAGGTCGGGCCTTCAGCTGCTCATCGACTTTTACCGTGACTATTATCAGATAAAGCTTAAGGCCGTTCTTGACAGTCAGCTCAATGACGAGTGCTTTATCTATAGAGTAGAGTCTCAATCGTGATTGATGGGGCGCTGCGCCCTAGTAGCATGCTTTATGGACAGATTGCGCCTTTTGTGAGGCTCTATCCGCTCTCAGCTGAGCTGCTGGCAGAGCGACATTTTTATAACACTACAGCCCCCCCCCCCCTACCCGGCGGGGGGCGGTGTGGTTAGCCCGACAAGGCGGAGTCGCTGGGGGGAAAAAACCCCAAGACCCCCG
>CAYJJA010000110.1:0-7476 GCA_964370355.1 uncultured Akkermansia sp. | reverse complement strand
CATACGCGAGCAATTCTTCTTCCTCGACTACGCCCCCATCGCCATCGTCTCGGCCAAGGAAGGCAAGGGGCTCACCCACATCTTCAAATCCATCGAGCAGGTGCAGCAGGAGTCTCACAATATGCTGGGCACAGGCGAGCTCAATCGCTTTCTCAAGATAGCCATGGAGAAGACCCCTCCCCCTGTACACAAGTCCTATGGAAAGCGCCTCAAGCTCTACTACGCCACCACCGCCGTCAATGAGCGCTATACACGCATCCCCGTCCCGACCTACGTACTATTTGTCAATGACAAGCGACTCCTCACGGACAGCTACACCCAGTACCTACGCCGCGTCATCCGCGAGCGCAGCAAGCTGGCAGGCATCCCCATCGTGATCTCCGCGCGCTCGCGTGTGAGGTAGCACGGAGGAGCAAAAAGACACGATAAGCGTAGAAAGGGCTTTTTCTCCTTGATACGCACGCTAGATAAAGCTATAGTGTGTAACACAAATAGCAGTTAGTAATATGAAAGCCAAGACATTTATAGGTATTACAATCGCAGCAGCAGGCGCATTCTATGCCCTCACCTTCGTCCAATGCTCCCAACCCATAGGCTCACTCTCGCATCAAGACCTCAACGCAGCTCTGAGCTCTCCCACACTGAGCATCAGCCATAGTGCCACCACATGGCTGCAAGATAGCACCGACACGCTACGACTCAGCGTGGCTGATAAGAAACGCGTCCTCGCCTGCTTGCGCGGTGGGCTAGCCAAGACCCTCAGCGATGGCTACTACAAAGACCTCGATGACAGGGGCAAGAGAGGCGAGAGCGTCTACTACCTCGTGCCAAGCAACGGGCAGACACTCACCATCCGAGCCAAGGGACAAAAAGTCAGCTCAGATGACGTAGAGCTCACCCCACAAGCGCAGGCTGAGCTCTACAGCATCCTCGCCCCCTATCTGAGCAAGCTAGGGCCTACCCAAGGCGGGCTCTAATCTCGGCATTCTCATCAAGATGAATGATAGCTCACCCCCATGGATACGCCTTGATGCGATGCGCGAGCAGCTCCACAACACGCTGCAAACTCACATCTGCGGCGAGGTGCATGAGCTCGCCCACATCGCAGGCATACTCGAGCTCGGCGAGGGCTCAGAGATCATGGCTGGCTGCGTGATCGAGGGACATGTACGCATCGGCAAGCACTGCCGCGTGGGGCCCAATGCCTACCTGCGCGGTTGCTGCGATATAGGAGACCACTGCCGCATCGGGCACGCCGTCGAGGTGAAGGACTGCGTCATTGGCTCGGGGAGCTTCATCTCCCATCTGAGCTATCTGGGAGACTCTCTCCTCGATGAGGATGTGAATCTGGGGGCTGGCTGCATCTTGAGCAATTTTCGCCACGATGCGGGCGAGATACGCATGCCATGGCAAGGTGAGCTCCAGTACACAGGGCGCAACAAGCTCGGCAGCCACATAGGAGCACACAGTCGCCTCGGCTGCAATAGCGTCGTGCTACCTGGACGCGTCCTGCCTGCAAGCACTTGGCTGGATGCGGGCAGTATTTTTCGCGCTTGACAAAGGGGGAGCTTAGGCTCTCGTCGCTCTCCTTTTGGTGAGAAAGCGGCAGCGCAGCTGATGCCAGGCCGCAGCTAGCGCGTTGAGAGGCTGCTTGCGCAGGCGGTGACGGCGCATGACGGAGGCTGCTGAGGGAGCCCAATCCTGCGGGGGATGCGCCTCATGCTCACGTATGGTCTTGATGATTTGCTGCCAGAGATTATTCTGCTGGAGCAATTGCTCACGAGCCGCGCAGATGGCGGGCAGACGCTTGGTGTATTCATCATTCGCAATAGCCTCGCTGATGATACGAGCAGCCTCAGCATGGTCCTCTAGGGGGATACGAATAAAGCAGCCCTCGGGGAGCAGCTCATGCAGATGGGGATCCCCTGCATAGAAGGGCAGGCAGTAGTGGAGCAAGGCATCGGCTATCTTCTCAGACCAATGATAGGGCTCGCGATAATTCTCAATGACGAGATGATAGGCGTAGGGCGTGAGTGCATCACTCTTGCAATCGAGCTTCTGCACGCCAAATCCATACCAATCAAAGGGGGCATCGAGATGCGCCTCGAGGTAGCGCAGCAGCTGGTAGCGATGGTAGTGATCGGTATGCTTCATCTGCTTGGCCGAGTGGACAGCAGAGAGCACATGAGACTTCACCGGGGGCGCGGCAGCCGCCTGCTCGTCAAAGGGACGCCCATCGAGCCAGAGAAAGCAGCCCTCACCGCGCCGCCAGTGCGGATGCTGGATGTAGTCCGCATCGTGCGTCGTGAGAATATAGTTGAACTGCTGTGTGTAAAAAGGGGCATAGAGCTTGATATTAGGCGGCTCTTGTGTCACCAATATCGTATGCTCGGGTGCGCAGGCGAGCATCTCTGTAGCATGCGCAGGAGAGAGCTCATCATAGACCACGAGCCAATCGTAGTCGCGCAGCTCGGCATCGCAGCTAAATCGGACGCCGTGATACTCACCTTGAGGGAGATAGATAGGAGTCATTTCGGGCTTGAACCAAGGGCTGAGCAATTTCACACGTAGAGCAGACATGTCTACATCATAACAATCCTGAGAGCAAATGACAACCCTAATCAAAATGACTAGCTCCGAGCAGCTTTTGTGATAGCTCAAATCACGATAGCTAGCTCTCGGATGTATACACACATTTGCTTTGTGAGCCTCAGCCCGAGCGTGGGCAACACGCGTATTATTAATCTCACTTTAATAAGAGCATCAAGGGCTAACTAAGGTATCACAACAATTTAACAAGCTAATAATAAACAAAAAAAAGCTTGATTTAGCTAACAAATCTAACATATGATAAGCGCCAGCTTGAACTTATAAACATCGCGATTAGCAATTAATAAGATTAAGAAAACAACATCTTATACATCCAACACCCCATATGAGAACATACAAACCATCACCCCGCGCTTGCCCAGCGACTCATCACCGAACGAATAGTTTGCAGACACTCTTGCGCACAGGCATCAGGCCATCCACCTACCTCGCTTTCTCTTCAACGCTTTGCTGCCTCGGCGTCAGCCAAGGCTACGCTGTCGGCGTGACTGATGACAACGACGCAGTGCAGCTCACCATCCCTACACTAGGCGTGGACACAGGCTACTCACTCCAGCAGAGCAGCTCGGCACAAGATGAGTGGCTCACCATCACCAAGTACCTCATAGACGCCACTACAGGAGAGCTCACGGCGATGAACTACGACGTCACCACCAAGCCCCTCGGAGACAGCGACGGCGACACGACACTCTACTTCCAATGGGAGGAGGTGACGACGGATGGCAGCACCTATATGACACTAAAGGAGACCTCAAGTCTAGAGCCTGGTGGGGTCAGCATCAAGGTTCACTCCTCACTCAACCTGCGCGTTACAGAAGACGACACCACTATTTCAAACAGCTTTGCAGGCATCAGCGGCGTGGCCATCCCTGGTGACACGGAGCATGGCGGTGCTGTGAATCAGACGGTGTCAGATACGATCGAGGGAGACTTCGTGGGCAACTCCATTTTGCTAGGAGCCGGCACAAACAGCTCGGGCGGTGCACTCGGTGCTAAAGTAACGGCGAATACTGTCATAGGGAATTTTATCGGCAATAGCGCGACAGATCAGGGGGGCGCTATTTATCATCACATTAGTTTAGGTGAAAAGAAGTCCATCAGGGGGAACTTTATTGGGAATTCCTCTGTACTTGGCGCTGGTGGCGCGATTGCGGGGAATCAAGGATATATCAGCGATATCACAGGAGACTTTATCGCGAACTCAGCTGGGACATCGGGTGGTGCCTTATATTTTTCTAAAACACATATCAGCACGGTGTCAGCCGATTTCTTTGACAACATCGCAACGACGCATGGCGGCGCGATCAATTTGCAATCCGCCGGCCGCATCGACACACTCAAGGGAGACTTCACGGGTAACAGGGCGACAACAAATGGCGGCGCGATTTCTCTTAACAACTCTTCTTTAGGATCTCTCACAGGAGACTTCATTGCAAACTCGGCTCAAGGCTTAGGAGGCGCGATCTTCAACAATAGCAGCAATATCGGTCTGCTAGCCGTGGAACAAAGTATTTACTTTACGGGCAATACTGCCAAGGGCAATTCCAATGCCATATATACTTTTGGCATCAGCAACTCAGAGATGCACCTCAACACCTACAGCGGTCATCGGATCGTTGTCAATGACGGCATTGATGGTTATGCAGAAGGGGTGGATCGTCAAATCCTCAATATCAACAATGGGATGAATGGTCTGGTGATTTATGAGGAGCATAAGGGAAAGGATTTCTCGACGGTCGAGTTTAACAACGCGGTGAAGAATCATACCATCAATGTCAATGGCGGCACGCTCGAGCTCGGCGAGTTCGGCGGAGCCTTGGGGGGCACGACGCAGGCCGTCGCATCCTCCCAGGCTCAGCTCACCAACAACAAGCTCACCGTGTTCGACGGAGCTCGCGTCGAGGCATACTCTGGCGCAGCCTTGGGGGACTCCGCTAGCGCAAACAGCATCACGAATAGTGGCACCATCAGCTACGATCAAGGCACGCTTGTCAACGACATGACACTCAGAGACGGCGGTGCACTCGACCTCAGAGGATCCGCTGGTAGCTCTAGCAAGATCAGTGCCACTGGTGGAGCCAACGAGATCACGGGGACAGGGCGCAGCAACAATGTCTCAGGTACAATCAATGTCTACAGCGGAGCTAGCCTAGATATCAATCAAGTCGCCTTGAGCGCAGATACCATCGTGATCAATGCAGCCGCGAGGACCGACGTGGTGCTCACCGATGGCATCGTCACAGGGATCAAGCTGGGCGAGCGCAACAGCGTCAGTGGTGTCGCCTCTAGCAGTCTTGCGGCCTACGCGGGTAACACGAGCTCCGTAGACCTCCATGTCTATGACATGCTCAATGTAGGCGCGGAGCTCAATGCTCTGAGCCTAGAGGGGAGCATCACCTTTGATATTCCGATGTCGCAAGCTGACTTCGACTCACACTTCGCCACCAGCTCAGTAGATCAAATGCTCATCTTCCAATTTGGAGAAGGAGTCGATGCCTTTGGCAGCGACTACAGCCGCGCATTGGATAGTGGACTGGAGATCTATCTGAATATAGAAGGCAAGCTCTATAAGGCGGACTATGAGTACGTGAATGCCGACGGCAGCCTTGCGCTGGGCTTTAGCTCGCGCTCAGAAATCATACCTGAGCCCAGCACCGCTACACTGAGTATGCTAGCACTCGCGGGGCTTCTCGCGCGTCGCCACCGTCGCGCGAGGTAAGCATACTGCATTGTTTGAAAAAAAATCGCCACAGCGTGGATGGCTCACCCCATCCACGCTTTTGTCATAAGTACAAAATGTAGTTTGACCTTGATCTCCTCCATCATCGCTGATAAGATCGATGCCAATGAAACAACTCATCCTCTACATTGCCATGAGCCTAGATGGCTACATCGCCGACGAGCAAGGTGCAGTCTCGTGGCTAGAAGGCGACGGCTCTGAGCCAGAGTCCATGGGCAGCTACCCAGAATTTTACAATCAGCTAGATGCCGTCATCCTAGGCTACAACACCTACAGGCAGATCGCCGAGCAGCTAGCTCCCGACGCATGGCCCTACGAGGGACTGCCCAGCTACGTACTCACCCACCGCGACCCCGACACGCTGGAGCTAGCACACAAAGACAAGCTTCACCTGAGCTCACAGCCACTCAGCGAGCTGCTCGCCAGTCTAGCAGAAAGCAGGATCTGGCTCTGTGGGGGAGCCACACTCGTGCGCGAAGCCATGGCCAGCGACCTCATTGACGAGTATCGTATCTGCGTGATACCATGTATCTTAGGCAAGGGCATACGCCTCTTTAGCCCGACGGATGAGCAGCACCTGCTGCGCCTGACAGGCGTGAGCCACGCCAATGGCATCGCCGAGCTCTGCTACACGCGACGCTAGTCAAAGCGCGTCTGCCAATGCGCGTCTGCTGCCGCTTGAAAGCAGAGCTCTATCTGCTCACGCGTACACTTGCTCTCAGCCAGCGGTGAGGGCAGCTCGTGGAGAGAGAAGTAGGCACTCGCGACCGTCTCACTATTCGGCTGAAACTCACCGCCAATACAGTCGCAGAGCACAAAGACCTTGCACACCCCATAGGCATAGGGTGGAGGGTTGTGCCCATTGCGATCCTGCACCGCGACAAGACGACGGGGGACGACATCCAGCCCCGCCTCTTCTCTGACCTCCTTGACCGTATTAGTACCAATAGACTCTAGTACATCCACCCAGCCACCGGGCAGCGACCAGCGGCCATCCTTCTCAAGCACGAGGAGAATTCTCTCACGCGAATCATCAAAAATAGCAGCCCGCGTATCCAGCTTCGGCGTCTGGTAGCCCGTCTCGTTGCAAAAGAGTCCCTTGACCATCTCTAGGGGATACTCCGACTGCTGCGCGAGCATCTCAGCTGCGATGTCACGCAGTCGCTCGTAGCGTTCGCGATCATAGATATCGGGATTATAAGCGAGACCACACTGGGCTATACTCTGCAGCTCAATAGCCCAGCGCAGCCAGCGCTGCTGTGAAGATGAAGCATTATTCATAAAAGGATTCTAAAGCAACATGGACTTATTGTCAATTTCACTAGACAGCACGGGGTCAATAATGATAGAGTGGAGTCTATGCCAAACAAGTTCGTAACAAGTACCCTGCTCACAGCATGCTGTAGTGCCCCGCTCTACGCCGACTTTTCCCAGGACAAGGCAAAGCCCAACATTGTGTTTTTCATCGTCGATGACATGGGATGGCAGGACACGAGCCTCCCCTTCTGGCGCGACGAGGAGGGCAAAGCTCAGAAAACATTCCTCAACAAGCGTTATCGCACGCCAAACATGGAGACACTCGCCTCGCAAGGCATGATGTTCACCCGCGCCTACGCCTCTCCCATATCCTCTCCCACGCGCACCAGCCTCATGACAGGCATGAATGCCGCACGCCATCGCGTTACCAACTGGACACTCAATGCCGACCAGAGCACCGACGACCGCCACCCGACGCTCAGCCCCCCAAACTGGAATGTCAACGGACTCCAGCCCCTAGGCACACGCGCAAAAGGCAGCACCAAGCTCCCCATCACAGGTGAAAAGGGCAACTACGATATCAAAAAGCCCTACCTCACCGCACGCCCCATCACCGAGTACCTGCGCAAGGCGGGCTACATCACCATCCACTGCGGCAAGGCTCACTGGGGCTCAAAGGGGACACCAGGGGCGAATCCGCTCAACCTCGGCTATGACTACAATATCGCAGGCAAGGAGACAGGCGGCATTGCCGACTTCCGAGGCAAGATGCGCTACGGCAAAGGTCCCTTCCGCGTCCACGGGCGACGCCACAGGGACAAGTATGAAAGGGAGAATACCTTTATCAGTGAGGCCCTCACACTCGAGAG
>CAYJJA010000109.1:0-7717 GCA_964370355.1 uncultured Akkermansia sp. | reverse complement strand
CTACTCGATCCGCCCAAGTTTGTCATGGGGCGCGATGAGGAAAAGGAGGAGGGCATCAAGAAGTACTATGATCTGAATATGCTCGGCATGCAGTGTGTGCGCCCTGGGGGGCTCTTTGTGACCTGCTCCTGCTCGGGACTGCTCTCGGCGCATGAGTTTGAGAAGACTGTCATCAAGGCCGCGCAGCGTCTCGGTCGTCGTCTACAAATTGTCGAGATGACAGGCCCAGGTTGGGACCATCCCTACCTCTCCACCTACCCCGAAGGCCGCTACCTGAAGGTGCTCTGGGCTCGCCTCATGTCATGATTGCCACACTCGCCATAGGCCTTGGCCTCGCCCTCGTGCTCGGTATCCTTGCCCAGCGGCTGCGCCTCTCGCCGCTCGTGGGCTACTTGCTCGCGGGCATGATTGCTGCGGGGCATCTCTGGGGGATGGAGGTGGATAGCCACCTTGTCGAGGAGTTCTCCCATGTGGGGGTGATCCTACTGCTCTTTGGCGTGGGCTTGCAGTTCCACTTCAAGGATCTGCTCGCTGTGCGGCGCGTGGCCGTGCCGGGGGCTCTGATCTGTATTGTGACGAGCGTCTGCCTCGGGGCACTCGCGTACTTCTTCTTTGGAGAGGGAGATCCCTACTCCTTTAGCCCTATCATGTATGGGCTCTGCATCTGCGTCTCCTCCACCGTCGTGCTCACCCGCGTGCTCGCGGACAATCGCGTGCTCCAGACTCCCGTAGGGCATACGGGCGTGGGCTGGCTGGTCGTGGAAGACATTGTCACCATCATGCTGCTCGTCCTGCTGCCTGTCATCGTCGATATACTCGATGGGACGAAGGGGGTAGGCGCGCTGGCTGTGGCCGAGGCATTAGGCTGGATGGTCCTCAAGCTAGGGCTGCTCGTCATCGGTATCAGCCTGCTGGGGCGTAGGGTCATTCCTTACATCCTCGCACATGTCTCGCGCAGCAGCTCGGGGGATCTCTTTACCCTTGCGGTATTGGTGCTCGCCTTGGGCATTGCTGTGCTCTCCTCCTATGTCTTTAATGCCTCGATGGAGCTGGGTGCCTTCCTCTCGGGTATGGTGGTCGGGCAGAGTCGCTTCTCCGCACGCGCGGCGAGTGACGCTCTGCCGATGCGGGATGCCTTTGCGGTGCTGTTCTTTGTCTCCATTGGGATGGGTTTTAGCTTGTCGGGGCTGCTGGATCACTGGGAGCTAGCGCTTGCTACCTTCTGCCTGAGCTTCTTGGCAAAGCCCCTCATTGCCTTCTCGGTGATCTTGCTACTGGGCAAGACCAGTCGCATGGCGGTGGGTGTGTCGGCGGCACTCTCGCAGATAGGGGAGTTCTCCTTCATCCTTGCCTCCTTGGCTGCGGGTACTTACTTCCTGCTTCCCGCCTCGGCGGCCAATGTGATTACGGGGGTGGCCATCATCACCATCACACTCAACTCGGTTCTTTACCGCTTTACCCCTCAGCTGGTACGCTGGCTGGAGAGTCGTCGTATAGGGCTACTCAAGCAAAAAGACGCCAGTACTCTCGCTTCTCCCGATGAGGATAGCCATCGCATCATTCTCGTGGGTTATGGACCCTGCGGGCAGATTCTCGCGCGCGTTCTGCGCAGCTATGAGATGGATGTGGTGGTGCTGGAGATGAATATAGACACGGTCAACAGGCTGGCTGAGGAGAAGATCCCCGCTCTGCTCGGTGATGCACGTCATCGCCATGTGCTCGATATGGCAGGAGTGCGCGAGGCTCGCGCCATCATCATCACGGCGGCGGCTGCCCCGAGTCATGAGATCGCTAGTGCGGCGCAGTCGCTCAATGCCGATATCAAGGTCATGGCGCATACGAGCTATCTGAGCGATGCGATGCAGCTGCGAGCCCAGGGCGCGCAGACGGTGTTCTCTGGTGAGGAGGAGGTGGCACTGAGTATGACGAGCCATCTGCTACGTAATCTAGGTGCCTCAGAAGATCAGGTGACCCAAGAGCGCCGCCTCGCGCGACGGGAGATGAAGCAACAGGGGGCTTCATCATGAGCTTGTATTTTGTATTATAAGTAAGCGTGTTGGGTGAATTGAGAGAGTGTCTGTTTTTATAGTTGCAATAATAGTTCTAATTTGCTAGGCTTATCCAAGTTTACTATTCTCTTTACCCTACATCTTATGTCTTATCATCACTATACTGGTTTCATCGTCGCCCTGAGCTCGTCATTTTCTCTGCTGCACGCTCAAACTTATATGGCAGAGGGAGTCGATCTTAGTAATCCTGAAGGATCGCCTCAATTCTATGACTCAGGTAAGGGGAAATTCTGGTATTCCTCCTATGATCAGTACAAAGCCGTGAGCGCACTTGTACAAGCGGGGAACTCGATGCAGTCCATCTTGGGCGATCTCTATGAGAGACGCACGGATGATGCGAAGCCGACAGTGAATAGTGCCGAGTATTATAAAAATCTAAGATATGATTCCCTGTCTTGCTGGTACCATACTGGTGCCAACACGATTGAGTATTGGCAGCAGTATTATGGTGTTTTTGCGCAAAAAGAAGCCATCTCGGGTCATACCTACAGCGCTGATTATCGCGATGAGCTGGCTGGGGCGCAGTCTTTGGATTTGACTTTGTTCTTTTACGATCATTTTAAAAATACGACGTCCAGTCAGGCTGTGGCAGCTGAGTGGTATCTGGTCGGCTCTAAGGGCTACAATACTGCAATTACTGATAGAAAACTCCAAACGGGCGTTACGTCAGCCGATGGAGGGTACTTTGCCAAGTACTTCCCCTCCATTGACGAGGTGAGTGACTTCTCCTCATCGACCAATCCTATCAGCTTTATCCACCTATCCAGTACGAGTCAACTCGCTGACAAGCTCGCCGAAGCCCTAGGCTACATAAAGGAAGGTAGTGGGTATAGCAGAGCTGTGAAAGGGCAGCTCGCTGCACTCAATCTCAAGCTCGCCGATGGCGAAGCCCATGTTGTCACCTGCTACGGCTTTGAGATGACGGAGAAGGACGGTGTTCTCGCGCTCTATGTTGCTGATTCGGATGACCAGTCTTATGAGCTCGTCAAGGTCTACGTGACACGCGAGAATAGCGCATTTAGGCTTTACAGGGATGTGGGGACTGAAACCCCTTGGGAAACCTATGGTGAGAGTGGATGGAGTCTTGTTAGCACCAGCTACATTGACACCCCCGATAGCCTCATTGCTCTTGAGGCCTCCTACAATAAGGGCACAACTAAGCAGGTGTGGAGTGCTGGTAGTAGCGAATGGGGCGGCACAGATCCCAACGATGATGGAGGTGTACCCACAGCATCAAGCGGCTGGATGCGCTATGCTGATATTGACGGAACAGAGTTTGATGGCTACTTTGCCAGTGAATACGACAGCGAGCGCGATGTCGTATTCAACGATGCCAACCAGCAAGCAGGTGAAACTCAACGCAGCGTCACTCTCGCCCAATCCGTCACTGCCACCAACATCGAAGTCGCCAACGACGCCATTGCCTATAGCTTTGAGGGTAATGACCACGCAATCACAGCCACCAGTCTGAATAAAACTGGCGCACAGCAGCTCCATATACGTAACGCGCAGCTCAATATCAATGATATAACTATTTCCGAGGCTAGCTTCGTATCAGAGGGCAATACCATCACAGGGGATGTGACTATAGAGAGTGGTGCTTCATTGCAGGTCGCGGGTAGCAATACGGTGACTGGCAACGTGCTGCTCTCCTCGGGCAGTGAGTTTGGCTTTGTCGATGCTGATAGCAGTCTTGATGTGGCAGGCAATCTAGTCTTGCACGCTGGTGTGACAGCCTGTGCCGATTCTGTTCTTGGTATTATTGTCCTCGGAGGTGAGCTCCATGTGAAGGCCGCGCCCCAGACTCGCATGCTGACGAACAGCGCAGAGATCGGCGCGACTCTTGATCTACGCTCAGCCGATGCGGTCACCATGGAGAGCAGTCTGCGCTTTGTCAATGGGGCTCATCTCATCCTCAGTGAGGATACACCCCTCGCTCTCACGCTGCAAGGGGACTCCCTCATCAATGAGAACAATGAGCTCGTGCTCTTTGAGGGGCTAGATTCTCTCATGATTGGTGACACTATGGTGACAGAGAGCTCACAGTGGTTGCTCTCTGATTATTTTGATGTAGATGCCTCGGCATTAGGGGTCTCAGGGGATTCTAATCTCGTCTACGATAGCACGACGGGGAATTTCTTTATCGAGGCTGACGTTGTGCCTGAGCCCAGTAGTACTGCTCTGAGCTTGCTGGGGCTTGGTGCAGCCTTGCTGCGCCGCCGCCGCAAGGGATAAGGGCGAGTGCAAATCTGCTCTCGCGGAGATTATGTGCTTGACCCCTAGGGGGGCAAAACCTTATGTTATACTACGTACACTTATGGTGGTGTCACGTATTATAGAAATATCCAAGAGATGAAGAAAATAGGTTTGCTAGGCGGTATGAGTTGGGAGAGTACAATTCTCTATTATGAGCTGATTAATGAGGCTGTAAAGGAGAGGCTAGGTGGGCTGCACTCGGCGCGTATAGGTCTGGAGAGTTTTGACTTTCATCAAGTTGTCGAATATCAAAAAGCAGGAGATTGGCCCGCGAGTACCAAGCTGCTCGCCGATGCAGCGATGAGTCTTCAGCAGGGGGGAGCGGATTGCGTCGCGATCTGCACGAATACGATGCACAGCATTGCCCCCCAGATTCAGCAGCAGCTTGATATCCCCCTCATTCATATCGTCGATGTCACCGCCGATGCCATCAAGGCAGCAGGTCTCAGTAAGGTGGCCTTGCTGGGGACAAAGTACACGATGACGATGGATTTTTACAAGCAGCGTCTCATCGATCAGGGCGTGTCTGTGCTCATCCCCGAGGAGAAGGATGTCGATGAGGTGCATCGTGTGATTTTTGATGAGCTCTGCCAAGGTCAGGTGAAGCCCGAGTCCAAGCAGCTCTATATTGATGTCATTGCCGATCTCGTGGCTCAAGGGGCTCAGGGGGTTATTCTCGGCTGTACCGAGATTGTGCTGCTCATCCAGCAGGGGGATCTCGATATTGCTGTCTTTGATACAACGGAGATCCACGCCAAGGCTCTCGCCGAGTGGGCTATGTCGGGCTGCTAGGCGCTGTTATGCGCCTTTCTCTGGCTGCGAGATGAGGAAATTGCTCTGCCTGATGGTCATCGCGCGTTTGCGTAGGCTGTTGATGATCTCTTGCTGCTGCATGTCTGGCTCGCTGTTTTGTGCTTTGAGGTGATTTCTCACCCAGTCTGCAAGCTCATCGGCGCATCGCGCGGCGGCGCGGTATTGGGTGAGCTTGAGAAGCTGGATGATTTTGCCGCTCGCAGCATGGTTGTAAAAATACCAGTCTGCGTGGTTGAGCGTGCTTGAGTGTTGCAGCTGATCAAGCACGGCTTGGTAGCTCTCAATGGCCTCGTAGCGCTGCCCAAAGCGACTGCATAGGTGGGCATGATGGAGTCGTGCTCGTATCAGCCATGTGGGGGGGAGCTCATCGGAGTCGAGCATGGTGCTGCTATGCTTTAGGACAAGTGAGATGAGGGTGGGCATCTTCATGGCATCATAGGCCCATGCCTGAGCCATGAGGGTATGGAGCAGGCTGCGCTGGGGGGCAGAAAGCTCTTTTTCTTTGTCGAGTAGGGGGCTGATGAGCTCGCGTGCTTCTACCTCTCTGCCGAGGCGTATGCAGAGTGTGGCTGCTCCTATGAGCCCCTCAATGCGGTAGCTACTCACTTGCTTGGCGCATTGTTTATAGAGGTGTATGGCGTGCTTGAGGCTAGGTAGCGTCTCTAGCTTTTCAGCGCTGCGGGCTGCAAGGAGGTAGCCAAGGGCGCTGCGCTCGTCGTCTGTCTCTTGGTCGGCAAAGTCTTGGTAGATCTCAAGGGCTTGCTCATACTTTTGCTGCTCCATGAGGATTTCCCCTAGGTGGAGGGTGAGATAGGCCTTGACCTTGGGGCTCGGATCTTGCTTGAGGGCGTCTTCTATGACGTAGAGGGGGTTGTGATCGTCCTTGTCCTCGTCTGGGCGATAGAGCTGCTTGGCACACCAGATGCTCAGCGCATGGAGGCGCTCGATCTGGGCTTCTGTCCAGCGGCTTTTGTCTGCTTGTTGGAGGCGTGAGAGGAGTTTTTTTGCTTCTAGGGGGGTGTTGCTCACTTGCAGTTGGATGAGGTCCATACTTGCATTGATGCTCTCTGCTGAGTCAGGATATTGCTTGAGGAGCTGGTGGGCGAGTCCTTGTGCGCGTGCTGGATTCAGATGGGTGTAGTGAGCGATTTGATTGCTCAGTAGCCTGACTCGTACCTTGGGGCTTATGATTTGCTGACTCAGCTCAAGGGCTCGTTCTTCTTGACCGCTGCGCAGGGCGCAGAGAGAGGCATTGGCAAGAGCTGTGTCACGCAGGTGGGGATTGGCTTGACTGGTCTGGTAGAAGAGCTCGCAGGCTTGGCGGAAGTCGCCATCGTGGGCGAGTAGCTGTGCGTCAAAGAATTTTCTATAGGGCTCCTCTTCATCAATGAGCTTGATGTATTGCTTTGCAAGGGCGAGATCTCCCTGCTCAAGGAGGCGGCGCGCTGCCTCATGGAGGATGTATTGGCTGGCTGGATGCCGCGGGAAGGAGGCGAGGGCTTTTTTGACGTAGCTGAGATTGGATTCTGTGTCGCGCGGGTCTTCGAGCTGGAAGAGCGTCTTGAGGGCGTGGGCGGCGCGTGTTCCTTTGCTGAGTTGATCGGGCTCTATCCATTCCTTGAGGCGTTTGAAGGCGGGGGTGCTCTCTTCAAAGACTCTCTGTTGCGCGAGCTTGAGGAAGGCATCGCTGATGAGGGGGGATTCTGGGTGCGCGGAGACAAAGCCCAGCAGTGTCTCCTCTCCGCGTCCTCGGGCGACATCGCGTTCTTTGCTGCTTCCATGTTTGGCTTGGGAGTAGTAGATGTCAGCGAGTTTGAGGCGGATGCGGGCGCGTAGATCGGGGGTGATCTTGCCCATTTCACCTGATTCGAGCTGTCTGCCGTAGTCGAGTGCTTGCTGATAGTGTCCTTTGAGTCGTAGCAGGTCGATGCTTGCCAGCTCAAGCTGCATTTTGAGCTCGCTAGGCAGTGTTTCTTTTTGGAGTGTCTCGGTGAGGCCCTCGGCTTTTGCGACTTGGGATTGCTTGATAGCTTGTTCTAGTTGCAGGAGCTGCGCGCGCTGTCGGCTCTGGGGATGCGGGCTTTTGCTCAGCTGCTCAAGGAGGGGCTCTAGCGCGTTTTCTCCCTGCTGCTGGGCGATGTAGATGGCATGCTTGACGGCGTAGGGGTAGAGTGTATCGGTGCTGGGGATGCTGGCGAGTAGGGAGGCCGCCTGCTGCATCTCGCCTCGTGCGAGATGCGCGCGCGCGCGCCAGAAGCTGTGCTGCGCATTCTCTGGCTGGGCAGCATGCTGCTCTAGGGCGGGGGTGGCTTCGTCGTGGTTGGCTAGTGGCTGTGTGGGTGGGTGCTCTAGATCAGAGGCGGTGAGTGTGCTGGGTGTCAGCGCAATGAGGCAAAGGGGCAGGGTGTCTCTGATCTGTGGGGGCATAAGGGGAGTTAGGAGTTAGCAGTGGGTGTAGCAGTAGGTGTGGGAGTAGGAGTAGGAGTAGGAGTAGGAGTAGGAGTAGGAGTAGGAGTAGGAGTAGGAGCGGAGGGTTTTGACTTGCGCTTTATTGTCTTGAAGGGGTAGAGGTAGAGGTT
>CAYJJA010000108.1:0-8092 GCA_964370355.1 uncultured Akkermansia sp. | reverse complement strand
CCAACATCAACAACTTCACTGGTGCGACAGAGGAAGAGAAGAAAGCCGCCATGGCGGAACTCAAGCGCATGGGCAACAAAGCCCCCAGCCGCAGCTCCTACTTTGGCATCATCGACCTTGCAGGCTTGCCCAAGGACACCTTCTACCTCTACCAGAGTCGCTGGGCGCCACAGGTGAAGCAGGCTCACATCCTCCCTCACTGGAATTGGAAGGGACGCGAGGGCGAGATCACCCCTGTGATGGTCTTCACCTCGGGTGACGAGGCCGAGCTCTTCATCAATGGCAAGAGCCAAGGCGTGCGCAAGAAGAGCCCCACCGCCGGCGGCACCTTTGAGCAGTCGGGCGTCACCGTTGGCAAGAATGAGTACCGCCTCACCTGGGAAGAGGTCAAGTATGAGCCCGGTGAGGTGCGCGTCGTCGTGAAGAAGGACGGCAAGCCATGGGCTACGGCCACGCGCGTCACCACAGGTGAGAGCGAGACTGTCAAGGCAAGTCCTGACAAGAAGACGCTGCTAGGCGATGGTCGCGACCTCGCCTACATCGAGCTCTCGCTCACCGATGCGCTGGGTCATGTCGTGCCCACCGATAGCCGCAAGGTACGCTTTAGCCTCGTAGGAGATGCGGGCGCGCTCATAGGCTTCTGCAATGGTGATCCGCTGGATCACAATAGCATGCAGGCTCTTGAGCAGCGTTTCTTCAACGGGCGACTCGTTGCCATCCTGCGCGGTGAGCGTGGCAAGTCGGGCAATGTCACCGTCAAGATTCAGGCGGAGGGACTTCCTGAGATACTCGTACCCTTCACCATCATGCCTGCTAGCGACGAGCAGCTCAGGAAGTAGCAGATAGACAACACTTTCTACCCCCTTTTCGCCCCTCTCATCTCTCCTCTCATGCCTTCCCGCGTGAGAGGAGGGGTGAGGGGGGTGCTTTGTTTTTAGGGGCTGTGCAGTACTCTGTTCGCTCTTCTTTGGAGAAAAAATGGTGATAAGTATCACTTTTTTTATTTAAAAAGTATTATTTTTATATGTGATGAGGTGATTCTATATTTTAGAGAATTGTTATTTTTGTTTGTTATTTATCATTGAGTAATGGAATTTGTTGTATATCTTTGTAAATCCCGTTATTTTGGTAGGATTATTATACAAGAAATATAATAGATTGTGTATTAGTATTTTGTGATTGTGTCTTCTTGGTGAAATCTGATTGACAAGGTCAAGAATAAGCGTATACTGATCCCAGCATATGAAGTTTGCTGCGCGAAAAGTATAGCGCGTGTTTATACTTATTAACAGCTATCCTTACAATGAAATCAACTCAACTTTATAAAAATACGTCAAGTGTATTCTCAGCATTAGCCGTCTCCCTAGCTGGCTCGCCAGCCGTGCAGGCAGAGGGCTCTGAGCAGTCTCTTACTTTTAGTACGGCTCATTTAGCCGAATTTAATAGTGAGATCACCGTGTATAGCTCACCAGAGGACTATACATTCCCCTCCACCCTCGCTATGCAGAATGCTCAGGCGGGCGAGACTTCCCCTTCTACTCTTTTCGATGATCCTCGCGGAGATGATGAAGATGAAGATGACGATCAGCAGTACTCTCTCGCGTCCTTGCAAGGCTCACAACAGCCTGTTACCGCCTATAGCGGGACTAGAAGTATACCAATGAGCGTGTTTAGTAGTGGTGGTGGCAAGATTAGCTATAGCGATACAGACATAGATTCTATCGTTGCAGCGGTTGACTATACAGTTGATTACAGTACAACTGCTGTGAGTTTTGTAGGGACGAGTAGCGCTGATAAGCCTACGCTTGGTTCTCTATCGGGTAGCGTCAAGTTAAAAGTTACCGGTAGTACCGCCACTGGAGTAACGGGGGTTAGTATCAAGAATGCCGACGTGGGCAGTATATCGAGTAGTATTAATGTGGAGTCGTCATCTGGAGTTACAACGGGGCTTTATCTCGAGAATGCCAGTGTAGATAGCATCACGGGTATAAAGCTTGATATTACTAATACAGCGGGATTTTCTAATACTCATGGTATAGTGATAAAGGGGGACACGACTGTAGGTATTACTCCTGTGCCTGCAGGGTCGAAGGATGTCGCCTTAGATATCAGTCTAAACGCAAAATTTGGGACAACTCTCATCTCGACGAATGACGCCACTGAGCTGGGTCAAATATCGGGTAGATTTAACATGACCACCTCTAATGCAGGCAGTACGAGTGCGTGGCAGATTACGAATACCTTCAGCGTTGGCTACATATTAGGTATGGATAAATCTTCAACGTCTTCAGGTATGGCGTTTAGTGCGCCGAGTGATCTAGGTGGTAGTGGTATTACCGACTCCACGGGCTACAATGTTGATTGGAATAATATCAATCTGACGATACATCGCGACTATGGTCTAGCTGCGGGCGCGGCTGTCGTTGACCGAACAGGGACCTACTTCGGAGAGATGGCTGCGCTACTTAAATATACGAGCTTTGGCGCAGGCAGTCAGTTTCACATCTCTGTAAATGAAGGTTTGGCCACTGCGACTTGGCTCAACGGCATGGATGTCAGCAATGGGAAGTTGCTCGGCACGATGAGCTCCACTGCTCTGCATGGATCTTCTGTTGGTCTCATGACGGTAGGTACAGATCAGATTCTCACCAAGCTGGTGACTCAGTCGAGGCTCAATACCTCTCTCGGCCATGTCTCGGGTACTATCCGCTCCACCGTGCTCGAAGAAACTGCTGGTAGTACATCTGTCGGTGTGATGCTGGCCAATGTTACTCCCATTACAGTTGATGGTGTGACCGAAACTGTTGCGTATAATACAAGCGTTAAGGAGTTTTCGGGAGATATTACCGCTACGATGTATAAAGAAGACGCGAGCAGCGACACCATTGTAGCGGGCATTATTGATATGGGTACTCAGGTGCTCAACTTTAATGCTGATGCAAATGGTACAACATGGGATCAGGAAGAGATAAAAAATGAAGAAGGTGATGTAATACAAGCGGAGCTAAAAGGTGCTGCCGCTATAGCCGCCGCTGGCACTCAGGCAGGCGATACGACTGGTACTTCCGTGAACGCTCTCATCTATGATGTAAATGAGGGTACAGCAAACCCAAAAGTCATAGGCTTAGGACATGCTATCCTCACACTCGCGGGGGGGATCAAGGTCAGCTCTGTGGGCACGAGAGAAGCCGACGCCAAGGTCACCTTTGTGGGTAATCTGACAGCGGGCTCAGCCGGTGATCAGACCATCACCTTTATGAAGGGCAACTACAATGTCACCTCAGATCGATGGGCTGCGTCTGAAGGCTTTTTTGATGACAGCAAAATCGGTAGAGGGGTCACCCTAGGCACAAAGACAACTACTCCTGGTGGACTCCACGATATAGCTCGTGTGAATCTGATGGATCTAGAAGTCAACGGAGGTGGTAGTGTAGGCAAATCAACTGCAATCGTAGCGGAAACGCTTAATTTTACCGCCAATAGCTCACAATCTGCATCGCAAATACATGTAGGGGATGAAAATGCCCTGCACTTGACTGGACTCGTTGAGGTCAATATTTATCTCACAGGCGATGAGTCATCCTATGATAGTACGGTCTACTTTGTCGATGCTCGCAATAGTAGTATGTTTACAACCAATGGTGAGGTTTATGATAGCGTGGTGGCTGAGAGTGAAGGAAAAGTAAAGTATAAATACAATATCTACTTCGGCGATAGTACTACCGCTCATACACAGCATGATGGCTTCAAGGTCGTGCATGATGGCACAGGTATTTATCTTCAAGTTCCAGAGCCCAGCACCGTCACGCTGAGTCTCCTCGCTCTCACGAGCCTCATGGCACGTCGCCGTCGTCGCCAGCTTTAATCACTTTCTCCCCCTAGTCAAGACATAGGAACACCCCTCACTCGATGCCTTTGAGTGAGGGGTGTTCTTTTTGTCTCCTCTTTGAGGAGAAGGGGGCGCATCTGGCGCGAGACTTATTGGCTCTTGCTGAGCTTCACGACGCTAGCCGAGGGCGAGAGGACTAGCTTGCTGATGTCGATGCGCGTTGCCTTGTCTGTGCGCGTGAGGGGGAATTGCTGCTTGGCATCGAGTAGGGCATGAGCCTGCATCTGCTCGCCGAGCACGCGTGGGAGCTCGATGATGCCCTTTTCGGGCATGCTGTAGACGATGAGGTAGAGCGTGTCCTCGCCCTTGCGCGTGATGCGCCCCCAGGGGAACTCGACATTGAAGGGGCTGGCCTGTGTGCCGTAGATGGCCTCCCCATTGAGCTTCATCCATGCGCCTACTTCGGTGAATATTTTGATGCTCTGCTCGGGGATGCTGCCGTCGGGCATGGGGCCTATATTGAGCAGGTAGTTGCCGCCGCGGCTGACGATATCGACGAGGTCGCGGATGACTTTCTCGGGCTTGACCCAGTTCTGATTCTCGGCGGAGTAGCCCCATGTGCCGTTGAGGGTGTTGCAGACTTCCCAGTCACCCTTGACCCCCGAGGCGGGGATGTAGTGCTCGGGCGTGGTGAAGTCGCCCATGTGGGTGGGTGTGATCTTGAAGCCGTCGCTCTTCAAGTTGTTCCCCACGTAGTAGAGGCGGTTGTTCTGCACGGCCTTGGGGTGGTGCTTGAAGAGGGTGCTCATGAGCTTGCTCGCACCCCATGCGTGGTCGCCGTGGTACTCGGCACTGCTGAAGTCCCACCAGATAATATCGGTGGGGTAGCGGCTCACGAGGCGTTCAAAGAGCGCGTGGAGGTGCTTCTTATAGCGCGCATGGTTGCCGAATTGGCGGTGCCCCTCCTTTTGGGCTCTATAGTTGCCCTGTGGGTAGCTAATCGCGCTGCCGGTGGGGTCGTAGTCGGGATGATTCCAGTCGATGACGGAGAAGTAGTAGCCTGTCTTGAGTCCGTGCTTGACGGTGGCTTGGGAAAATTCGCGTACGATGTCAACTCCGTAGTGATTGATACTGCTAAAGTTGCTGATGTAGGAGGTATCATAGAGGTTGAAGCCCTCGTGATGGCGTGTGGTCATGACGATGTACTTGCAGCCCGCCTCCTTGGCGAGGGCGACCCATTTCTCCGCATTGCCTTTTTTGTAGACGAATTTCCCGAAGGCTTCGCGGAGGTACTCAAGGGTGCTAGCACCCGATTGCTGCTGGATCCACTCGACGCAGCCAGGATAGCTCTTCTTGTTGAGCTTGCCCGCGAGTCCCGAGTAGAGTCCGTAGTGGACAAACATGCCGAACTTTGCATCTCTCCACCAGCTCATGCGCTCTTCTCTTGAGTCGAGCGCGGATTGGGGGACGCCCTCACGCGCGGCTTCGGGGGCTGGCGGCTGGGCGAGGAGAGGGGCGAGGGTGCAGAGGGAGAGGAGGAGGGGGGGGAGGTGAAAGTTGTGCTTCATTTTAATAAATGAACATATCACTGCGGCAAAGTCAATCAAAATGATACTTGCACGTAGTTGCACGCTGCAAGATGTTCAAAAGTGTAGTCGCTTGTAATGCTATTGACTAAAGCTTTCTTTTTGTATATAGTAGCATGTATGTCAGATAGTAAAATCAGTGCTCCGTCGCTTTGCTTTTCCTCTTTCTTCTTATACGCCTTGCTGGGCTATTTTCTGCCTAGCCTCGTGGATATGGTGGCTGATCCAGAGTGGCAGGGGCTATCGCATCACAATGCACGTTATCATGACGAAAATCAAGGAGGCGCCCTCGTGTACAAGCTCTATGTGAGCTGGGTGTAGCTCTTGCCGACGTGGATTTGCCTACTCATCACCACTCTTTACTTCGCGCTGGGCTTGTTTTATCTTTCGCGTCTGCTCGACCTGCAGGGGGCTGTCGATCGCTTTAATCTAGCCGCCGCCCTCATGGTGACCATCTGCGTCTCTATGCTAGCAGCTGCGCCCGCCTATGCGAATGCGAGTGTGCTGGGTATTCTCTGCCTCTTGGCGGCTCTGTACAGCCTTTCACAGGGCACGGGGCGCAGGGGGTGGGACTGTCTGCTGGCTCTCCTCCTGCTCTGCCTTGCTCAGATACTTTTGGAGTGGGCGGTCGTTTACTTCACCGTGCTCGGCTTGCTCCTGCTTGTGTGCCGAGGGGATGCACGCGCACAGGGCTGGCGTCCGCTGTACTTTCTGCCTGCCGCCGCTCTTGCCTATGGGGGGATGTCGCTCTTCTGGCCTGAGCTCTTGGCGGTGAATTTCTGTGCTTGGTGGTTTAGCTATGATCTGCTCCTTGCCGCCTTTTTCACGATGGGAGGTGCTGGACTGTTTGCGCTCATTGCCTTGCTGCGTCGTCGCTGGTGGCTGCTCGCGGCGGGGCTGGTGATCTGGCCTAGCTTGCTTGGGATCTTTTCAGCGTGGGAGCTGATGTGGATGATTCCCTTGCTGGGTATCGTCACCTCCATCCTCTGGACCTTGTCGCTCTCGGGCTTGGGGCAGCGATGGGAGAGGGGCTTGATTATTTTCTCTTGCCTGCTGTTGCTCTCCAAGCTCGTGGCTGTTGTGTATTTCTATTTGGTGGATTTCTCAAAGTAGAATGTAGGGGGATTCTTGCTCACGAGTCCTTCGCTTTGGAGGATGAGATCCCCCGTCTCGAGATCAATGGCGAGAAAGCCCGCGTCAGCACTGCCTACCTGTTGGTTGACGCTGTCGTGGTGGGGAAGATTTTTTTACGAGTCTGTAAGAAGCGACGACTCAGCAGGATGGAGGTGAAGCTCAGCGCGATGATAAAGCTGACCCAAGCCCCCGCAGGCCCCATGGCGGGTACGATCCAGTCGGTGCGTACAAGCATGTAGCTCAGGGGGAAGCCTATGAGCCAGTAGCTGCTCAGATTCACCCATGTGATGATGGTGGTATCGTGGCATCCGCGCAGCAGTCCCGCCATGAGGGCTTGGATGGCATCGGGGATCTGGTAGAGGGCGCAGAGGATGATGAGCAGCTGCGCGAGATTGATGATGTCCTGCGAATCGGTGAAGAGCTCCAGCACCTGGTAGCGCAGCAGGTAGATCGTGACCATACTGATGAGTACCCCCGTGAGTGTCGTGATAAAGAGGGTCGTGGTGTGTGCGTGGAAGGCTGCCTCATTCTTCGAGCCTATGTGGTAGCTCGCGCGTATGGAGGCCGCGATGCCAAAGGAGAGAGGCATCATGAAGAGCACGCCCGAGATATTGAGCGCGACCTGCTGCGAGGCGACGGCGAGCGTACCCAGCGGTGCGATGATGAGGGTGACGACGCAGAAGAAGGAGGTCTCGCAGAGCGTGGCAACCCCCATGGGGAAGCCTAGGGTGAGGATGCGCTTGATCTGGGTGAGATCGGGGGCTCTCCAGTGCAGCATCGTACGCGCGTGTAGCCTGTGTTGACGTGCTCTCAGCATGATGCCGAGCATACCTAGCATCATCATCCAGTTGATGAGCGCGGTGGCGAGTCCGCAGCCTGCACCGCCGAGGGCGGGGATGGGACCCCAGCCAAAGACAACGAGGACATTGAGCGGGGAGTTGAGCACCATCCCGCAGAGGGCTATTGCCATGGCGGGGCGCGTCTGCGCGTAGCCTTCAAAATTCCCCTGCACGACACGCATCATGATGGCGGCGGGTATGGCGAGTATCATGAAGAAGACGTACTGCTGGGCAATCTGTGCGCTCAGAGCGTCCTTGGCGATGTGGGCGAAGATGTAGCTAGCGGCATAGAGTGCTCCCGCCGCGATGAGCATGAGACCGCAGGCGAGCCACTTGGCATTGTTGAGCAGATGACCGATGCGCTTTTCTTTCTGTGCTCCCCTGTAGCTCGAGATCTTAGGTGCGAGGATGTCGACGACATGACCGAGTGAGATGAGGATGGGCCAGCAGATGGCCGTGCCCATGGCGACCCCTGCGAGGTCAGTCTCGCCGGCGCGTCCTGCGACGAGGGTGTCAATGAGGCTCATGCAGGTGTGGATGAGATTCGCAATGTAGAGAGGGGCAAAAATGGCGAGCAGACGCTTGAATTCGCCCTTATCAAAGAGGCGACGTGGGGAGGGGAGTGTTGACATGGTCTATAAATGAGAGTACAAAAAAGCTGCCTCATATCGAAGCAGCTTTTTAAGAGCATCTGGTACGGGACT
>CAYJJA010000107.1:0-8186 GCA_964370355.1 uncultured Akkermansia sp. | reverse complement strand
CGGTAGCCCGTGGAAAGTGTGCTGATAAGATTATTTCGCTTGGGCTCAAGCCCGCAGTTGTCTATAGCTTGGCCGATTTGCTGGCGTACAGACTTGCCGCAGATTCCCTTGAGGCGTGCTCGGTAGTCGAGATATTCATAGACGCGCATATCTTCGTAGAGCGGGACGTTCTCGGGCATGTAGCCTATATGGCGGCGCACCTCAAGCGATTGGTCAATGATGTCGTAACCTGCGATGCTGGCGGTCCCTGCACTGGGTGGTAAGAAGCCAGTGAGCATCTTCATGGTGGTGGTTTTGCCTGCGCCATTTGGACCAAGGAATCCGACGATTTCTCCTTTTTCTATCTCGAATGTAGCGTCTTTGACGGCTTCTGTGCGGCCAAATACCTTGTAGAGATGTTGCGCTTTTACCATGCTCATATGAGTGGTCATTCTATCATATTTTGGCACTAGTTCAAGCAGAATTATTACGAATTCAACATTAGAAGTGTTATATGAAGTTAAAAATGTGATTTCTATCTTGACCTGATTGATTAAGTCGCGTAGTATTTAGCACATGGTTAAGTGCACAATCGTCTATCAAGGCGAGCTTCGCAATGAGCTCACACATGTCAATTCTGGAATGAGTACCGTCTCCGACGCGCCTTGTGATAATCATGGTAAAGGAGAATCATTCTCCCCTACCGACCTCATGTGCGCCGCCGTAGGTGCCTGCATGTCAACCATCATGGGGATTTATGCGCAAAATAATGAGATCGATCTCTCAGGAATGAAGATAGAAGTTGTCAAGCACATGGCGACCGATCCACGTCGCATCGCAATGATTGAGACGCGCATTGATGTTCCCCTACCCCATGATACGCCACACCGCGCAGCTCTCGAAGATTGCGCGCTGACAAGCCCTGCAATGAAGAGCCTACACCCTGATATTCAAGTACCTATCACTTGGTGCTGGGCAGATAATGCGTCTTGACCTTCTCTATTCCTGCTTATGAATCGTAAGATCTACATGTACTGGGTGCTGCCGCTCTTCACATTGCTGAGCTGTATCCCATTGCTCTTTAATTTCTTGGGGATACAAACTGCCGTCATATTAGCAGCGCTCTTGCTCGTACTCTGCTGGGGAGTTGTGTGGATGCGTCTCTATATGACACAGCTCGCGCGCGCTGAGTTTTCTATCCTTTCGGTGTTTCCCATGGGATTTTTTGTCTACCTCCGCGCAGTTCCTGAGACCATGGAGGTACTACAAGGTACCATGTGGTCGAATTTTTATTTCTTTTCATGGCTCGCAACTTTTTTCATCGCTTTTGTGAGCTTCCGCGCGGCTCCTCTTGATAAAGTGCCAAAAGGTCAGCGTGATGTGCCGCGCATCATGCTCACCTGTATGAGTGCCTTGTTTTGCTTTGCCACATGGGCTCAGACGACGGTCATTATTTTCCCAATTCCATAACATACTAATACATATGAACACAACTATGCTCAAACCCGCCATCATCGCAGCCAGCATCATCACGGTGCTCAGCTCCTGCTCCTCCTCCGATGAAGAGGTTACTATCAACCCCCGCGTCTCCGCATGGAATGCCTTCACTCCCGTGGATGGCTCTGCTATGCCCGCCGCATCGGATCATGTCTATCTAGGCAGCGTCACTACTCCAGATCCCGTCGAAGCACCCGTGTATACGACGAGCTATCAGGAGCCAGCACCGAGCACGCGCAAGGCGAGCCAGCCTATCATGCCAGGACGCGGTACTGCTCTTCGCGCCTCCTACTAATGGAGAGCGTCAGGCGTGCATCTTCAATGTCTCACTATGGCAAAGCAACGACTCGATGTCCTCATCACCCAGCTAGGCTTGGTCAACTCCCGCGAGCAAGCTCAGCGCCTCATTCTCGCGGGTGAGGTCACGGTGAAGGATCAGCTCATCACCAAGCCTGGCACCAAGGTGGATGAGACGCTGCCTGTACGCATCAAGAATAAACCCCGCTACGTCAGTCGCGGGGGGCTCAAGCTCGAAGGGGCACTCAAGGTCTTCCCCGTGGATGTCACGGGGAAAGTCTGCCTCGATATAGGCTCTTCTACTGGTGGATTCACAGACTGTCTTCTGCAACACGGGGCTGCGCGAGTTCACGCCATTGATGTTGGGACCAATCAATTGGTGTGGAAGCTGCGCCAAGATCCGCGTGTCTGCGTCAAGGAGCAGTTCAACGCACGTTTCCTCACGCCTGAGGATCTTGGTGAGAAGGTCGATATCATCGTGAGTGATGTCTCTTTTATCTCTCTGACAAAGATCCTGCCCGCCGCTCAACGTTGCTTTGCACCTGGGGGGCATTTTCTCCTGCTCATCAAACCGCAATTCGAGCTACAAGCCGATGACGTCGGATCTGGCGGCATTGTCAGAGACCCCCTACTCCACCAACGCGCTATTGACAAAATACGCGATTTTGCTTGCGATGAGCTCGGGCTTAGCTGGATGGGACTTGCGGACTCACCTATCACAGGCATGGAGGGGAATAAGGAGTTTCTTGCTTGGATTCGCTAGATCCAGTAGACAATTGCGAAAAAATTACTGCGTGATTGTCTACTCGAGAATCACGCTAATCTTACTAATGAACTACATGTCGAAAATATAGATATCTGATGCTCTCTCAGACCTGTCGCATCAGCTTAGAAAGGTCGTCTGAATAATTTGCTCGTTAGCCTCCTCTTTCTTCTGCATCTAAGGCTGACTTCAACTCGGGATAATACGCTAAAATATTCTTGATTTGCTCATCATTTTTGTTCTGAGCGCAATTGATATGCCACAGATTATCCCAGTTCTCATCCTCACCTAGATCTATCAATTTAGCTTCGTTTTTATCTATAATATTTATTTTCACATTGTTGAGGACTAGCATTGCCCAAAACCATATATCATCGTTAAAGGGACACTGTTTTAAATAAATGTCACTGTTAAAAATATCCTTATGCAGGGAGTGAGGTGGGTATAAGACAGAGCCAGCACCTGTTGAAAAGTTTAGAAAAGAAGGCTTGAATCTCTTCCCTTTGTAAATAAGAGGCCATTTAGCATAGCTTGCTAAATTGTTATTTTCGTCATAGGTAGCTCTTTGAGCTCGGTGAGAATGAGAAAAACCTGGCTCCTTTTTGTAGGCTTGATAGAGCAAGTTAAGTGTGTTTTTAGGATAGTAAATATCATCATCAACAGTTACAATAATATCATCTGGATAGGCCTTTAATGCAGGGATAAGCTTTTTGTATGCTCTTTCGTTCTTTTCACAAAAGAGTATTTCCAAGCCGCGACTCTTAAATTGAAGCACACTTCTCGGAACATCTAGCTCTCCGTTGGGGAACTCTTCGAGTGAGAGGTTGAGCACAATCTTATCAGGCAATAAGCTTTGATTAAAAATTGAATATAATACAATATCTAGTGTATGCATCCTCTGAGCAAAGGATGTAAGGCTTACGATTAGGCGAGGCTTTCTATGCTCACTAAGTTGTGGTAGTGAGTCGATATTTGCACGTGCTAGCTTGGATAGTATTCTTCTCTTGAGGAATTTGACTGAGCGATAAAGAATTCGTAAAATATTAAACATATCATAGTTTCTTATGGTTATTTATCAATTTTTTATTAGGATAGGATACGTCTCAAGTATATGCACATCAGTGAAAGTAGGGTGACTAGTTCAACTCCATTCTCCGTCATACCATCAATATGAGCGAAATAAGGCTTATAGCTTAAAATGAAACGAGTAGTAGCCATCAATATGTCACGAAATCGAAAATTGATGTGAATCTACAATGTATCTTCGAAGTTATCCTAGCAGTAATGAGGCATTAAGACAAGTCTTGTTAGCTAATACTTACACTAAGCCAATATTTTTAATGTACTAGCTCTAGCTACACTCTCGAACGATCCTGCTTGCCCTCGAATTGACATGCAATTTGTGCAGGATTGCGACTTGATGGTCTCCTCTAGCTAATCAAGTACGCAATCGGTCGTTGCTGCATTACCCCAAGCCAAAGTAATAATCCTAGCTATAAGCTTGTTATGATAGTACTTCGGATGGGGATTTATCTATCAGATCGGTCTTTAAGGATTCTATACGCGGATAGACAGCTTCACTTGTTGATGACGATGCATTTCTATCCATGATCGAGTAGATGGTTTACTGAGTAAAGACCAATATGAACTCCTTACTTTAAGACGAATATTATACTACAGCTTGTTTCTTGAACTGTTTTGCTAAAAATGGAATAAGCGTCTTTTCAACAAGATGGTATTCCAAGATACCCAATACAATAGCAGCTGTGATAATGACTCCTACGCACTGTACATCGCTCAATCCATAGGAGTTCTCCTTAAGAATAAGTAAAGGTACGATATGCATCAGGAAAACTTGATATGAATACCTAGAGAGAAGAGTGACTTTGGATACCCCATTGAAGAATGACGACAAGTAGCCATAGGAGCTAGCAATGCTATACAGTAAAATAGCAAATGCAAGTTCAACCTCTAAAAAGACATAGGTCTTTTTCTTAAGAATATAGGAAAAAACAACGAATAAGCAGGCTATCTCGCTAATAGTAAAAAATATCTTTACAAAAAAGTTTTTATTCAGTCTCAAGTTTGTAGACAAAAAACCACAGATGATCCCTAGACCTATGCTGTAGATACCGCGTATGAACTCCGTGCCTATGATGGAATAATATGCCTTATGCCAGCTTGGATCTTTCGCATGAATCGCTAACATCAAGGTGAAGTACATCACAAGTAGCGTAATGAGAAATGCGCCTTTTCCGCAGCATTTAAACACTGCAATAAAAAACGCCATCGTCCAAAAGTAGACACCTACATACCAATCACCCCACCCAAGTTGCTTGTTGAGTCAAGGAAAGCCCCTGTGAGAGTGCAATAACACCAGGCAGCCTACTGAAGCTCGATAGACCGCAAATGCAGCATATCAGAAAAACAGTGAAGAAACAAGGACTTAGCCTAGCATAGAGTTTTTTAATATCTTCCCATATCGTTTTATTATTAGCCAGATTCTTATAAAGGAAGAAGCCACCGATAATGAAAAACAGTTCTACTGAAAAGCTAGTCGCATTGAATACACCACTTTTGGAACTGAAAAAGCTATTCAGCTCCAATCTCACATTGGGGTATCGCTCTAAACAATGCCCCAATATAACGATGAGGGTAAAATAATCCTTAAAAACTCAATAGAATAAATCCTTTGCACTACCTACCTATCCCCTTATAATTGAATCCGAACTCGCGAGCCGTATCGCGATCTAATAAATTGCGACAATCCACAATATTCTTCCTTCTCACCACCTGAGCGCATAGAGCTAAATCGAGATCGCGGAACTCACCCCATTCCGTTAGAATGGCTACAACATCCGAGTCCGCTATAGCACTATACATATCAGGAGCATAGCTTATCGCGTCACCAAGTATAGCTTGAGCTTCTTTTGTCCCCTTAGGATCATAGCCGACTATATTAGTCATCCCCAGTTTCAGCAGCTCTTCGATGATTTGAATAGAGGGACTCTCACGGCAGTCGTCTGTGCCATCCTTGAAGGTGAGTCCCAATACTGCGAGGCGAGGCTCTTCTATGCCTTTCACCATATTCTTTATACGATGAGCCATGCTGAGTTTTCTTGCAGCATTGCCGTGGATAGCAGCGTTGATGATGCTCATTTCGACATCATTCTGGCGAGCCATGTAGGCCATGGCAAGAGTGTCTTTGGGGAAGCAGCTTCCCCCGTAGCCAGGGCCTGAGTTGAGGAAGCGATTTCCTATGCGTGTATCGAGCCCCATACCGAGAGCGACTTCATGAATATCAGCTCCTACTTTTTCACAGAAGTCTGCCATCTCATTGATGTAGTGGATCTTGACAGCAAGGAAGGCATTTGCAGCATACTTTACGACAGCCGCAGAGCGACGTGATACGTAAAGCAGCTCCGACTTCCCGACAAAGGAGGCATACATCTCAGCGACGACCTCTTTTGCCCTCTCTGTATTTGCGCCAATGACAATACGATCAGGATTGAAGAAATCATGAACCGCGTGACCTTCACGTAAGAATTCTGGCAGTGAGACAAGGTCAAACTGCGCTGCAGGATTACGCTCTGTGATGAGTGCCTGAGCATCGTCACCTGTACCTACAGGTACAGTGGATTTAATGGCAATGACCGTGTAGCCCTGCAGGTATTCTGCTAGCTCAGTGGCAGCGGCATGAATGTATTTCATATCCGCTTCCTTTGTGATGGGATGGGGAGGAGTCCCTACAGCTATGAGTACGACGTCAGCCTCAGCGACCCCCTCTTTCATCGAGGTGGTGAATTGTAGCTTCCCAGAGGCGAGCCCCTTCTTGAGAAGGTCTTCGAGACCCTCCTCGTAGAGTGTCACCTCTCCTGCCTTTAAAGATTCTATCTTTGATACTTCTCTATCAATACAGATGACATCATGCCCTAGCTCTGCCATACCTACGCCTGTAGGTAGTCCGACATATCCTGTTCCTATAACTGCGATTTTCATCTCACTTCGTTTCTTATTTCGTTTTTAAAGTATGCGATAGCCTTATCAAGCCCTTCGCTGAGCTTAATGAGTGGTTGCCAATCAAGCCTTTCTTTTGCCAAAGATATATCTGGACGACGCTGAGTTGGATCATCCGAAGGCAGTGCTTTGTAAACTACAGCAGAGCTCCCTCCGACCTTTTCGACGATGAGATTCGCGAGCTCCTTGATGGTGAACTCACCTGGATTACCTGTGTTAACAGGCCCCGTAAAGCCCTTTTCCGAGTTCATCATGCGCACAATAGCCTCGATTAGATCATCGACGTAGCAGAATGAGCGCGTCTGTGATCCATCACCATAGATGGTAATATCTTCACCTCGCAGGGCTTGGCAGATGAAGTTGCTGACTACACGCCCATCATTCGGATCCATCTTAGGACCGTAGGTATTAAAAATGCGAACAATCTTGATATTCACTCCCTCATGACGATGATAGTCGAAGAAGAGGCTCTCTGCGCAGCGCTTTCCCTCATCGTAGCATGCGCGGATCCCTATGGGGTTCACATTACCGCGATAGTCCTCCGCTTGAGGGTGCACGAGTGGTTCACCATAGACTTCTGAGGTTGAGGTCTGAAGGATAGTAGCACCATGCTTCTTGGCAAGATCTAGCATATTGATAGCGCCGAATACACAGGTTTTTGTCGTTTTAATAGAGTAGCTACCTTGGTAAGCTGGTGGGCTAGCTGGGCACGCCATGTTATAAATCTGATCAATAGGAGTGTCAATATCAAGAGCTTCGCATATATCATGCTCAATAAAGCTAAAATTTTGATGGTCAATAATTTCAGCAATATTACTCATACGGCCTGTATAATTATTGTCAACACAGATTACCCTATGTCCCTCGTTAATGAGTCTCACGCATAAGTTCGACCCGAGGAAGCCTGTTCTGCCTGTTATCAAAATTGTTTTCATTGTTCTATTCTTCACTACATGGGCAACGAGTATTCCCCATAGCTATTGCGTTTTTAATTTACCATAATTTTGTCTAAGATGCAATCAATATTCCAAATCTTATCATACATTAAGAATGATGAAATACAAGCATCTAGATAACTTTATCATTGTTCGGTCTATAAATCAAAAGAAGTAATAATTATATTGAACAAGGGTAAATCGACTATGCGAAGGCACGCCTCCTTTACACGATGAGTCGGAAAAATTCAACGATAAAGAAAAAAGTTAGAAGAGATCGCGATCAAGACGCAGCTATCTCTTTCGCCTTTGCACTATTAGTTCTTCTTTACCTTTTGCGCTCATACCCAGATGCTTGGGTTTGAGTGTCTTATATTTTGAGCTGTCCAGAAAGCTTTATCTTTCTTTTCGCTTCAATCAACGTCCTGAATCGTGATAGAATATGTATTTTCTAGCTTGAGTAGTAAGTTTCTTGTTATCACGGTGGCTTTGTGTTAGTATAGCTCGCGTAAAGGCATTTTGCCTCCCCACCCTCTTCTCTATGGCAACTATCTCCTACAGTGAAACTGCAAAAAAACTCTTAGGCATTGTTTCTACCACTAATGAGCGTGAGTTCATTTATGATTTGCTGAGAATTTTTTCGGGGGTGACAGAGACGAGTATTCAGCGTATTAAGGATGGCAAGGGTAACTTTGCTA
>CAYJJA010000106.1:0-8300 GCA_964370355.1 uncultured Akkermansia sp. | reverse complement strand
CCGACGCAAGCAATCTGCCAGAGAGCTATGAGACGCAAACACTGGCACATCCCCCCGCCATCCTGCCCACGCATCGCGTGATTGCCGCGCCGGATATGAGCCACTACCTCTTCCCCGCCCTCGACATCCTCCACTACGAGCCCATCTCAGCGGAGCTCGATGCCGAGGCCAAGCAGGAGATGCAAAACATGCAGGCTCTACTCCTCGATGCGCTAAGCTCCTTTGGCTACGAAGTAGATCCTGGCGACATCACGCGAGGTCCCTCCATCACACGCTACGAGATCTACCCAGCACGCGGACTGCGCATCAACCGCATCACAGCACTGCGCAAGGATCTCATGCTCGCCACGAGCTCGGAGGCCATCACCATCCTCGCCCCCATCCCTGGAAAGAACTCTATAGGCATAGAGCTGGCCAATGACGTGAAGTCCCCCGTCTATCTCCGCGAGCTACTCCAAGACGACGCCTTCCTCAGCGACAAATACCGCATCCCCGTCGCTCTGGGCAAGGATGTCTACGGCAAGACCGTCATAGGAGATCTCGCCAGCATGCCCCACACCCTCGTAGCAGGCACTACAGGCTCGGGGAAATCAGTCTGCATCAACTGCATGATCATCTCCATGCTCTACAAGTTCACCCCCGAGGATCTCAAGCTCGTGCTCATCGACCCCAAGACCGTCGAGATGCAGCCCTACCTGCGCATCCCGCACCTCGCCTGCCCCGTCGTCACAGAGCCGACACGCGCCATCGGGGCGCTACGCTGGGCGGTCAATGAGATGGAGCACCGCTACCGCCTCTTTAGCCGCTTTGGCGTGCGCAATTTTGAAGACTACAACGCCTGTTCGAAGGAATTCGTCCCCGACGAGCATGACTACTGGAGAGACCGCGACGATGAAGGCGTAGACAGAGAGCGCGTCGAGGCCCTCGCCGAGGAGCTTGAGCGTCAAGCCGCCTCTGGAATCCCGCTGGAAGAAGAGGATGGTGAAGAGCTCGAGCTCGACGCCCTCGAGGATGTCCCAGAGAAGCTCCCCTACATCGTCATCATCATCGACGAGCTCGCCGACCTCATGATGATCGTCAAAGAAGACCTCGAAAACTACGTCGCCCGCCTCACACAAAAGGCACGTGCCGCAGGTATACACCTCGTCGTCGCCACACAGACTCCGCGCTCCAACGTCGTCACCGGCATCATCAAGGCCAATATCCCCAGCCGCATTGCCTTCAAGGTCAGCAGCCCATTGGATAGCCGCATCATACTCGATATGGATGGGGCGGACAATCTACTCGGGCGCGGTGACTGCCTCTTCATGCCCCCCTCTGGTGTTGTAGGGCTGACACGTGCGCAAGGTGCCTTTGTCTCGGACAAGGAGATACAGCAGGTCGTCACCCACTGCGCGACACAAGTACGCCAACGCTTTGTCAAATCAGCCACCGCCGAGCTCAACAACTGCGCCTCTGCCGCAAGCAATAGTGGCAAGGGTGGCGCCTCTCCCGTCTCCGAAGAAGCCGTCCTCGATGAGCTCTATGATCGCTGTGTGGAGATGGTCATCCGCGAGCGCAAGGCGAGCACCTCCATGATACAGCGTCGCTTCCGCGTCGGCTATGCACGCGCGGGGCGCATCATGGATACCCTCGAGAAGAACGGCGTTGTCTCCGCTCCACGAGGAAGCAAGAGCGAGCGCGACATCCTCATTGATGCCCCCAGCGACGAGAATGGGGAAGACGAATAGCCCCCAACAAGCACACCCCACACTGTCTCATGATACGACCTCAGCGCATCACGCTTCTCAAGATGAGCCACGCCTACCTATTCGAGGACTTTGGACCGCTATCAAACGATGGGCGCCTTCTCATCCAAGTCCTGACCCCCGCAAGCAGCCCTCAGCCTACCGATATCATCATGCTACCGGGCAGCACCGACATTGCAGCCGACTACGACGAGCTCGTCGCCTGTGGATTCGACAGCTGGATTCGACAGCATGCGGAGGCGGGGAAATGTATCTTTGGTATCTGCGGAGGACTTCAGCTCATGGGCAAGCGACTCTACGACCCCGAGCATAACCGCTACCCCTTTGTAGAAAAGGAGATGCTCGGACTGCTCGACATCGAGACCAGCTTCCAAAAAGAATTAATCTATAAGAGACTACGCAATGTCACCGACCCGTGGGGCAATCAGATACGCGGCTTTGAAAGTCATCGTGGTATCAGCAGCGGTGCGGAGCGCGTCTGCTTTCGTCGCGAGACGGGCGAAGCCCTCGGCTACGGTCGCGGCAAGCTGCTAGCCACCTACCTACACCGCTGCCTCCACAACCGCGAGCTAAAAGAAAGCCTCCTCAAGCATGCAGCGAGCTAGGCATTCGGCACGATCTGAGCAGCCTCTCGAATAAGGGTAGCGCAGAGAGGCTTCGCGACGCTGCGCTTTGCTCGCTATTTATATGGATTGCTCCTTGAGAGCCACGGCTTCTTCAGGTCGAAAGCAGGTACTTACTTTGTTGAATGAAAAATGAGATTTTTCACCCAACAAAGTAAGATTGTCTTGGTATGAAGCGACTGTGCCCACGACAGGATTCTGACGAAGTGCCCATTATTATACCAAGCTTTATGGGCACTTCATAGCTGCCCTTCGCGCCTGCGACGCTCGCGCAGGTACTCCATGCGCTCGGTGATGCGCAGCTCCATGCCGTTGCGCGTGGGCGTGTAGTAGATGCGTCCCTCGGGTAGGTAGGCTTGGGGGACAAAGTTGTCATCGTAGTCGTGCGCGTATTTGTACTGTGTGTTCGCACTCGCGACACCGCGCAGCTCGGCGAGCTTCTTTCTCGTCGGGGTGGATAGGTGGTCGGGGACGGCGAGCGTCTTGCCCTCGCGCACATCGCGCAGAGCTCCATCTATGCCCAAGTAGGCGGCATTGCTCTTAGGAGCTGTCGCCACATACACCGCCGCATGCGCTAGCGGAATACGCGCCTCGGGCATGCCCACCATCTCTGCCGCACGCGCAGCATCGAGTGCGACGCGTAGGGCATTAGAATCAGCCAGCCCCACATCCTCGCTCGCGCAGATCACGATGCGCCGCGAGATAAAGCGTATATCCTCGCCCGCATGCAGCATGGTCGCGAGCCAGTAGAGCGCGGCCTAGGGGTCACTGCCGCGCATCGCCTTGATAAAGGCCGATATCGTATCATAGTGCCCATCGCCCGCGCGGTCATACTTCACCGCCTTTTGCTGGATAGACTCCTCGGCATCCGCGAGCTCAATGGGGATGCTGCCATCCGCCTGCGCCCGCGTCGAGAGAGCCGCCACCTCCAGCGCGGTGAGCGCCTTGCGCACATCGCCATCTGCCTTGAGCGCGAGATGGGCGAGAGCCTCTTCGCTCACTCGCAGCGGCATAGCCCCCAGCCCGCGCTCCTCATCTGTGAGCGTGCGGCGCAGCACCACGAGGATGTCCTCGTCGGAGACCGCCTCTAGGGGAAAGACCTGCGAGCGCGAGAGCATCGCCGAATTGATCGCAAAAAAGGGATTCTCCGTCGTCGCTCCGATGAAGCGCACCGTCCCCTTCTCGATATGGGGCAGCAGCGCGTCTTGCTGCGACTTGTTGAATCGGTGAATCTCATCGACAAAGAGCACCGTCTTCTGCCCATGCAAGCTCATGCGCGAGCGAGCCTGCGCGATCTGATCGCGTATCTCACCCACATTAGACTCCACGCCATTGAGCATGACAAAGTAGGAGCTCGTCTGCTGCGCAATCACATAGGCGAGCGAGGTCTTCCCCACCCCTGGGGGACCATAAAAGAGCAGCGAGGAGAAGCGATCCGTCTCGATCGCACGGCGCAACAGCTTCCCCTCGGCGAGGAGATGCTGCTGTCCTGCGACCTCGTCAATCGTACGAGGTCGCATGCGGGCAGCTAGAGGCATAAAAGACTGCGTCTGCGCATCCTGCTTCATCTGAGCATTGACACCATGGGGGGCGAATAAATCCATCACAGCGGCATCATAGCATCTTCCTCCCCATCAATCAAGCCCCGCCCAGCATCAGCGGCAGCGGGGCAAGCCCTCAGGAGCGGCACGAAGGGCGCGCATGAGCAGCAAGAGCCCAAAGAAGCTCACGAGGAGGAGCTTGGCCAGTCCGAAGCCTGGGCGATCATAAACAACGAGACTGATGGAGCTGGTCTTGCCGTCACTTGATCCCCAGCCCCTGAAGTGCACCGAGCGATTGCCGTCGATGTGAGACTCATTGTGTACGAGCTCAAAGCTATCAAGATGCCACTCCTTCTCGATCTCCACCTTGATTCGTGGCATGGATTCTTCTCCTGCACTGCGCGGCACCTCAGAGACACGAATATCTTCCCCGTCCATGCTTTTATCGGGATGGAGGAGTACCCACTGCTGCCCATCGTGATGGAGGTCCAGCTCATGCCTCTCACCTGCAATCAGCGCACAAGCGCCCAAGACCAAAGCACCTAGTAAGCTCAGATACATGGCCCACTTGACACGACGAGTCGTGACGAGCACAACAAACCACGAGCAAACAAGCAAATAGCACATGAGGCCTATCCACATCAATGAGCGAGATGCCTCACTGCTTCCTTCACCCATGATCGCGCTCGTGGCGATGATGAGCATAGAGGTGATGATGAGTCCCAAGACTGCAAAGGGAGATCTGACAGCAGCAGCCCATTTCGGAATTCTCATTTTAACGGCATTGTTCAGACGCGCGAGACAGTCTCGGAGGTAGATGGCAACAAGCATGCCTCCCGAGGATGCCACACCCCAAGCAAATTGGACGATGGGCTGAGGACGATTCATCTTCTGCAAGGTGGAAGAAGTCTCTGCCGACGCGCCTGTGAGGAAGAACGTGACAATCACCCCCAGTGAAAAGATGAGCAAGGATGTCCACGCGAGCCTCGCATCCGTCCGACGCAATAAGACGGGGATGAGCCACAAGAGTATCAGAAAGTTGAGAGGTAAGAGTATATTTAGGGAGCCATCTCCGAAGGCTTGAAAGAAGATCATATCCAGTGCGGTGAAGGTGTCATAGAGACAGTGAGCACCAAGCGAGACCAGAAAGGCATGCAGCAACAGCAAGAAAATAGAGCGTACCATTGCTAGATGATACACAGCACGTACAAAAAGTCAAGGAGGAATCCTATTGTATGACAGAGCGTATCATCTCGTGATGATGCATGCTCGGCATAAAAAAGTTGAGGGCGTATCCTCGCGGATACGCCCTCAATCATAAAAATGTTCCCGAACGGTGTTATTAGCCTACAATATCAGGAGTCACAGCTGCTGCTGGGATTTCTTCCTTGTTGGTGAAACGCCATTTGACTTTGTTGCGCTTGCCAGCGGAACGAGCCTTGCGACGACGGACGTCCATAGGAGTTTCAAAATTGCGACGACGGCGCATTTCTTCGAGAATGCCCTCGGTGTCGAGCTTGGTCTTGAGGCGCTTGAGGGCGCGATCGATGGGTTCGCCTTTACGTACGATTACAGAACGCATATGGTATATCTATTGTGGGTTGTAATTGGTGTTCGGGTTGAGCGGTGACAGTAACCTATCTAGTGCTGCATGTCAAGAAATTTATCAGGCTATTCGGGTTTTTGTGAGTATTATTTGAGAGATTCTAAAATATGAAGCTTGTCTTAGATCAAAAATTTGCTACTATAGCCCTGTGAGCGGACGTCCATCCTTTACATCAGTTGACCTCAACGAGCGACCCTTTATTCTTTTTTGGGAGGTGACACGCGCGTGCGCTCTCGCGTGCAAGCACTGCCGCGCCGAGGCTCAGCGTCGCCCCCTGCCTGATGAGCTCAATCACGAGGAGGCGCTCGCGCTCATCGACCAGATCGCCGAGCTGCGCCCCTCTATGCTCGTGCTCACAGGGGGAGATCCTATGCTGCGCCGTGATCTCAAGGAGCTGATCTGCTACGCGGCGGGCAAGGGGCTGCGTGTCGCGCTGAGCCCTGCGGCGACCCCTCTGCTGCTGCGCTGCGACTTCAAGCAGCTGCGCGAGTGGGGTGTGCAGAGTATCAGTCTCAGCCTCGATGGCGCGACGCAGGAGACGCATGACGCCTTCCGCGGCGTGCCTCATACCTTTGAGCGCACTCTTCAGGCGGCGAAGCTCGCGCAGGAGGCCGGTATGCACCTGCAAATCAATACCACGATTACGAAGAGTACGCTAGGCGAGGTCGATGCCTTCACCGAGCTCATGCGCGAGATGCGCCCCGAGATGTGGAGTGTCTTTTTGCTCGTGCCGACGGGGCGTGCTAGTTTTGATGAGCTGCCGACGGCAGACGAGGTCGAGACCGTGTGGGAGCGCATTGAGCAGCTGAGCACCGAGGTAGATTTTGGGGTGAAGACCACCGAGGGCCACCACTACCGCCGCATCGCTCTCCAAGCCGCGAAGCGACGCGCGGGGCGCCCAGCGCGTCACGCCATCCCGACGCGCGACGGCAAGGGAGTGCTCTTTATCTCCTACTCTGGTGACATCCAGCCCAGTGGCTTTTTGCCTCTCACGGCGGGCAATGTCCGTAGAGACCACCTCAGCACCGTCTACCGTGAGCATCCCCTCTTTGTCCAATTGCGCGACGACAACGCGCTGCGCGGCAAATGCGGAGCCTGTGAATACCGCCGTCTCTGCGGCGGCTCACGTGCACGAGCCTTTGGCATGACGGGCGATATGCTCGCCTCAGATCCGCTCTGCTCCTACATCCCCCCCGCCTTTCTCCAATCCTCCCCCCCGAGCCAATTATGATCAATATCACGCGTCTCTGGACGGGCCTTTCGCAGCCCGCCGACCACCTCCGCTACGGACAGCACCATGCCCTGCGCCCTAGTCATGGACATCGTAGCACCGCCGCTTGCCTGCCCAGCTCCTCACGACAGCGCAAGCCCATCGTGGTCTGGAATATCACGCGTACCTGTAATCTGCTCTGCGTACACTGCTATGCCGACTCGCGCCCGCAGAAGTACTCGGGTGAGCTCGACTGGGAGCAGTGCTGTGCGGTGATCAATGATCTCGCGGACTACGGCGCGAGCGCGCTGCTGCTCTCGGGTGGAGAGCCCATGGTGCATCCACGCTTTGCCGATATTCTCCGCTACGCCTCGGAGCGCGGTCTCAAGATGACCATCTCGACGAATGGGACGCGCATCACACCTGAGCTCGCCGCCCTCTTCAAGCAATTAGAGGTGGCCTATGTGGGCATCTCGCTAGATGGCATAGGGGAGGTGCATGATCAATTCCGCGGCGTGAAAGGTGCCTTTGAGGGGGCGATACGCGGCTTTCGCCTCTGCGAGGAGGTGGGTCAAAAGACGGGGCTGCGCCTCACGCTGACGCGTCAGAATGTGCAGAGCATGCCCGAGATCCTCGATTTTATTGAGCGCGAGAATATACGCCGCGTCTGCTTTTATCACCTCGTCCCCACGGGACGCGGAGTCGATGTCGCGAGTCTCCAGCCCTACGAGGCTCGCGCCGCCATGGACATGCTCATCGAGCGTGTCGCGCTCTGGAAGGAGCGTGGCGAGGACAGGGAGCTGCTCACGGTGACGCAGCCCGCCGATGGGGTCTACCTGCTGCTGCGCCAGATCAGGGAGGGCTCGCCTCTGGCCGCCGAGACGCTCAAGCTGCTGCAATGGAATGGCGGCGGGGCGAATAGCTCGGGACGCGGCATTGCCAACATTGACACGCAGGGTGCTGTGCATCCCGACCAGTTCTGGCAGCAGATCACGCTGGGGAATGTGAAGAGCTCACCATTCTCTCAGATCTGGGAAGCCGAGGCGGGCGCAGCTAGCAAGCAGCTCATCGCCCTGCGCGGCAGCGAAGACCCAGCCGAGCGTCAGCGAGGTATAGAGGGACGCTGCGGACGCTGTCAGCATTTCTCACTCTGCGGTGGGGGCTTTCGTACGCGTGCGGCCTTTGCCAATGGACATTGGTTTGGCTCTGACCCCGGCTGCTACTTGACGGATGAGGAGATTGACACGCCTTTGGATCTCTTGAATTCTCAGAATCAAGACCTAGACAATTCACGCAAGTCAGGTGAGTAAAGTATCAGCGCATACAACTACGTAAAAGACTAGTGTAAAGTAATGATGATGATTTCTAGAATTTATTCAAAAAAAGGGTAGAGCGATTTGAGTTTAACGCGAGCATCAGATGTACGAAATTGCCAGTCTACAGTAGCAGCATCTCTGTTGCGATCTTTTAACCACGCCGATAGCTCCCCATTGAGCTTTTTGATATCACTGATGCGACGATTGAGGCATTGACGTGTCATGGCGTTGAGCTCAATTTCTGCAATATTTAGCC
>CAYJJA010000105.1:0-8406 GCA_964370355.1 uncultured Akkermansia sp. | reverse complement strand
CCACGGCGAGCCCGCCCTGAGGCGAGAGCGTCTTTCCCAGAGCCCGATTCTCCAGCAGAATCGGGCTTTCTTTATGCCGTCATCAGGCAGGGATCTCGCGGGAGATGATCAGCCGCTTAGCTGAAAAATAATCGCTGATTTGGCAAAGAAAGCTTCCTCTAGGAGAGAGCCTAGCTATCGCTCCGTGATTCTGACGCCATGCGCCACAAAAAAAATAGAATGAGCTCGCTATGGCTCAGCTCATGGGGATGCCCTTTGCGTCGCGCTTGACGCGCAGGCAGTCTATCCATGACCAGATGAGGGGGATGAGTAGTAGTGTACTCATGCTCAGGGTGGTGATGATGAGCTGGATGTAGGCCTTGCGGCTGTGTCCTGCGTAGAAGTTGTGTAGCCCTAGCACGCCGCCTAGGAGTGCGAGGAGGATGTAGGCGTATCTCGCACGTAGAGTATGGCTCTGGGGGCTGGTGGTGGAGCTGGGCTCTCGCAACGTTTCGCGCTGCGCGTAGGCGAGGTTGCGTCGGGCAGCGTGCTCTCGCTTGCGCTGGGCTTCGAGGAGCTCATGGCTGTGCTTTTTGTCTTGGTAGTTGATCAGGGCGTTGAAGATCCAGTGGGTGAGCAGGACCCCGATGGCGAGTAGGTAGAGCTGCTCAGTGCTGCCCTCTGGTCGCAGATAGTCCCACCAGTAGTAGACGCTCGCGAGTGTGTAGAGCAGAAGGATGAGCCTGTTGAGGAGTGTCGTGAGCCGCTGCTTTGAGCTCTGAGTGTGGATGAGCTTTTCATCGTAGGGGAGACTGTAGAGCTGCTGCTGACCTGTGCTACCCTCCATGAGGGCGTAGTGGGGCTCACCTTTGTAGTGAAAGTCTATGTACCAGAAGGGGATGAGTACGAGCCGCGCCTGCTTGGACTCGATGGTGAGCTCGTGCTTGAGCGTGGTGACATCTTGCTCGCTGAGCATCTCAAGGAGCTTGTCACGCGCGACATCGGAGGCGTAGCCATGGACGTGGCGGTGCCAGACCTCCTCCACATCGAGGTTGGGCTGAGGGGCTGGGCTGAGCTTGGGGCTATCCGTCCTATCGCTGAGGTAGTGCTCTTGGAAGGGGCGGGCGAGGTGGGCATCAAAGCGGCAGCGATGGGCGTAGTTGAGTAGGGCGGGGGGGAGCTCGTCACCCTCGTAGGCGATGGAGAGCAGCTCGAGCTCGCCGCGCTTGCTGCCTTGGTGCAGCTGAGACTGCGGGGGCGTTTTGGGCTGTCTCCATGCCTTATCCGCTATTTGACAGCTGTAGTCGAGGTGGTACTTGATGGCGTAGTGGTACATGGGCAGATACATGGCACGCGCTGATCCAAAGCTGACCTGCTCAATGAGGTCACGCGCCGCATGCGGATGCTGGACAAAGATCTGGGTGACATGCTGCTCAAAGTCTTGCTCACTCAGGGCAAAGGGGATGATGCGCTCGGGATAGAGGCTCGATGCGACCTCGCCTCCTGTGAGCAGGATATGCTCATCGCAGTGGGGGCAGATGGCTCGCCTCTGACGCTCCGCTCCAGCGGGGAGGGGGTGGCGGCAGCGCGGGCAGTGCAGGGAGGTCAATTCGAGGGCTGTCATGCGGGCGGGGCGGGCGGAGAGCTGGGCTAAGGAGGTTTTTTTACTGATGGGTGATATGGTGGGAGAGCTGGCGGGCGTTTTTGGTGATGCGTCCGAGCAGCTCGTCGAGCTTGGCACGCTCTGTCTCATGGGCGAACTGGGCAATGGCGCGGCGCAGCTCGTCCCACGAGGCGCAGAGGGCATCGTGCTGGCTGCGTTGCTGCGCAAAGGAGTGACTGGGCAGGCTAGCGAGGTCATTGAGCGCACGGCTGAGGGCGTTTTTTGCCTGTGTCATCTGGAGGGGGTCACAGGCCTTGCTGCTCATGCAGAGGGTGAAGTGGTCGAGAATTTCTCGATGCGCTGCGGCGGTGGCTTTTTGCTGCTGCGCCTCCGCGCTCGCGCTGCTGGCGGACTGACGCTGGAGGCGGGAGGCAATGTAGAGGCTGGCGAGGTGGTAGCCCTGCCAGAGGGTGAGGGCAGCGAGAGCCATGCCGTAGAAGGCGACGGGGAGCTCGACAAAGCTGACGACCACCCACCACAGGGTGATGAGGACGAGCAGGCAGGCGATGTAGATCAGAATGCGCCTCGTGATGGCGATGCTCTGAGGACCAAAGATGGACTGATAGCCTGTGATGTAGAGGGAGGCAAAGCCGATGATCTCCGCAGCGATGACGGCAATGCTGCTGAGGATGTAGGCGGGGAGGTGCGGAGAGCTCTCGTCGGGGAGGAAGTACCAGATAATCCAGCTGCTCAGGGCGAGCAGGGCGGCGAGGAAGAGGAAGGCGACGGTGTTGATTCTTTTCATATCAGCGCGGGGGTACTAGAGGGGAGGCAGAGGGGGAGGGGTGAGGAGGGCGGCGAGCTCGGGGAGAGTGCCAGCGGCGACCCACTGGGGGCTGCCCTGCCTCCAGACGAGGCTTTGGGCGTTGAGCTCACCCTGCTGGATGTAGCCTTGGAGCTGCTCTGGGCTGAGTGGACCTGTGGGCTGGCCTTGGAGGGCGCAGTAGTAGAGCGGGGCGGGGCAGCTCTCGGGGGGGAGGGGCGGAGGGGTGGCTGCTGTACTCGATGGGGTGGCACTGGCTGGGCTCATGGCCTGCATCATCTGCTGCCCCATGCCGAGACCTGCACCGAGGCTGGCTCCCGCGCCCATGAGGGCGGCGGCTCCTCCCTCGTTGCCCGCCATTGTTTGCATGATGTCGAGCTGGCGTTCTTGGGTGTAGTTCACGCCGAGCTCGCTGAGCGCGATGCGCTTTTGCTGGGCATTCCAGTATTCTTCGAGTTGATCGCTGTAGAACTCATCGACAGCGAGGTAGCTGAGCTCGAGACCGTGATCTTGGGCAAAGCTGGCGTTGACGTGGAGCTCAAGGCGGGCTTGGAGGGAGTCGCGCTCGTTGATAAAGTCCTCAAAGCGCATCTGGGCTTGCTCGTAGTGCTTTTTGACGGCGGTGACGGTGGCGGCGATGAGGTTGGACTTGAAGAAGCTGAGGATGGAGGCGGTATCGTAGTGGGGGAGCTTGCCGACGAATTCGCGCAGGAAGCTCTCGCTGCGGGTGATCTTGAGGGTGCTGCTACAGGAGAGCTTGGCAGAGTAGACACTGCCGTTGGCGCGGAGCTTGAGCCCGTTGCGCTCATCGCAGAACCAGCTGATCTTGCGCGATGTGCTGGTGTTGACAAACCAGATCTCGGCGAAGTAGGCGGGCTGTCCGCCGGTGGCGACGTGGAGCTTGTCATTGAGCAGCGGGATGTTGGCGGATTCGTCTATGGTGTATTCCTCGCCGCCTCCGCGAAAGACGCGCGCGCAGTGACCGTCGATGAAGAGGGCAGCCTCTTGACTGGCGTGGACTTGGAGTCTTGCGCCTTTGAGGATCTCGCGGCTGGGGTGCTTCCAGACGAGCTCGGCGTTGCTGGGGGGATCCCAATAGAGGGTGGTGCCGAGTATGCCTTCGGTGGGAGTGGGGGCGGGGGGGGCGGTGTTTTTATTGAGATTAAAGAGTCCCATGCGCGTATGATCTTTCTAGTAGGTTGGATGTATTATACGTCAATGATTAGGGATTATTATAGCTCAGCTCTTGCTACTGTCAAGATTCTATTTCCCCTCATCATGTCTTACATGGTGGTGATACGTTGTCGCAAAAAAGAGCTGTGAGACGATGCTCACAGCTCTTTACAATAGAAGTAATGCCTCTACCAGTCACTAAGGCTTTTGCGCGACCTTGATCGAGTAGATCTTGCCGTCCCACTTCGCACCTATTGTCTTGAGAGGGAGGGGGAAGGTGGAGATCTTCTCCTTGTGGGTGCTCTTGAAGGTGGTGAGCACGGGCTTGTCGCCGACGAGCTTGCCATCAACCCAGAGCTGGGTCTTGCCCAGTGTGCCGATGAGCTCGACTTTCACACGCTTGCCGAGGGGCAGCTTGTAGTCGTAGGCAAAGCTCAGCGTGTCGTCGCGGCGGAAGCCTACGCGACCATCAGCCATGACGGGCATGAAGGCGGCCTTGCCATCACTCAGCAGGATCTGATCCTTGCCCGCTGCGCTGGCGTTGAGCTCGATCTCGGCGACGAACTGGTAGTTCGGATTCATGAGGGGGAGATTCAAGACTTGGGGAGCCTTGACATTCTGGACCTCGATCGACTTGATGCGCTCCTTAGGAGTTACGGAGAAGTAGCCGAGCTGCGGCACGAGGGCGCGATGCGCATCGTAGCTGCGGGGGACGATCTCATCGCTCCAGGTCTTCTGCGCGACGATGGCAATAGAGCTATTGATGCTCTCGGCGATGTCGCGGAAGTGGTAGCCAGGGTGCTTGATGTCTATCATGTCATTCCATACGGCGAAGGTTGCGCCGAGGAATTGGGGGTGACCCGAGGGCACCGTGTCGCTGGCGACGTGGTTGGGCTTGAAGTGCTCATAGACCCACTTTTGGTTCTTGTCCATGCGGTAGTAATCCGCGAAGGGGACGATGTAGAGTGCTCCGTCGTCGGTATTGATGACATCAAAGCCTTGGTTGATGGAGTCCCATGCCTTTGCCCAGCCGCCATTCCAGAGATTGAGCTGGACGCCCTCGGCGAGGACGGGGCTAGGGCCTTGCTTTTTGTTGAGGCTGCCCCAGACGCGTGGCTGGTAGCCGCGCTTCTTGACGTACTTGAGGATGGAGTCTGTGTACTTGCGGTAGCTCTCGGGCGTGCCGTAGAACTCATCTGAGCCGACATGGAAGGTAAGTCCCTCAAAGACGGCCTTGCCCGTCTTTTTATCTGGCAGTAGGTACTCATCGAGGATGCCGGAGACGAACTCGAGGGTCTCGGGGCGCGAGGCATCGAGCATCTCGCAGCGACGCTTTTCGTTGTTCATGGGCCCTTGGTAGATGAGATCAGGACGCATGCGGGTGAAGCTCAGCGCGTGTGCAGGGCTGTTGATCTCGGGGACGATGGCGACGCCTTGCCTCGCTGAGTCTTGGATGAACTGGACGAACTCCTTCTTGCTGTAGTGGAGGTCCTGAGAGTGGAGGGGGACGCCCTTCGCGCTCTTATAATCCGACTCGATGCGGTAGCCCGCGTAGCTTTCCTTGAAGGGGTCTTTGCCCGCGTCCACGTAGTTCTCATGGAAGATATAATTGTTGTTCAGATTGATGTGAAAGTCATTCATCTTGTACCATGACATCGTGTCAACAATCTCCTCAAGGCTGCTCATGGTGAATGGCGTGCGCGCCGCATCGAACATAAAGCCGCGTATCTTGAAGCGGGGGAAGTCGACGATCTCGCCGCAGGGGACCTTGCCCTTGTTGAGCTTGAGGATCTGCAGCAGGCTGCGCGTGCCCCAGTAGAGACCTTTTTCTGTGCCCGCCTCGATGGCGATAGCCGTGGGGGTGATCTTCATCGTGTAGCCCTCATCGCCCAGTGTGGCGGTGGCCTTGGGCGTCACCTTGAGGCTGAGCTTGGCTGTACCTTTATCGCTCAGCTTGAGACCTTGGGGGACGATGGCTTTGATTTCTGCGAGCAGCTCGGGACTCGCGCCGACGATCTGGACGGCGTTCTGCTTATCGACAAAGCTGAACTCACCCTTGCCACCGCGCCATTGGAGCAATTCTGGGATGACGGTGGGCTTCGCATTCACACCTGTGGGGACGGGGCTCGCAGGCAAGACCTCGATGAAGTAGTCCTTGCTGATGGCTCTCTTATTGCCTTTCGACACTTCAAAACTCACGGCAACTCGAGTGGGAGAAAGCACGGGACGGATAGCTCCATCTTCGCCGATGATCTCTTCATAGTCTGCGCCGAGTAGTCTTACATGAGCGTCTTTGACGAATGGTATGGGCAATTGAGCCTGCTCAGAAGAGATGGTTTTACCTAGGGGTAAGGTATTGGCTATCTGTTGAATATCCTGAGCGTTGGCGAGTCCCATCATGAGCATATAGAGCAATATGTGTTTTCGCATATGGGGCTACTCTATCAAAATTATGCAGAGCTGTCGAGTACCTATGTTCATAATTAATCTATGTTAATTGAAGCCCTAGGGGGAGGATACACGACGACGGTGGCATGCAAAAAATATCAATGACGAAGATTTTACTCGACAAAATCCGTGCCGCCATGCTATGCTACGCATGCAGTCGGTATGCATGCAGTCAGTATGATTTCTCACTCCACACGAAGGCTCTTGTTAGCCATGATCCTTATCCCAGCCTTGCTGGTGATGGGGTTTGCTGGCATCTGTCGCTGTGCTGCTGAGGATTGCTCCCACGGAGCAGATCAACTCTCTGCTGAGCTAGCGCATAGCCATCATCATGAGCATTCCCATCAGCACGAATCGCCCAGTGAGCCTGCGGATGAAGATCCCATGCCTCACAACTGCGATCACAGTGCCGAGCCCATGGTGCAGGTATGCTCCTCGACCGCTATCCCCATCGTCCCCTTGGTGATGATCTGGCTGGATTATCTGCGTGTCTACCCCTTGAATGAGTGCGTCTCTGAGGATCTGTGTATTGATGCGGAGCCTCCCCTAGCGCGTTGTGTGCTTATTGAGCCCTACCGCCCTCTCTTGATTTGATAGAAAATGGCACATTGTGTGATTTTTTTCACACTCTTATTCCCATTTATCTGTAATTTCAAACACAAATCTAGAGAAAAAATTCGTGAACACCCCCCTTTCCTCCGGTGTGCTCTGCGCCCTAGGCCTCGTCCTCGTCGCATGCAGCAGCTACAACTCCGCGCCTGTCAATCTGTCGCGTGACACCACCCAATGGCTCCAGGTGAGCCGCAACTTGACCTCACAGTCAAGCTCACTCAAGCATCAGCAATTGCAACGCATCGGTCTCTTTCTGAATCCCGAGCTCAATGCAAAGCGATTGACCTATGCTCAAAAGACCAGCGTCGCCCGATACGCAGGGCTATGGGCAGACCCCATCATGGGAGCCGACTTTGGCAATGTGCTCAGCTCGCAGCTGCGCAACTACTCGCTCGCCCCCGAGATCACCATCCCTGTCACAGGCCTACCTCGTATAGCCAAGCAGATTGCTGAGCAGTACAAGGAGGCTGACTTCTGGGAAATGAAGGCGACCGAGCAGAGCTACTTGGCGACATTGGAAGAGCAATGCGTCAGCCTCTTGCTCGGTCAACGCCAAGAGCGTCTCATCAGCCAGCGCTTGAAGCAGCTGCGCGATGAGGTGAAGAAGGTCGATAGCCTGCACACGCTAGGCGAGCTCAGCTTCGCCGAAAAGCAAATCGCCCATCAACGCCTCAATGAGCTCATCACCATGCTCCAAAACAAGCAAGATGAGGTGCTCAATGCGCGGCTCAATCTCGTACGCGAGCTAGGCCTGCATCCAGCAACGAAGAATCTGCGCGTACAGGACTTCCTCCCCCAGAGCACGCCCGCCCCCGTCGCGACACTCTCCGCGCAGCGATTGCTCGCCTCCCCCTCGCTCAAGGCTGCCGCCGCGCAGTTCAATGCGAGTGAGCTGGAGCTCAAGAGTGAGATTCGCAAGCAGTACCCCGAGCTCACGCTCTTGCCTAGCTTCTCGGGTGAGGGCAATGAGGCGGGACTAGGCTTTGAGTTCACCCTCCCCCTGTGGAATCGCAACCGCGAGGCGATAGCCCTCTCCACAGGCGAGCGCGCGCTCAAGACCCATGCTTACATCACGGCATGGCGACGCTTGCTTACAGAGTCCCAATCCCTCCAAGCTCAAGAGCGCCTGTCGCTGCAACACTGCCGCTCCGAGGCCAGCCGCATTGCTGAGCTCAAGCAGGCGGTTCAGACACAACAAAAACTCTACGATCTCGGCGAGCTAAAGCTTGCAGAGCTCTCCGAGATGCGCCACGAGAGCTTCTTGCGCGAGCTCAGCTACCTCGAAAACCTCGCGGTGCTGCTCAAGACACAAGCCAAGCTCAAGTACCTCAACCCTCATTTCACCCTTTAATCTATTTCATCCATCATGAACATTTCTTTCACCACCCTTATCGTATCCGCCCTTTTCGCCCTCTGCGTTCAAAGCAGCTTCGCTGGAGCACCTTCGACTCATAAGCGCTTTAGAACACCCAAAAAGCCCGTCGCTGTGCATACGGAAAAAGCCCCCGAAATCAAGAGCAGCACCCCCAAGAAGGCACACAAGCACGGCTCGCAGGCTCAAGCTAAACCACACACTCACTAAAGGCGCGCGATGAAAATCACCCAGTTTACCACAATGACCTACCTCTTGAGCGTAGGTTTCGCAGGAGGTGCGTCTCATCTTGCCACGCAAACTCAAGAGCCAGCTAGCAAACAGGTTGCACCAACAAGCGCCGACGACCACGGACACGCCCACGGTTCCAACGGTGAGCATGCCGAGGAAGAAGCC
>CAYJJA010000104.1:0-8477 GCA_964370355.1 uncultured Akkermansia sp. | reverse complement strand
AGCTCGCTATGTGCACCCAAACGCCACAAATTCTCATCCAAACTGCTAGCAAAATTCGAAGCTGCTAATTTCGCAAGATCCCCTAAACGATTATCTATTTTAACTATGCTAAATGCTCTTACCATACGATTTCGCCTTTTTGGTATCCCTACAAGCATCAGTCCGCTGACTTGGCTCATCCTCGCCTTGCTCGGAGGAGGCTTTGGTCTCAGTCATCCCGATGAGATCATGCACGTGCTGCTTTTTGTTGTTGCTGGCATCATTGCTCTGCTCTTTCATGAATATGGCCATGCCTTGACCTCGCGTCGCCTAGCAGGTGCTTATCCAGAGGTCGTTATCGAGGGATTCGGAGGCTACGCCTCCCATGCAGGCGGGCGCTTCACGCGCTGGACTTATTTTTGGACCGTGTTTGCCGGTCCCTTGGCTGGGCTCATCCCCGGGGTGCTAGCCGTCATGCTGCTGGGGATTCAGACTGGGGCGGGCTGGGAGGCTATGCAGTATGCCTTCTACTCCTCCTTCTCGTCGATCTTCTATTCCCATGCAGAGCCAGCGGGCAATGTTACAGAGTATATCATCAAGGTGCTGGCTGGTGATAATCCTATCAGCGTCAATCTCTTTATTTTCTATAATCAACTCTTCTTTGTCAGCTTTATCTGGACGGCTTTCAATCTCGTGCCTCTCCACCCTCTGGATGGGGGCAAGATGCTGGGATCTCTGCTCAATAGTGACTACGCCTCTGCCAAGATTGGGGTCATCGTCTCTATCCCCTTTTGCCTCTGGGCTATTCAGACGGAGAGGTTTTTCACCATCATCATTGTTGCCTACCTTGCCTATCTCAATTATCAATTCTACTCGGTCTTGCGTAGAATGAGAGGGTAAAATAATATGAGTAAAAAGTTACCCGCCATAATTACTTGATTATTATAGATCGACGTAAAATGAAAAGTCCCTATTTCTTGTCAGTTTGAATCTTCTGTTATTATCACTTTAAAGACTACTCATCAAGATTTTAGTACTAGTTAAAGGTTTTGCTCATTGAGAGGGGCAAGGCCTTTTTCTATACTGCTGCCAATAAGAGGAGGAGCTGAGATGAGCGAAGTGTACAACCAGATAGAGGGTGCTCAGAGTGTACTGAGCCTGCAAATGGAGGATCTGCTGATAGCGGCGCTTCAAAAGCGTGAGCTCCCTACAGAGGATGATCCTCCCTCTACTCAGCTCGATGTCACTGACGATGCGCCGCCCCAGACGACACTCCAAGAAGAGGGGCTCGCCCGCGCCCTGCTAGCACACGCGCCGCTGAGTGCTGCCGACGCCGCGCGTCTCGCCTTAGAAATACTCGAGAGCAGCCATGAGTACGACCTCAGCAACACAGGCGAGGTGATGAGTCACTGCCGCCATGTCATCAAGCTAGGTATTGAGTCCTACGCCCGTGAGAAGCGCACTCTCCCCTTTGGCTGCGTGATTGATGCTCTCATTCTCAACAAAGCTCACCGCCGCAAGCGCACCATAGCCGAGATCAAGCAATATGGGGAGCGCATCATGCGCCACACCCCCAGCTGGCGCATTCGCCCGCTCTGCAGTATCAACGCCGAGGACTGCCAGCACATCATCTCGGAGTGCTTTGAGACGTCGAGTATGCAGCGCAAGGCTCATGTCATCTTGCATGGTGTGTTCAACTTTGGCATGCGGCGCGGCTGGTGCTCGCACAATCCTATCACCCTGCTCAATGCCCCCCACCTCTGCGAAAAGCGCATCTGCGCGCTCACTCTACGCGAGCTCTCGCGGCTGCTGCGCACCTCTCTTGAGCCCAAGCATCGCAGCTGTGCGCCCGCGCTCGGTTTTCTGCTCTGGGCGGGTATACGTCCTACCGAGATTGAGCGCATTACCTGGAGTCATGTACACCTCAAGGACAAGGTCATTGAGATCCCCCCGCAGCATTCCAAAACAGGTGGGCATCGCCAGGTGACCATCTATCCTGCCCTCCATACCTGGTTGCGCCGCGTCTGCACCTACACCCTACCAGGCAGTGCCATCATCCCTCGCGCATGGGATAGACGCTGGCGAGAGCTGCGGCGCAGCGCGGGCTTTACCGAGTGGCAGGCGGATATCCTGCGCCACACCTTTGCATCCTATCATCTCAAGCACTTTCGAGACCTCTCCTCCCTCCAGCTCGATATGGGGCATGCGAGCTCCAGCCTCCTGCGCACACGCTATATCGCGCTAGATGGGATCACAACGCGCACCGCGAGAGAATTTTGGAACAATCTTGCCTACATTGACCTGCGCTCTAGCCAGCCTGCATCCTAGTGGCTTGGTGTAAAGATCGCTTTGCCAAGGGATATGAATTTTGCAGATTCACTGGGCTGTCGCAGGTGCAGCAAATGGGGGCTAGGTATTCGCAGCGCTCTAGCTTATCGAGTTAAGACCATGAAGCCTCTTTTGTTATTCATATGTAATCCTTTGTAAGTCTTTTGAAATATGTTGTATCTACAACTATCAGGGCAATAATCCGTAAAGGGAAGGAGAAAAAAGCTTGCCTATCACCCTATTTTTTAGATAGAATAACCTTGTATCATGCTCTACACCACACGCTGCCACCCTCCTGTCGCTACACTGCTCTCAGGCCTTGCTCTAGCGGGACTCATGTTGCTAGCTCAGAGCAAAGCTCAAATGCTCTGCCTGCCTCTCACGCATGCTGTCAGAGGGAGCATGCAGCAAAACGATCAAGATATAGCTGATAAGTATCTCACTGCCTACCAGCTTTGCCGCAAGGCAGAGCTACTCGCCAGTCAAAAGCAATGGCATAGTGCTATCAACCAAGCGCAGCAGTCGGAGCGCATCCTTGCCGCCATCGTGCGCGACTACCCCGCATGGCGCGTGGAGCTAGTGAGTATGCGTCGTAAGATCGTGGCGGACAATTTGCGTACCTATAGGGGGAGGCTCAAGGATCAGGGCTCACGCAGTCCGCGCAATCCCATTGCGCGTAATCCTCAACCCTTCAACCCCGAAGTCACCAGTAGAAGTACCAATAGAGCTAGTGTGAATCTCGACCAGACCCCGCACATCGCCCCAGGGACCATCAACAACAATCGTCAGATGTACAATGAGCTCATGCGCACACGCGAAGAGCTACGCCGCATGGTGGTCGCCTACAAGGAGCTACGTACGACTCATGAGAAGACCCAGCAAAAGCTACTCAGCGCAGAGCTCAACCGCGATGGCTTCAAAAAACGCCTCGCTGAGCTTGAGAGAGCACTGCAAACGGAGCGCAACGCCAGTGGCAAGGTCGTCGCCTCGCTCAACCGGCAGCTCAAGGAGCTGCAGAAAAAATATGATAGTGAAGTGCTCGCTCACCAAGAGGCGCAAAAGCAGGCCGATGCCCTCCAAGCCGAGCTCAGTGAGCTCGAAGCCCGCCACGAGCTCATCAGCCAAGAGCACAGCCAGCTGCTTGCTGAGAATAGCCGTCTCAAAGAAATCATCGAGCTCAACAGCCCAGAAAAGACTAAAGCCCTGCTCGACCAAAATATCACACTGAGCAGCCAGCTCAAGCAAGCTGAGGAGCGCGTCGCCCAACTCGAAGCCCAGCTCTCTGCCCAAGGCGATGAGCAGCAAGTACTCGTCAGCCAGCTCGCCCAAGCCCGCCAAGAAAGCGACCGCCTCCGTGATGAGGTAGCCCGCATCTATGATGAGAATCTCGGCTACCGCCGTCGCATCTCCGAGCTGAGTGAAAGTCTCCACCAGCTTGAGGGTGAGCTTGACGCGAATGCTAGCACGCCCAGTATGGATCCAGCGATGCAGGAGGAGAATCAACTGCTGCGCAGCATCGTCGCCAAGCAGAAAGGCAAGCTAGAAGAGCAGAAAAAAGCCCAAAGCCTCCTCCTAGAGGCCTACAGGCAGATGAAGAATCAGAACCCGCAGCTACTCTCCTCACTCGAGCAAATCGAAGATGAGAACGCGCTCGACCTCACGCATCTCGAAGACACCCTCATCCAAGCCGTCCAGAGTGCCGATGCCGCCGAAACCGCCCGCAGCCAAGCCACCGATGCCGCCGTGAGCGAGGCCGCCAGCCTCGCCGCGCGAGAAGCCGCCGCCGCCGCCGCCAAGGAGACAGCCATTGCCATCCGCGCAGGGCTAGAGGTCGAGGCTCTCGCCACAGGAGCGCAAAAAGCCTTTGCCGCCCAGCGCTACACTGCCGCAGAGCAGCTCTACCGCACCCTCGTGGACGCGCATCCCGATCATCTCGCAGGGCTGGTCAACCTAGGCTCCATCCTACTACATCGCAACAAGCACGAAGAGGCCATCCACTACCTGCAACGCGCGAGCCGCCTCGCCCCTGGGCACGCCAGCAGCTACCAGCTCATGGGCACTGCCTACTACCTGCTCGACCAGCTCGACTCTGCAGCGAGCCAATTCCGCCGCAGCCTCGAGTGCGACCCCGCCAACGAGGACGCCTTCTTCTACCTCGCCAACATAGAGACACTCAACGGTGCGCATGAGAAGGCACTCAAGTATCTCGCTGCCGCCATCAAGCTCAACCCCGAGCTCGGCGATGCCCACTACAACATGGCTCGCATCTATATTGATCTCGGGCGCTATGCCGACGCCTCTCGCGCCTATGATCGTGCCGTACACCACGGTGCGACTCCCGACCTCGATTTGGAAAATCACCTGAGAGACAATCCGCAGAGCCTCGGCGTACCGGGTGAGGATCTCATAGCCACTGTCATCCCCGAGCAGCAAGCCCAAGAGCTGCGTGATGCCCGCCTCGCTGCCGAGTCGGGCGCAGGGGCGAGTGAGAGCAGCCCAGAGGGCGAGCTGAGTGTCGCCCAGCTGCGAGCCCGAATAGCCCAAGACATCACGGCAGCCCCCACCCCATCTCCTGCAGGTGCGGGGCATGAGCTGGATGCCGCACTTTTTAGCTCCACCAAGATCACAGTGAAGGGGAAAAAAGTAGAGCTGCGTGTCAAGGCACGCCCCCCTCAGCGGCTACGCAGCCGTGGAGGTCCGCTGCCCGGCGAGAGCACAGGCGATCCATCCCCTCGCGTCTCCAAGAATAGCCGAAAGAAAGGCTAAGTGAGCTACGAGATAGAATACCACACTCTATAGAGAATCCCCCCTAAGACCCCCCCCACGCAGTAGGGGGGGGGCGAGCGAGCTACACCTCCTGCTCGTCTAGAATGAGGCGCAGCAGCATATGGGCTTGATGTGCAGCGCAGAGCATCACGCGTGTGGAGACGAGAGGCTCATCCTCTCGCAGCGCACTCACCTCATCTCCACAGAGATAAAGGCGGCTCATCGCGCGACGCGTGCGAATAGCATTTGCACTCGCATAGCCTGCGAGCCCCGAGGCGGCGACGATGCGCACACTCTCCGAGCGCGAGAGCAGCTGCTCGACGAGCATAGCCTTGCTCTGCTCATGGTCGAATGCCTCGCATACCAGCTCATAGGGAGAGAAAATCTCCCACACATTGCCCTCATCCACGCGCAGCTGTGTCGAGCTCAGGCGGATGCAGGGATTGATCTCGCGTATCATCTCGCAGAGCGCGACCGTCTTGGGGCGGTGCAGATGAGCGATGCGGTAGGCCTGCCTATTGAGATTGCTGACATCCACGCAGTCAAAATCCACCAGATGCAGATGCCCTATGCCGGCGCGCGCCAGCATGAGTGCTATCTGAGAGCCCAGCCCACCTAGCCCTGCAATGGCGAGCGAGCCATGAGATAGCTTCTCATAGATAGGAGGGGTGATACGCTCGATGAGAGCCCTACGCCATGAGTCTGCGTCCAAGCCATCTGCCATATCAGCCTCCTCCGACAAAGTGAACGAGCTCGATCTTGTCGCCGACGCAGACTCTATAGTCAGGCCACGAGCTGCGCGGCAGGATACGGCCATTGATTTCAAGAGCCACACGCGCCTGCGTGTAGCCGTGGTGGGCGAGGAGCTGCGGGATGCTCAACTCGCTATCCAGCGGATGGCTCACGCCATTGAGAAAGTACTGAGAAGAGGGCGAGGTCATGAGATGAGGGAGGCGCGGTATTTATGAATGAGTAGGGCGGGGTGGTAGGAAAGCTTGGCTTGGCGTAGCCCGTCATGCCCTAGGTCCTCCTCGCGGTTGATCGTGAACACATCGGGGAAGTGACGGGCCGTTTCTTGATTGATGAGCGCATAGAGATGGCGCCAATCGGGGTGGCACTTCTCAAAATGCGTGTTGAGCTCTCCCTCGCGCGCGTAGGAGCAGATCGCATAGCTGCGCAAGACCCCCTCGACGAATATACCACAACCCGCCAGCTGGAGAGCATCCCAGTGCTTGAGAGCCAGCTCAATGCTCGCCAGCTCTGAGCTCGTGCTCTGCTCATTGCCCTGCAGCTGCTCGCGCCACTGCTGCGTGAGCTCTAGGATGGCCTTTGCGTGGAGTGCGGGATTGAGGCGCACGCTATGCCACTCCAGCTGCTGCTTGTCGAGCTGGCGCAGCGTCTGGGATAGGCGATTGCGCTTTTTGTGATAGCGTGTCCCTGCCAGCGCGAAGAGCGCGTCACGTGAGTAGATATAATCACTATCTGCTCTCTGTGTGCTCATCTCGTAGCAATCGGGGCGTAGCCGTTGGAGCTGAGTCACATCACGCTCTGTGAGCAGGCAAAACTCGGCGCGTCGTCCACGACGATCGGCATCCTGCTCGATGCGCTCTAGAGCGAGCTCTAGCGCGTCATCGTCATGCTCTGCCAATCCATAGGGGAAGGCGTAGCCGACGAAGCGGTCATTGCCTGAATAGTAGCGGTAGAGCACAGCATTTTCAATGGCGAGCTCAATGCTGTACTTACCTGCGAGCAGGTACAAATTGGCAACGGAGAGATCATTGCCCACAGGCTCGTGCTGAGAACTCGCAAAAATAAGGTGGCGAGCCTCCTCTAGAAGCTCCAGATTAGGAGGTTGAAAGGGCAGCATGCGATCGCGACTCGTATCATCATCTGTGGACATGCGCGGATTATCCTCTGTTATGCAGTCTCTGTCAAGAAGAGCCTTGCTCATGGGGCTAAGAAATCCACTCATGACTCATCTGCATCGAGTAGAGAAAACGGCACTCCATAAATTATAAGCTTCATTTTTAGAAAAGACAGAATCATTTTCCTCCCCATGATAGATGCCGCCTAGCCGCGTCGCTAAGAATTTGCTTTTGACAGATATCTAGGAAATAGTGTATAAATACTCCCAACATGACCATAGCTCAACTTCTCGCTCAGGGGCTCTTGCAAGCCCTCAATGATTCTCTAGGCGATAGCCTCCCCGCTGGCTTTCAACCCACGATTAGCCCATCGCAGGATCTCCGCTTTGGCGACTACCAGAGCAATGTGGCAATGATGCTCGCCAAGCGCCTCGGTAAGCAGCCGCGTGTACTGGCTGCTGATCTCATCGCTGCCATGGACGGTCTGGAGATTGCAGAGATGGAGATTGCAGGTCCTGGATTCATCAACTTTCGCGTCAAGGCGGGCTACTACGCCCAGCGCATGGAGCAGATGCTGCATGATGAGCGACTCGGGGTGAGCCTCACTCAGCAGCCTCAGCGCATCGTAGTTGACTTCTCCGCGCCCAATATTGCCAAGCCCATGCATGTGGGGCATATTCGTAGCACCATCATCGGGGATGCGCTGGCGCGTCTCGCGCGCTTCATGGGGCATCATGTCATCACGGATAATCATATTGGTGACTGGGGCACGCAGTTTGGCATGATTCTCTGGGGATGGAAGAATATTCTGGATACGCAGGCTCTGGAGCAGAATAGCATTGATGAGCTGGTGCGCGTCTACAAGGAGGTGAATGCTCGCTGCAAGGAGCAGGCGGGCTTTATTGAGATTTGCAAGAGCGAGCTCGTGAAGTTGCAAGCGGGTGATGAGGAGAATTATAGCATCTGGCAGCAGTGTGTCGCCGTCTCGCGCAGCAGTCTTGATAAGATCTATGAGCAGCTCGATGTGAGCTTTGATTACTGGCTGGGTGAGAGTGCCTACAATGACGCGCTCGCCCCCCTCGTCGAGGGGCTCATCGCTCAGGGTATAGCCCGTGAGAGCGATGGCGCGATCTGCGTCTTCTCAGACGGCAAGCTTGAGCCAAAGAAGGATCCCTTCCTCGTGCAGCGTGATGGGGAGTGGACGGCTGTCCCCGCTATCATACGCAAGGCGGACGGGGGCTTTCTCTACGCGACGACGGATCTGGCGACGCTGGACTACCGCAAGCAGCAGTTCCAGGCGGATTCCATCTGGTATGTGGTGGGGGTGCCGCAAGAAAAGCACTTTGCGCAGATCTTTGACATCCAGCGCATGCGTGGCATCAGTGGCGACTACCGCCATGTGGCCTTTGGCTCTATCTTGGGCAAGGATAGAAAGCCCTTCAAGACGCGCTCCGGTGAGACGGTGAGTCTGCAGGATGTGATCGAGGAGGCTATCGCTCGCGCGACGCGCGTCGTGGAGGAGAAGAGCCCCGATATGCC
>CAYJJA010000103.1:0-8569 GCA_964370355.1 uncultured Akkermansia sp. | reverse complement strand
TTAGACCGAATCATTCTCCCCTTGAGCTCTTCTTTGGGGTGAATGCAGGTCTCTCTATCGTAAGCAATTATATCGAATACTCCTACCGTGAAAAGGGCTATGCATGGGGCTATTCGGAATATGATGGCACGGAGGCTGGCTTTGCCTATAGTGGTGAGGTGGGTCTGAAGTACCACTACTCACCCTGGGCTTATCTCTTTATCGCCTACGAATTCCGCGGCAGCACAGCAGCTCCTGATGCGGAGGAGAAGTACTATAGCAATGACTACATCAAGACCGAGGGGCAGATGCACCACATCATCCGCATCGGTGGCGGTATGCAGTTCTAAAATCACATTCTTTTATCATAAGAAGGGCACAACTCCTTGCGAGTTGTGCCCTTTCTCTTGGCTGGGGATGCCTTAGGCACTGAAAAGAAGCCATCCCCCGCTGGAGGGGATGGCTTGCTGTGATTCAAAGGATGATGAATGCGGGGCTCTTAGCCTTGGCATCCGCAGCTGCAGCCGCAGGAGGGCTCGGCAAGAATCTTGCGGAGACGCGCAAAGCGGGGCAGGGAGTCTACGGTCTTCATACCTGTCTCACCTTGGATGAGGGGCAGGGCGTAGTCGATGAAGGCTTGCTCGACGTTGTTGCCGGCGGCGTTGATCCACTCGCGGGGGACTTTGTTCTCGGTGTTGGCGACGCTGGCGAGGTCGAGGAGCATAGTCTTGCAGACGTAGGAGCCGCTGGACATGTCGCGCTCAAAGGCGACCATCTTGTCGGTGACACCACTGATGGCGGACTCGACTGCGGTCTTGCCTGCGAGGTAGGCTTCGTTGGCATCGGTAGCGGAGGCGACGTGGGTCGCGCAGCGCTGCAGCAGGGAGAACTCAATAGGACGGATCTTGGCTGTGGTGAAGCGCTCACGCACGACGGCGGCGAGCTTGCTGGCGAGACCGCCGAGCTGGGCGTGGCCAAAGCCGTCCATGGCGTTGGCGTCGGCCTCGGCGATGAGATTGCCGTCCTTGTCTTGGACGCCTTCGGAGACGACGACGAGGCACTTGCCAGTCGCGTTGTAGACACCTTCGATGTCGTTGAGGAAGCTCTCCATGTCAAAGGCTACCTCGGGGAGGTAGATGAAGTCAGGGCCTGCACCTGCGTGTGTCGCAAGGGCGGCGGAGGCGGTGAGCCAGCCAGCATTGCGTCCCATGACCTCGACGATGGTGATCATCTTGGTGTCATAGCAGCAGACGTCATGCTTGATCTCGGCGACGGAGGTCGCGATGTACTTGGCTGCGGAGGAGAAGCCGGGGCAGTGGTCGGTGCCAAAGAGGTCGTTGTCAATGGTCTTGGGAATCCCCATGACGCGGCATTCGTAGCCGCTCTTCGCCATGAACTTGGAGATCTTGTTGCAGGTGTCCATGGAGTCGTTGCCACCGTTGTAGAAGAAGTAGCGTACGTCGAACTTTTTGAAGGTCTCAAGGATCTTTTCGTAGTCGGTGCTGTCCACGTCGGGGCTCTTCATCTTGTAGCGGCAGGTGCCCAGTGAGGAGGAGGGGGTGAACTTGAGCAACTCAAGCTCAGCAGGGTCTTCTTGACCCATGTCGTAGAGTTTGCCGTCGATGACACCTGTGATGCCGTTAGCAGCACCAAAGACGCGTGTTACTTGAGGAGCGTTGAGCGCGGTCTGGATAGCACCCAGTACGCTAGCGTTGATCACGGATGTGGGACCACCGGACTGACCGATGATGCATGCACCTTTGAGTTCGTTCATATACTTAAATCGTAAGGATTGTGTTGATTGTAACCCTAGCTTGTGAGTGCATCGCGACTCGCTCGCGCTCGGGCGCGGGTATTCTACCTTATTCAAGACGTCTTGACAAGTGAAAATAAAGTCTTCGCAATCACGTTCTTGACGCATCCCCAACAAAAGGGTAGAATGCAAGCATGCAACTCTTTTCTTGGATGACATGGATTGTGAGCCTTATACTCGCCGTAGGCGCTCTCTTGAATATCTCTCATACCCTTGATGCGCAGACGCTACCCCTGACTTGGCAGCAAAAGTACATCATCGTGATTACCGCAGCATGGCCACTCTACATCGCCTTTGCCCTCGCGCTGCTCGCTGGCGTGGGCGCGACTCTGGAGATCCTCGCGGACGCGCCCACGCGCTCGACTGGCTCTAGCCCCATCCCCGCTCCAGACAAAGCGGCAAGCAAGAAGCCCTCTCGCAGCACGCGCCAGACAGAGGATTCTTATCTGAGTCACTTGGCGCATCACCAGAGCAGTGGCACAGACTTTGAGCCCATCCACTCGACCCCATCGCGAAATGAGAAATTGTCCCATGAGTCGCAAGCAGAAAGTCTCGCCCAAGATACAGCCGCGCTAACACACGTCGTGATGTCTCAGGATACAGCCGCGCTAGCACATGTCGTGATACCTCATAATAATAAGGAGGAGAAAGCTAGCGATTTAGAGTTCTTCCGCATGTAATCTGACAGCTCGGAGTGATGTCGAATATGAATGCAGCCCTTCCAGCTGGCGAGCAAGTGCGCCAGTTATTGAAATCCATTGGTGTGAGCTGCGTGGATGAGAGCAGCTTTGAGCTCATCGCACAGGGGGCTTCGGGACGTAGCATCATACGTGCTCATGGTGTCATCGCCGTGGTATGGACGCATCAACGCGCGGATAATTGCTCCTTTCTCGACGCAGCACGTGGGCTCGCCGCCTACGGGCTGCGCGTACCAGCCATCCTTGAGGCATGGCAGGATAGCGCGGGGAATGGCGCGTGCCTCGTCGCGGATCTAGGGGTGCGCGACCTGCTCTCCTACAAGGGGGCGAGCTGGTCAGAGCTCCGAGAGCTCTACCGCAGTGTCTTTGAGAGCATCCTTCCCCTCTACGCGTTGAGACCGGAGTGGGACTTGCAGCCCCCCTTTGACGAGGCTCTCTATAGATGGGAGCAGCAGTACTTTTGCGAGCACTTCCTAGCTCTCCATCAAGGGCTAGGCGAGGCTCAGCAGGCGAGCTTCATGCAGCTGAGCTCTGGCATCGGGCTCGCGCAGGATCTCGCGAGCCTGCCGCGCATGCCCCTTCACCGTGATTTGCAGAGTCAAAATATCATGATACACGAGCAGCAGGCTTGGCTCATCGACTTCCAAGGCATGCGCATGGGACGCTATGAGTACGATCTAGGCTCTCTCATCTTTGACCCCTACATGGATCTAAGCCTCGCGCAGCGACGAGATCTCCTCGCTCTCTGGGAGGAGGCGAGTGGAGTTCGCATTGATTGCTCTATTTTTTGCGCCTGTACCCTGCAGCGCCTCATGCAGGCTCTGGGTGCCTATGCCAATCTCGGCTACCGTCAGGGCAAGAGCTGGTATCTGGAGATGATCCCCCCTGCCTTAGAGGGCATCCATCAGCTCGCGAGTCTCATGCCCGATGGGGTGGCAAAGAGTCTCTACGAGACGCTACGCGAAGAGGACTGGCTATGAGGAGGGAATTTTCTCTACTCTTTTGATAATTGGGCTTGATCAAAGTAGCTGCTATGTTATATTCAAAGGCAATGAAAGCTCTCGTAAAAACAATAGCTGGTGTCGGACTAGAACTCAAGGATATCCCAGAACCTGAAGTTGGTTACAACGATGTCCTTATCCGAATTAAGAAGACTTCTATCTGTGGAACTGACGTGCATATTTGGAAATGGGATGAATGGGCATCCAAGACCATCCCCGTAGGCATGAATGTCGGTCACGAATACTGCGGCATTGTCGAGAGGATCGGCCCTGGTGTCACCAAGGTCAAGGTAGGCGACTATGTGACGGGTGAAGGTCACCTTGTCTGCAATACCTGTCGCAACTGCAAGCGCGGGCTCTACCATCTCTGCCCCAACACGCAGGGCGTAGGTGTGAATCGCCCCGGCTGCTTTGCAGAGCTGCTCTCCATCCCCGAGAGCAATGTGATCTCTCTGCACCCCTCCATTCCTGAATCCGTTGCGGCCATCATGGATGCCTGCGGCAATGCCACCTACACCGCCCTCACTTGGAATCTCGTCGGCGAGGACGTCCTCATCACGGGGGCAGGTCCCATCGGGGTCATGGCTGTTGCTATCTGCAAAAAGGCAGGAGCTCGCAGCGTCACCATCACGGATGTGCTGGACAGCAAGCTCGAATACGCACGCCTCATGGGCGCGGATGAGACGATCAATGTCACCAAGGAATCCATCGACGACGCGCGTCGCCGCCTTGATCTCAAGGAAGGCTTTGATGTCTGCCTTGAGATGAGCGGGGCTCCCTCCAGCCTCCAAGACATCATCAAGCACTCCATTAATGGGGCCAAGATTTCGCTACTGGGCATTCAGCCCTCCAGCTCCCCCATTGATTGGAATGAGTTCATCTGGAAAGGTCTACAAATGAAAGGCATCTACGGTCGCGAGATGTTTGACACCTGGTACATCATGCAGTCCATGATACGATCGGGGCTTGATCTCAGCCCTATCATCACGCATGAGTTTGACTACACCGACTTTGAGAAGGGCTTTGAAGCGATGATGTCTGGGCAGTCCTGCAAGGTCGTGTTGAAGTGGTCCGACTGAGTTATCTCGATACAATTATTACATTTACAAAAAATAGCAACGCGCAGCTTTAAGAATTTATTTCTAAAAAGCTGGGCGTTGACTCTACTTATGCTGGTCAAGACCGAAGTCTTGTGCTATAATTTTTGACGTGAAAAAATGTCAAATATGTGGACGAGAGGCTCATGTATTCCTCACGCAGCTCGTCAACGGTGAAGCCACAGACCTATGCCTTTGCGAATATTGCGCCAAGGAGAGAGGCTTCTTTGACCCGCGAAGCCTCTCAGCAAACTCGAGCATTTTCCCCGAGAATCTCAAGCAAAAGGTAGATGAGCTCATGCGCGAGCTCGGGCAGCAGCATGACCTTTCATCCAGTGATTTTGATCACTTTCTCTCTAGGGCTCAAGCGGGCTTTTGCCCCGCCTGTGCCTTCCCCTTCGAGCTCGCCCATATGACTGACCGTATGGGCTGCCCCGAATGCTACAAACACAAGCCAAACAGTCAAAAGCTTAGCAAGCATACCACAGAGCTAGAAGATAGCCTATCCGATACGCCACAGGACATAGATCAGAGCCTAGTCGAGCGCATACAAATAGAGAAGGACATGCAGAGTGCTGCTGAGCGCGAAGACTACGAAGAGGCCGCACGCCTCAGAGATCTATTAAACAATCTAGAGTCCTCATCATGAAGCTAGACATCCTCTTAGAACACTCATACAGCTGGGCGCACCCCGGTGGCGAGTACCAAGACACCATCCTCGGCTCTATGGCGCGGGTGGTGCGCTCTCTGAGCGATGAATGCTTTCCGGGCTGGGGGCTTGACGAGCAGCGCATTGCAGTCATGAATAAGCTGCGCCCTCATATACTCAAGCTCAAGGGCTTCAAGACAGGCTTCCACTCAGAGATCAAAGAGCTCAGCTGGCAGCAGCGTCGTCTCCTGCTGGAGCGTCGCCTGATCTCCCCCTGCATGGCTGCGCGTCAAGAGGGCTGCGAAATCTTCATCCCCAAAAAGCAAGACTGCATTGTCATGACTAATGAGGAAGAGCATGTCGTCATCCATAGCTTGGCTCCGAGGCTAGAGATCTCCACCTGTGTCCGTCGTGCGCTCAAGATCGCCGACACACTAGAAGAGGATCTCCCCTTTGCCAAAAACGACGAGATGGGCTACCTGACGAGCCTGTCCAATGAATGTGGTGATGCCGTGCAGCTCTTTGTCCTACTCCATCTACCTGCGATGGCATGCAGCAATGTCATCCACCAGCTGCACACCGCACTCGACAAGATGGATCTCGAGATTAGCTCCATCTACGCCGATGAAAAAGAAGATACGGGCAATATCTTCATCCTACGCAGCCAGCCCACCAAGCAGGGTGAGACGCAAGCCAGCGTCGCGCGTATCAAAAAGCTCGCGACAACCATAGCCCAGCGCGAGCTCAAGCTGCGCAGCCACATTCTTGAGACCAACCGAGTAGAGGTATGCGATCTCGTAGGGCGCTCCATAGGCATCATACGCTACGCGACGCGCCTGAGCTTCCGCGAGCTCGTCGATTCGCTCTCACTCATCAGCCTCGGTCTCCATCTCGGACTTCTTGAGAGTCAGCGTGAAGATCTGAGTGCCGAGGCTCTCAACAAAGAGCTCTTTGCCCTACCGCTAGAGCTCTCCACTGCCCACCTGCGTCACATCGCAGAGCTGCCTGTAGAGGGCAGCGAACTCCAAATCCAAGCTTTACGCTCCCAGCTCATGCAACGTGCCCTAGAACGGCTATCCGTACAATTCACACCCCTATCTACAACGATATGAACAACTTTACCCCACGAGCTCAGCAAGTCATCAATATCGCACGCCGCGAGGCTGAGCGCTTCCAACACAGCTACATAGGTGGAGAGCACCTTCTCTTAGCCATACTCAAACTAGGGCAGGGCGTCGCAATCAATATTCTAGAGCACCATATCACCCAGCTCGATAGCCTCACCGAGATGCTGGAGGGCGGCATGAAGCCAGGCGATCATCAGCCCGATGATTCAGCCTCACTACCCTACACACCGCGAGCCAAGCGACTCATCGTGCGCGCGGGGCAGGAGGCCAAGAAGCTCAAGCACAACTTTGTGGGCACCGAGCATCTCCTGCTCGCGATGCTCAGCGACAGCGATGGTCTCGCATGGGAGAGTCTCATAAACTCGGGGATGAGCTACGAGCTCGCCCATGCCCGCGTCATCCAAGAGATCAATCACAAGTTCCCCCCCGATGAGCCCAGCGATGAGGAAAACAGGCGCTTTTTCAACTCCAACGACGAGGATGGCGACGATCCCTTCAACTCCCCTCCCTCGCCCCCCTTCTCACAGGAAAACTCCCCCGACGACGAGCCTAGGGGCAATCCGCTCAAGATCTACGGTCGCGACCTCACGGAGCGTGCCCGCAAAGGCGAGCTCGACCCCGTCATCGGGCGCACAAGCGAGATCCAGCGCGTCATTGAAATCCTCTGCCGTCGCATGAAGAACAACCCCGTGCTCCTCGGAGAAGCAGGTGTGGGCAAATCTGCCATCGTCGAAGGCCTCGCTCAGCGCATCATCGCCGAAGAGGTCCCCGAATTCCTCCTGAGCAAGCGCATCATCTCGCTCGACCTCGCAATGATGGTTGCGGGCACAAAATACCGTGGTCAATTCGAGGAACGCCTCAAGGGTGTCATGGAGGAGATCCTGAGAAATAGCAACACCATCCTCTTCATCGACGAGCTACACACCATCATCGGGGCTGGCTCTGCTGAAGGCACGATGGATGCCTCCAACATCATCAAGCCCGCCCTCTCACGCGGCGAGCTCCAAGTCATCGGCGCAACCACGCTCAATGAATACCGCAAGCATGTCGAAAAGGATGCCGCCTTTGAGCGCCGCTTTCAGCAAGTGCAGGTGAGCGAGCCCTCCGTCAGCGACACAATCCTCATTCTCAAAGGATTAGCGAATCGCTACGAGGAGCATCACCACGTGCGCTACACCCCCACGGCTCTAGAAGCCGCCGCCAGCCTCTCCAAGCGCTACATCACAGGACGCTTCCTGCCCGACAAGGCCATCGACATCATTGATGAGGCAGGCGCGCACAAGCAAGTCGCCCGCATGACACGCCCAGAAGATCTGAAGCGACTCGAGCAAGAGCGCAAGCAAATCCTTGAGAAAAAGAAACTCGCCGCCGATGAGCGCCGCTACGAAGAAGCCGCCGAGCTACGCGATCGCGACATTGAGCTCAAAAAGGACATTGAAAGCGTCATGGATGTCTGGCAAAAGAAGGTCGATGGTGCGTACAATGAAATCGACGACGACGACATCATGAAGGTGCTCTCGCGCTGGACAGGCATCCCCCTCTCACGCATGGAGGAAAAGGAGACGACGAAGCTACTGCGCATGGAGCAAGAGCTCAAGAGCAAGGTCATCGGCCAAGACGACGCATGCAGCTCCATCGCGCGAGCCCTGCGACGCAGTCGCGCGGATATCAAAGATCCGCGCCGTCCCATAGGCTCCTTCCTCTTCATGGGTCCAACGGGTGTGGGCAAGACCTACCTCGCCCGCAACCTCGCCGAGATCATGTTTGGCACGGCTGACGCGCTCATCCAGATCGACATGAGCGAGTACATGGAAAAGCACACGACTAGCCGCCTCATCGGCTCACCCCCTGGCTACATCGGGCATGACGATGGCGGTCAGCTCACCGAGCAGGTACGCCGTCGCCCCTATGCGGTCATCCTCTTTGACGAGGTAGAAAAGGCGCACCCCGACGTGATGAATCTCCTGCTCCAGATACTAGAAGAAGGTATAGTCACTGACTCACTCGGGCGCAAGATCAACTTCCGCAACACGATCATCATCCTCACCTCCAACGTAGGCGCAAGCCTCGCAAAGGCACAGGGGACGATGGGCTTTGGCGCACTCACCAAGCAAGAGGCAGACTACAACACGATGAAGGACAAGATCACCGAGGCGGCAAAGTCGCACTTCCGCCCCGAGTTCATCAATCGCTTTGACGAGCTCA
>CAYJJA010000102.1:0-8614 GCA_964370355.1 uncultured Akkermansia sp. | reverse complement strand
CCATAAATGGCACGTACGGTGGTGTGAGAGGGGGCGAAAGCCCCCTACTCGATTCTATTGATAGAAAAGCTCTTTTAGGCCTCTGGGCTGCTGAAGTCAGCCTTGCGCATATCACCCTGCTCAATGAAGGCAGTGTGCATGGCGAATGCCTTCTTGAGGCAGTGCTGGGTGTGACCCACGGGGGTGAGAGCGAGGTATTGGCGTAGGCTCTCGCGGTATTCGGGGTCAGCGCAGTTCTCAATGATAGCCTCGGCGCGTTCGCGAGGGGAGAGACCGCGTAGGTCGGCGACACCGTGCTCCGTGACGATGATATCGACATCATGCTCCGTGTGGTCGGTGTGCGAGACCATGGGGACGATGGCAGAGATAGCACCCTTCTTGGCCACGGAGGGGCAGGAGAAGATGGTGAGTGCACCGCTACGGGCAAAGTCACCTGAGCCGCCCAGACCATTCATCATGGTTGTGCCGTAGAAGTGTGTGGAGTTCACATTGCCAAAGAGGTCTACCTCGATGGCAGTGTTCATGCAAATGAGGCCGAGGCGGCGGGAAATTTCGGGATTGTTGGAAATTTCTTGAGGGCGCAGCACGATCTTGTCCTTGTAGAGCCCAAAGTTCTCGTACATCTCGGCGAGCAGACCATCGGATACGGTCAGCGAGCAGCCCGAGGCAAAGGCGCAGCGGCCTGTCTTCATCAGATTGATGACGGAGTCTTGGATGACCTCGGTGTACATGCTGATGGCTGGGATGGTGGCGGAGCGACCGAGGGCGGCGAGCACGGCATTGGCTATATTGCCCACACCACTCTGGATGGGGAGGAAGCCCTCGGGGATGCGCCCCTCGGCGTATTCCTTCTCCAAGAAGGCGACGACATTGTCACCGATCTTGTCGGTGAGCTCATTGCCGTCCTTGAAGGGGGCGATGTGGTCGGGCTGGTGGGACTCGACGATGCCGACGATCTTGTTGGGATCGACCTTGAGTGTCTTTGTCCCGATGCGATCGCTGGGGCTGTAGATGTCATAGGCCTTGCGATAAGGGGGGTCGAGAGGCATGTAGATATCGTGCATGGCGGAGAGCTCGGGATTGTGATAGGTATTGAGCTCAATGATGATGCGATCGGCAACGGCGCAGAATGTAGGGCTGTTGCCCCCGCCTGTGGTGAGGGTGATCTCTCCATCCTTGGTGATGGCGGCAGCCTCGATGATGGCCGTGCGGGGAGTCTTTAAGAAATTGTAGCGCACCAGCTGAGGCATGAGCGAGAGGTGGATATCGCTGTAGTCGCAGTCGCGGCTATTGATGCGACCGCGCAGCGCACTGTCGCTCTGGTAGGGGTAGCGATGACCGAGTGCATTCGCGTCGGCGAGCACACCGTCGGCAAGCCCGCTCGTCGAGGCACCTGTGTAGACATCGACCTTGAAGCTGCGACCTGCGGCATGCTCAGCCTTGGCCTTTTCTGCGATGGCTGCGGGGAGTACTTTGGGAGAACCGGCAGCTGTGAAGCCGCTAAAGCCTAGACATTCGCCGTCTACGATGAGGGCGGCTGCTTCCTGTGGGGTGAGTTTTTTAAATTCCATATCTACTAGATGCGCGTGGGCGCGCTATTTTACCTCTTCGCCCGCGTGATGTCAAGCCATGCCCTCAAGTTTCTCTTGTTAAAGGCACATGCTGTGCTTGAATTGCAATATCCCTGAGCGGAGGCGTAAAAAAGAATTGATTTTTTAGCCTCCTGCATTACAATATAGGGAAATCAATCACCGATCCCCATTCATCACGTGTCGCCCGCCCTCTATCAGCTCGCAAAGAAATTTCTGTTCACTCTCGACCCAGAAACAGCCCACCACGCCACACTCTCAGCGCTCCGTATTGCCGAAAAGGCAAAGATGCTCTCCACCATCATGGGTGAGCTCCCCCAAGACCCTGTCGAGGTCATGGGGCTCAAGTTCCCCAATCGCGTCGGACTCGCGGCGGGGATGGACAAGGAGGGCAATACGATTGATGCACTGGGGCGTCTCGGCTTTGGCTTCATCGAGGTAGGCACGCTCACCCCCGAGCCTCAGCCGGGTAATCCCAAGCCGCGCGTGCATCGCTGCATCCCGCAGCAGGCGATTATCAATTATATGGGTATTAATAACCCCGGTATAGAAGAGGGGATGAAGAATCTCAGCGAGCGCAAGACCTTTAAGGGGATTGTGGGGGTGAATATAGGCAAGAATACGACTACCTCCAATGAGAAGTCCAATGCGGACTACCTCCGCTGTCTGCGCACGGCATGGGATCATGCCGACTACATCGCCATCAATTTCTCCTGCCCGAATGTGAAGAATCTCTGCGATCTCATGCAGACCAAGCCCGCCTCAGATCTGCTCTCCATTCTCAAATGTGAGCAGAGCAATCTCCACAGTGAGACAGGACGCTACGTGCCTCTCACGATGAAGATATCGCCCGATCTGACGGAGAATCAAATTCGCGAGCTCAGCAAGGTCTTCATCGACGGTCAGCTCGATGGCCTCATCTGCACGAATACGACCACCACGCGTGTGGGCGTCGAAGATCATCCCGCTGCTAGTGAGGCCGGTGGCCTCTCTGGAAAGCCTCTCTATCACAAGGCCAATGAATGCCTCGCCGCCTTTGCCCAGCAGCTCAAGGGCGAGATCCCCATCATCGGGGTGGGTGGCATCACAACAGCCGAGGACGCGCTCGCCAAGATCAAGGCTGGAGCTAGCCTCGTGCAGCTCTACACGGGCTTTGTCTATCATGGTCCTCCCCTCATTCATGACTGCGTTCGCGCGATGAAGGCGGGCTCACTTTAATACTTGAACACAAGCTGACTATACAGCCATCGTCAGAGGCATGCTCTGATGGTTTTATCAACCTTTGCACCTCACTCTATCTCATCGTATGAATCTGACATCTCTTACTTGCAGCAGCCTTGTGCTCATCAGCCAGCTCTCAGACTGTGCCCTCGCGAGCTCTTCTTCCTCCTCTGAGCGCTCCTTTCCCATCTTGAATACGGTTGATCTCCTTCTTGACTCTAGCGAGGATGAGCAGTCATTAAAGGAGCTTGTGGAGCGCTGTATCACCTCTTGGGATATGGTGCCTGGTGCGAGTACGCCTATACTCGTGAGTGCCCCCTCCATGAAGGAGAATGCGCAGAAGGGGGGGATCTACGCCCAGATCTCTCATGGGCTCAGCTACCTCTATGGCAATGGTGAGTTGCGTGATGCCAAGCAGGGTATACACTGGGTCACTCAGGCTGCTGAGCAGGGTAGTGCTACGGCGCAATTCGTCCTTGGGCGTTTGTACTATGATGGTGTAGGTGTGGAGCGTGATTTTGCGCGTGCGCTGCACTGGTACCAGCTGGCCGCGGAGCAGGGTGATGCACGAGCTCAGTACAGGCTAGGCTTTTGCTATGAGCGCGGTCAGGGTCATCATCAGGACTACCCTATGGCGGTGCAGTGGTATAAAAAGGGCGCGGCTCAGGGCGAGCCCAAGGCGCAGTTCCAGCTCGGGCTCAGCTATATGCGCGGCGATGGTGTCGAGCGTGATGATGCCGAGGGGATCAAGTGGCTCAAGCTCTCGGGGGAGCAGGACTTTGTCAATGCACTCTACACGCTGGGTATCATCTATGAGGAGGGGCAGGGTACGCCTGTCAATATGGCTGAGTCGCTGCATTGGTACAAGAAGGCGGCGGATCTTGGCTTTGCCTTGGCGCAGGTGCGTGTGGGTGAGTTTTATATGCATGCGCAGGGTGTCGCGCGGGATCGTCAGGAGGCTATAGGCTGGTTCAAGCGCGCCGCTGAGCAGAATAGTGCTGATGCGCAGACGAATCTAGCCATTATTCTCCATGCGGATGATAAGACTATTCGCAATTATGAGGAGAGCTTTCAGTGGGCGATGAAGGCCGCCTCGCAGGGCGATGCAAAGGCGCAGAATTTTTTGGGCTACTGCTACAGCTATGCTCTGGGGGTGGAGAAGGATTACCAGCAGGCCTTACATTGGTTCACCCTCGCGGCGCATCAGGGCTACGGCTCGGCTCAGGCCAATCTCGCCCATCACTACACCAAGCGGCTTGCCACAGAGAAGGACGATGCCGAGGCGGTGAAGTGGAGCACGCTGGCGGCGCGACAGGGCATCACCCATGGCCAGCTCTTGCTCGCCTACAGCTATGCGAATGGGCAGGGGATTGATCAAGACGATGCCGAGGCGACAAAGTGGTTCAAGATCGCGGCTGAGAAAGGCAATGCCGAGGCTCAATTTCATCTCGGTCTCGCCTACGCTCAAGGAAAAGGGGTGGAGCAGGACCAAAAGAGTGCTCTGAAGTGGCTGCAAGTCTCATCTGATCAGGGCTACGTGCCTGCACTCCATTACGTCGCCAATCGTATGCAGCGAGACGGTGGGCTCAAGGAGAACCCCGCGCAGGTCTTAAAGCTCTATCAGAGCGCGGCGAATCAGGGATTCATCCCCTCCCAGCGAGCCTTGGGAGATATCTACAGCGGTGGAGCGGGGGCTTTGGCGCAGGATGACAAGAAGGCTTTTGAGTGGTACATGCGAGCCGCAAAGCAGGGGGATGCGCAGTCGCAGAATAGTGTAGGCTTTTGCTACATCACGGGGCGCGGAGTAGCTAAGGATGAGAAAGAAGCCCTGCGCTGGTATACGCTCGCCGCGGAGCAGGGCTATGTGTCTGCTCAGTCCAATCTAGGCATATGCTATGCGACGGGGCAGGGCGTGGAGATCAATTATGAGCTAGCCTATAAGTGGCTGCATCTTGCCTCGCAGCAGGGCGACCTCTCTGCTATAGACAATATGGGCTTTCTCTATGCCAATGGCTATGGGGTCAAGCAAGACCTCGCCAAGGCGGTGCTCTATTTTCAACAAGCGGCTGAGACTGGCTACGCGCCCGCTCAGGTGAATCTGGCGACATGCTACGCGCTAGGTATGGGAGTTGAGCCTTCCGATGAGCTCTCCGTCAAATGGTACTTGAAGGCCGCGGAGCAGGGCAACGTGAAGGCGCAGCGCAGTTTGGGGCTTCATTATATGGAAAAAATGGGAGCTGGTCCCAAGGAGGATGCCGAGGCGTTGAAGTGGTTCAAACTCGCGGCCTCGCAGGGCGATAGCCTCGCACTGGACAATCTAGGATTCTTCTATGCCCTTGGCCGTGGTGTCGAGAAGGATATGGAGGAGGCCGTGCGCTACTTCACCCAAGCTGCGGAGCAGGGCTATGCCCCCGCACAGGCGAATCTGGCCATCTGTTATGAGAAGGGCAACGGCGTGCGTCGTTCACTTGAGGAGTCCGTCAAATGGAATCTCCAAGCAGCGATGCAAGGCAATATTAAAGCGCAACTCAATCTGGCTGAGTACTACCTCCACGAGGAGGGAGGAGCGCCGGATATGAAGGAAGCCATTCACTGGTACACCCGCGCCGCCGAGCAGGGGGCGAATCTCGCGTTGGATCAGCTCGGTGTCTTCTATGCCTCCGGCCACGGTGTCGAGCAGGATCGAGGCATGGCGATGAAGCTCTTCACCCAAGCCGCGGAGCAGGGCTATGCCCCCTCACAGACGAATCTCGCGATTTGTTACGAGTCTGGTATAGGGGTCAAGCAGAATTATCCTCTGGCGATCAAGTGGTATCGAGAAGCAGCCAAGCAAGGGGATGCTGTGGCTTCTTACAACTTGGCGCAGCTCCATATGTATGGGACTGGCTTGAAGAAGGATAAACGCGAGGCGGTGAGGCTCTACCGCATTGCCGCCGAGCAGGGTCTTGCACTCGCGCAGCTCAATCTCGGCATCTGCTACATTCAGGGCGTCGGGGTGAAGAAGAGCAAAGCAGAATCGCTCAAGTGGATCAAGCGCGCGGCTGCACAAGGCAATAAAGATGCGAAGAAAATGCTCAGGGATTGGGAATAAGTAGAGGATGTTGCTCGTTGAGTAAAATTGCTAGGTGTGGAAATTCTTGAGCCTTTGAGGTCAGGAGTTTGGGTGGTGCTGTTGTTTTACGAAGATGATTTAAAAATTTTAAGCTCATTCTGAGCTTGACTTTTAGTAGCCATGTAGTAGCATAATTCTCCCTTATAGATGACTTATAGTAGAGAAAATTTCATTAAAGCCTTGTTTGCCTCGGGGAATCAACGCGAGTATGTGAGCAATAAAAAGCTCGCAGAGAGGCTTTCTATCAGCCCAGCAGCGGTGACTGAGATGATTAATAAGCTCGTGGCTAGTGAGCACGTCGAGCATATTCCCTACAAGGGTTGTCGCTTGACCGAGCAAGGGCGACGCGATGCGCTGACCATCTTGCGCTATCATCGCCTTTGGGAGGTTTTTTTGGTCAATTACCTCGGTTTTTCGCCCTTGGGGGCGCATCATGAGGCCGAGCAGCTCGAGCATGCTACGAGTCTGGAGCTAGCTGAAAAGCTCGATGCCTTTCTCAAGTATCCCAAGCATTGCCCCGAGGGGTCACATATCCCTAGCGATGAGGATATTTGTAGCTCTCAGCGTCTCTGTCCGCTCGTTGAGATGCAGGCGGGCCAGCACGGTACGATTCAACATATTATTAGTAGATCGGATCTGATGGAGTACCTTCAACAGATTGGAATCGTGCTTTATATGAGCATTGAGTTCGTCGAGGTTCTCGCTTATGGCGGAGGGGTGCTTTTGCTGACTCAGAATGGTAAAGTCCAAATCAGTGAGAAGGCTGCGGCTCTCATTTTGGTACACGTGCACGGATAGAGCTTGTATTTTCCAGATACTCTGTCAAATAGGCGCCGAAATTCGCTCCTATTCTTTTTAGATTACAGGGGATCTTGCGAAATTAGCAGCTTCGGACTTTGCTAGCAGTTTGGATGAGAATTTGCTGCAAAAGATGTGCTGGGGCGCTCATTTTCGAAATCTGCAATTTCTGAAAACTAATTTTCCAAGATCCCCTACAGTTAACGTGAACTTTTCTTGACAAAAATAGTGATTTATTATACTGTCTTTTTTAGGTTGTCTTAAAATTATTTTTAATAGAAATTGAAATTGTATATTGTTTGTAAGTTGATGAATATGAAACGACTCACTCTGAGCATTACGCTTATGATTCTTGTTGGGCTATTGTTATCTTGTGGTCAAGGATCAGATAAGGTAAAGGCGCAACGCGCTGCGGTAGATAGTGGGAAAATGAGTATTGTCTGCACGACGACGATGCTGGGTGATCTCGCGCAGGTGCTGGGAGGCGAGCATGTCCATGTCACCACCCTGTGCGGTCCTGGCGTTGACCCTCACACTTACACGGCGACGCCTAATGATAAGCGTGTGCTTGATGAGGCTCACGTCATTGTCTATAATGGTCTCTTTATGGAGAGCAATCTCGTTGATTATCTCGAGAAGCGTCAACGTGATGGCTCTCAGGTCTTCTGCGCTGCTGATGCCCTATCACCCGATAAGATTATCACGACGGATGGATCGCCCGATCCGCATATGTGGAATGATATTGAGAATTGGATAGCGGTGACTGAGCAGCTTGCAGAGCGTCTTGCTGAGTATGACCCCGAGAATGAGCAGTCTTATCGAGATCATGCTGAGCAGTACACGCAGCAGCTACGCGAGCTTGCCAGCTATGCGAAGGCTCAGCTGGCTCTCATCCCTGAGCACTCGCGTGTCATCATCACCTCGCATCACGCCTTTGCTTATCTGACTCAAGCCTATGGGATTGAGACGAGAGCCCTACAGGGGATTACTACTGCTGCTGAGGCAGCGCAGTCGGATATTGATCGTATCAAGCAGCTTATTAGGGAGCGCGGTATCAAGGCTGTCTTTGTCGAGACGACTTCTAATGAGGCGGGTATCAAGCGCGTGATTCAGGATTTGCAGAGTGAAGGCATTGTTATCAGCAATGCGGGTGCTCTCTATGCTGATGCTATTGGCGAGCCAGAGGGTGAGGCGGGTACTTATCTCAATGCTTACAAATTTAACATTGATCGCATCGTTGATGCGTTAAAATAATTATGGATGAGAAAGAATTAGCTATTAAGATAGAGGATTTGACTGTAGCTTATGATAAGAAAGCTGTCTTGTGGGATATAGATTTGGATATTCCCCGAGGTGAGCGTATGGCTATTGTCGGTCCTAATGGTGCGGGGAAATCGACCCTGATCAAGACTATCTTGGGGCTCATCAAGTCGACGAGTGGCCACTATAGCTTTGCATCCTATTTGGGAAAGGGCAAGCAGCTGAAGAATAATATTGCCTATGTCCCACAGAGTACCAGTGTGGATTGGGATTATCCCGCAACAGTGCTCGATGTGGTGATCATGGGTACCTATGGCAAGCTCGGCTGGATCAAGCGCCCTGGGCAGCAGGAGCGTGACCTCGCCCTGAGCTGTATTGAGAAGGTGGGAATGACTCTTTTTGTCGATAGGCAGATTAGTCAGCTATCAGGCGGTCAGCAGCAGCGCGTCTTCCTCGCGCGCGCTCTGGCGCAGCAGGCGGAGCTTTACCTGATGGATGAGCCCTTTAAGGGGGTGGATGTGCAGTCGGAGAAGGCTATTGTCGCTTTGCTAAAAGAATTGAGCGCGGCAAATAAAACAGTTGTCGTCGTGCATCATGACTTGAAAACAGTCGAGGATTATTTTACATATATGAC
>CAYJJA010000101.1:3360-8860 GCA_964370355.1 uncultured Akkermansia sp. | reverse complement strand
TAGAGCAGCGGTCTCCAAAACCGCGTGTCGGGAGTTCGAGTCTCTCTTACCCTGTCCCTTCTTTCTTTTTTTATCCCCTCATCCAAAACGCCACAGTTCAATCCTACGATATGTTTCGCAAATTATCCTTATTCATCTCCAACACAAAGGGAGAACTCAAGAAATGCTCATGGCCTTGGGAAAGTGACCCAAAGGTAAAAGGCTTTAAGAAGTATCGCGAACTGTCCGGCTCCACCATTGTGGTGCTTATTGCTATGCTGCTGCTGGGTGCCTACGTCGCCTTCTTCGACTACGTGCTCTCGACTGTCGTCCGCTGGACGATCACGCAGCTTTCTTGATTTCAATGGAGTTTCTTTGATTTCAAATTTGGCAAGCCTTTCCCTTTCCCCCCTTTTTTATCCCCCTTTTTTTAGCGAGTAGCGACTCACCATGTCACGACCATACGAACGCAAGACTCATTCCTCCCGCCATATCCCTGAAGGCAAAAATCAGTGGTACGTGCTGCATGTCCTTTCCAACAAGGAGCGCCGCGCCGTTGATAATCTCACGCGTCTCTTCAAGGAGGACGAGGAGATGGGAGCTCTCTTGCATAGCGCTCCTCTCGTCCCCACTGAGAAGGTGGAAGACGTGCGCAACGGGAAGAAGTATGTCGTGGAGCGCAAGCTCTACCCTGGCTACGTCTACATCAATTTTGAGCTGCGTCGCGTCGATGGCAGTCTCAATAATGATGCTTGGTACAAGATCCAAGCCGTCGATGGCATCATTAGCTTTGCCTGCGGGCGCAGCAAGGAGCCTCTGCCTATGTCCGCGAAGGATGTCGAGGATCTGATGAATGAGATCGCACGTCGTAGCGGAGCTGCGCGTCCCAAGATCGCCTTCAATATCAAAGATGAGGTCATGGTGCTCGATGGTGCCTTCCAAGGTCAGCGTGGCTTTGTCGAGGAGATTGATGCCGAGCGTGGCAAGCTGCGCGTGGGTGTGACCATCTTTGGCCGTGCCACTCCCGTGGATCTCGATTACTCTCAGGTGCAGGTTGTGCCCGAGGAAGAGCGCGGTAAGGAGAGTATCTGATTCACCTCTCCATTTTGCAAGCTGAATCATTATAACAAGATTTCGTCAGGAGGGAGAGTAGGGGTGTCATCTCTGCACCTACTCACCCGAGTGGCACAACAACACAAATACCATGGCAAAAGAAGTAGTAAAAGTCATCAAATTGCAGATTCCTGCTGGTGAGGCGAAGCCTTCGCCCCCCGTCGGTCCTGCACTTGGTCAAGCTGGTGTCAACATCATGGGCTTCTGCAAGGAGTTCAACGCGAAGACGCAAAAGCAGTCAGGCGACGTTCTCCCTGTAGTCATCACAGTCTACAAGGACAAGTCCTTTGATTTCATCACCAAGCAACCCCCCGCATCCAACCTCCTCAAGAAGGCTGCTGGTCTCAAGTCTGGCTCCTCTGAGCCCAACAAGACCAAGGTCGCCAAGATCACCAAAGATCAGCTGATGGAAGTCGTCAAGACAAAGATGCCCGACCTCAACACCACCGATCCCGAAGCCGCCGCTCGCATCATTGCAGGTCAGGCACGCCAAATGGGCATCGAGATCGAAGGGATGTAATCTCAAATACATCGCTATCCCAACTCTCGCAGGAGGGAAATCTGTAACCCCCGAACGAACTGCAACACAATTATGTCCAAAAAACGCTCCAAGCGCTATACTGAAGCTACAAAGCTCGTGCCAGCTGGCAAGACTTTCAGCGTCACCGAGGCCGTCGAAGTTCTCAAGAGCTTCCCCGCGCTCAAGTTTGACCCCACGGTCACTGTATCCTTCCACCTGACGGTGGATCCTCGCAAGTCCGACCAAATGGTACGTGGCTCCGTCTCGCTTCCTCACGGCACAGGTAAGAATGTGCGCGTCATCGTCTTTGCCAAGGGTGAAGCCGCTGCTGCCGCGACTGCCGCAGGTGCTGAGAGGGTAGGTCTTGAAGATCTCATCAAGGAGATCCAAGGCGGCTTCCTTGACTTTGATAGTGCAATCGCCACTCCCGATGCCATGGCTGAGGTGCGCAAGATTGCCCGTGTGCTGGGTCCCCGCGGCCTGATGCCCAACCCCAAGACTGGTACTGTCACGGAAGACACAGCCAAGGCTGTCGCCGAGGTGAAGGCGGGTCGCGTTGACTACAAGGTAGACCGTGGTGCCAATATCTCCGCTGCTGTTGGCAAGCTCTCCTTTGAGAATGACAAGCTCATTGAGAATGCTCAGGCATTCATCAGCTCTGTCGTCAAGGCTCGCCCCGCAGCCGCCAAGGGTGCCTACATACAGGCCGTGACCATCGCTTGCTCGATGAGCCCAGGACTTCCCCTGAGCTCCACCGAAATCACGAAGTAATAGCTCGAAAGGATACATACAATGAACGCTGATAAGAAAATCATCATCGACGCGCTTCAGGAGCAGGTCAATGCCTCTCCCTTCCTGCTCGTCATCGACTACACAGGTGTCACCGTGCCTGAGTTCACGCAGCTGCGTGCCTCGCTGCAGGCTGCAGGTGCAAGCTGCATGGTTGCCAAGAATACATTCATGATCAAGGCACTTGCAGAAGCAGGTCTGCCCGACATCTCCGCGCAACTCAAAGGGCAAACCGCCTTCATCATGGGTACAGAAGACGTCTGCGCAGCTGCTAAGGCTGTCAACGAATTCTCCAAGAAGAGCAAGAAGGCTCCTTACAAGGCAGGTATTCTCGACGGCACTGAGCTCACAGCTGATAAGATCAAGGCTCTGGGTGATCTGCCCAGCCGCGACATTCTGCTCGGTCAGCTCCTTGGTACGATCAACGCTGCTGGCTCCGCGCTCGCACGTGTCATCAAGGCCTACGTTGACAAGGAAAATGGCGATGCTCCTGCAGAAGAATCTGCTGAGTCCGCTGAATAATTACGAAATATTTGAACAGATGGTAGCGTGATGCCTCAACCACGTCACGCTATCTGAAACCCCTAATAGGCTCTCTGTCGGCTCTCCGGCCGGTGAGAACTGAAATGGGTGAGAGGCCCTAAAATGGCTGATCTAAACAAAATCGCTGAAGAACTGGGCACGCTTACAATCCTCGAAGCTGCAGAACTCGTCAAAATGCTCGAAGAAAAGTGGGGCGTATCCGCTGCAGCTCCTGTAGCCGCCGCTGGTGCTGCTGCACCTGCCGAAGAAGTAGAAGAGAAGACATCCTTCGACGTCGAACTCTCTGGTGCTGGTAGCAACAAGATCGCTGCTATTAAGGCAGTACGCGAAGTCAAGTCCGGTCTCGGTCTTGCTGACGCGAAGAAGCTCGTCGAAAGCGCTCCTACCATCGTCCTCGAAGGTGTCTCCAAGGAAGACGCCGAAAAGGCCAAGGCAACGCTCGAAGGCGCTGGCGCACAGGTGACAATCAAGTAATTTTTGCACCTCAAAGTATGCAGGGGGGAGAAGACTGTCTCTCTCCTGCATGCGTGTCTCTTGAGGAGACTAGACTTTGCCCTTGTGGGTGAACTTCCTTATTTACAATCGTTAGTGCAGAAAACGGTTGATTTTTATCTCAGCACAATAGAATCGCGCTAAACTCGACGAGGGAGGGTGCGTGCCACTCCTCGTCGGTTTTAACGACGGAAATCGAGCCCCCTGCATCCGGCCTAGGATGCCCCACCATATTATCTCAGTACTCCATGTCTAAGCCCAAGCAAGAGCGTATCAATTTCGGGAACATTACGGAGGTCATTGATCCTCCCAATCTGATTGAGATTCAAACCAAATCCTACGAAGAATTCCTCCAGCGATTCTGCGAGCCTGACCAGAGGCTCAAGATTGGTTTGCAGGCTGTTCTTAATGACCACTTTCCCATTGAAAGCTACGATGGTCAAATCAAGTTGGAATACGATACCTACGACATCTCCCCGCCCAAGACATCTGACTTTGACGCGATTCGCGCGGGAGAGACCTACAGTGCGTCCCTTTATGTGAAGTTTCGCCTGACCTGCGGCGACTACACCGCCGATGAGAATGTCTATATGGGAGAAGTTCCCATGATCACGGACCGCGGTACCTTTGTGATCAATGGTGCGGAGCGTGTCATCGTAGCCCAGCTGCATCGCTCGCCCGGTATTTGTTTTGAAAAGTCGCGTCACACGAATGGCAAGGACATCTACTCCTTCCGCATCATTCCTGACCGTGGCTCGTGGTTGGAGGTGCAGTTCGACACCAATGATCTGATGTATGTCTTCCTTGATCGCCGTCGCCGTCGTCGCAAGTTCCTTGCAACGACCTTCCTGCGCTATCTGGGCTTTGAGACAGATCGTGAGATTGTCGAGCAGTTCTTCAGCATCCAAAAGCTCAACCTCAACGACGTGCTCGGCGATGAGCTCGAGTACCTCATTCCCTTTGAAGATGTCAAGACGGGTGATGATAAGAACAAGGGTACTGTCATTGCCAAGGCCTATGACCCCTTCAGCCTCGCCACCATCAAGAAGATGATCGAGCTCGGGCTCACCGAGATCGAGGTCATCGACCAGCGTGAAGAAGAAACTCTCGTCAAGACCCTGAAGAAGGACCTCGCGAGCGATCGTGAAACCGCGTTGAAGGAAATCTTCCGCAAGTTCCGCCCAGGTGATCCTTCCTCTATCCAGCAGGCCGCGGCTGCGCTTGATCGTCTCTTCAAGGAAGAGAAGAAGTACGACCTCACGCGCGTGGGTCGCTACAAGATCAATCAGAAGCTCGGTCTCGATGTCTCTGAGGACTGCCGTCTCATCCAGCCTATAGACTTCCTCTCTGCTATCAAGTACCTGCTGCGCCTCAAGAATGGTGAAGGTCAGGTCGATGACATCGACCACCTCGGCAATCGCCGCGTGCGTGCCGTCGGTGAGCTCATCGCCAATCAGTGCCGCGTCGGTCTTGCGCGTACGGAGCGTCTCGTCAAGGAGCGTATGACGCTCTGCGATATTAATCGTGGTGACATCACGCCCAGCAAGCTGATCAACCCGAAGGCACTCAGTGCCGTGGTGCGCGACTTCTTTGGCCGCAGCCAGCTCTCCCAGTTCATGGATCAGATCAATCCCTTGGCCGAGCTCACGCACAAGCGTCGTCTCTCGGCTCTCGGACCAGGGGGTCTGAATCGCGATCGCGCGGGCTTTGAGGTGCGAGACGTGCATGACTCCCACTATGGACGTATCTGTCCCATCGAGACCCCCGAAGGTCCCAATATCGGTCTGATCAACTCGCTGTGTACCTATGCACGCATTGATGACTACGGCTTCATCGAGACGCCCTTCCGTCGCGTCAAGCACATCGAGCAAAAGAGCAAGAAAGGCGAGGTCATCAGCTCTGAGACCATCATCACCAATGAGGTCGAGTACCTCTCAGCCGACAAGGAAGAGTACCTGCTCATCGCTCAGGCGAATAATGCCATCGACGATGACAATGGTGCTGGGCACTTTGTCAACAATCGCATCACCGCTCGCGAGCATGGTGAGTTCATCGAGGTCGATC
>CAYJJA010000101.1:0-3350 GCA_964370355.1 uncultured Akkermansia sp. | reverse complement strand
CTCGCCCAAGCAGATCATCTCCATTGCGGCTGGTCTCATCCCCTTCCTTGAGCATGATGATGCCAACCGTGCCCTCATGGGCGCGAACATGCAACGCCAAGGTGTGCCCCTCATGGTGAATCAATCACCCCTCGTGGGCACGGGCATTGAGGCCAAGTGCGCCGCTGATAGCTGTGCCGTCGTCGTGGCACGCGCAGCGGGTATCGTCGCCTCTGCGACCGCTGAGTACATCATCACCACTCCCGATGGTGAGCTGCCAGTCTCGACGCAGCGCTGGCTGAGCGAGCCTGAGAGCATACGCACCGATGTGGAGGAGGGCATTCATGTCTACCAGCTGCGCAAGTTCATGCGCTCCAATGCGTCTACCTGCATCAATCAAAAGCCCATCGTCTCACGTGGCGATAGCATCAAGGTAGGTCAAGTCCTCGCCGATGGTCCTTGTACCGAGGGCGGCGAGCTGGCTCTAGGACGCAATGTTCTCGTAGCCTACATGTCATGGTATGGCTACAACTACGAAGATGCCATCATCATCTCTGAGCGACTCGTGCAGGAAGATGCCTACACCTCTATCCACATCGAGGAGTTTGAGGAAAAGGCACGCGACACCAAGCTAGGTCCCGAGGAAATCACACGCGACATCCCCAATGTGGGTGATGAGGCTCTCAAGAATCTCGGCAGTGATGGCGTCATTCGCATCGGTGCTGAGGTGAAGCCCGGTGACATCCTCGTGGGCAAGATCACGCCCAAGAGTGAGACTGAGCTCGCCCCCGAGGAGCGCCTCCTACGCGCCATCTTCGGCGAGAAGGCCGCCGACGTGAAGGATACCTCCATGCGCGTGCCCCCCGGCACTACAGGTGTGGTCATGGATGTGCGCATCGTGCGCTCCGCCGCCCCTGGTGAAGCTCCTGTTGACATCGAGAAGGAGAATCAAAAGCAGCACAAGAAGGTGGACGCTGAGTACAACAAGCAAAAGGATGCACTCATCGAGCAGCTCACCAGCCGCCTCTCAGATCGCCTGCTCGGCGAGAAGATCCCTCTGGAAGTCCTGCGCTCAGGCACAGCCGAGATCATCATCCCCTCCAATCGCAAGATTACAAAAACGCTGCTGCGCAAGCTCGCCGTCCACCACGACCAGATCGAGATGGACCCCAGCCCCGTGCGCAATCAGATCTTTGAGATCATCAACAGCTACGAGAGCGCATTCGCCGCCCTCGATGATGAGCGTGACCGCAAGCTCGACATGATCGAGGCGGGCGCGGAGATGGATCCCGGTGTCGTCACCGAGGTGAAGGTCTACATCGCCACCAAGCGCAAGCTCGGTGTGGGTGACAAGATGGCTGGTCGTCACGGTAACAAGGGGGTCTGCTCCCGCGTGCTGCCTATTGAGGACATGCCCTACCTCGAAGACGGTACGCCCGTTGACATCATCCTCAACCCACTGGGTGTTCCCTCCCGAATGAACGTCGGTCAGGTTCTTGAGGCTCACCTCGGTGTGGCCGCCAAGGCTCTCGGATTCAAGGTCGCCACCCCGGTGTTTGACGGTATTGATGAGGAGAAGATCTGGGACTTCATGAGTCAGGCCAAGAAGGTCGATGGCTTTACATGGGTCGGTGATGGTAAGGATGGCTCGACCGCTGGCAAGAGCCGCCTCCTCGACGGCCTCACAGGTGAGTACTTCCACTATCCCGTCGTTGTGGGCTACACCTACATGCTCAAGCTCAATCACCTTGTCGCTGACAAGGTCCACGCCCGCGCCGTGGGTACCTACTCACTGGTGACCCAGCAGCCCCTTGGTGGCAAGGCCCAGCATGGTGGTCAGCGCTTCGGGGAGATGGAAGTGTGGGCGATGGAAGCCTATGGTGCTGCCTACACCCTGCAAGAGCTTCTCACGGTCAAGTCCGACGACGTCCAAGGTCGTACGCGCATCTATGAGAAGATCGTCAAGGGCGATAGCTCACTGGAAGCAGGTACACCCGAGTCCTTCAACGTCTTGATCAAGGAAATGCAGGCTCTCTGCCTGAACGTCGAGCCTACCGATAGACGCAACCGCAATGGTGATCTCCAGACCGCTGACGACTTCTTCACCTTGCTTGCCGAGGGCGAAGAGCTCGCCGAGGATGAGTTCATGGCGGAGGGGCTCTTCGATGATGAGGAGCTTGAGGATGACGATGATTTTGTCACCGTCGCTAGTGCCAGTCGCGAAGACGATTCTGAACTGTAAAACCTGAAACAAGCCTCCTCATCCTCACGGCTGAGGAGGCAAGACAAACGCAACACACCATTTTACCGACATGTCTTTTATCGACACCACCACCGACACCCCCAAAAACTTCGATCAGGTTTGCATCACCGTCGCCAGTCCAGAAGATATCAAGAGCTGGTCTAGCGGCGAGGTGAAGAACCCTGAGACCATCAATTACCGTACCTTCAAGCCCGAGAAGGGTGGGCTCTTTTGCGAGCGCATCTTTGGCCCGACGCGCGACATGGAGTGCTCCTGCGGCCGCTACAAGCGCGCCAAGAACAAGGGCATGATCTGCGATCGCTGCGGCGTGGAGGTCACCAGCTCCCGCGTGCGTCGCGAGCGCATGGGGCACATCGAGCTCGCTGTGCCTGTCACCCACATCTGGTTCTACAAGTGCATGCCTAGCCGTATAGGCCTCATGCTCGACCTGACCGCTCGCGATCTGGAGCGCGTCATCTACTACGAAGATTATATCGTGATTGACGGCAAGGGTATTGCTGGCTTTGAGCGCGGTCAAATCATCAGCGAGGAAGAGTATGAGACGCTCATCGACGACTACGGCGATGAGGCTCCTGATGCGGGCATGGGTGCGGACGCACTCCAGCGTCTGCTGGCCCCCATTGATATGGGGGCTCTCATCGACAAGCTGCGCCAAGACATAGACAAGACGAACTCCAAGCAGAATAAGCGCAAGATTGCGAAGCGACTCCAGCTCGCACAGGGCTTTCGCGACAGTGAGACCAAGCCCGAGTGGATGGTGCTCAACAAGCTCCCCGTCATTCCCCCCGATCTACGCCCGCTCGTGCCTCTCCCCGGTGGTCGCTTTGCCACCAGTGACTTGAATGACCTCTACCGCCGCGTCATCAACCGCAACAACCGTCTGCGCGAGCTCGCCGCTCTCCAGACCCCCGAGGTCATCAAGCGCAACGAGATGCGCATGCTCCAGGAGGCAGTTGATGCCCTCTTTGACAATGGTCGTCACGGCCGTCACGTCACAGGTGCTGGCAATCGCCCGCTCAAGTCGCTCTCTGACATGCTCAAGGGCAAGGGCGGACGCTTCCGGCAGAATCTGCTGGGCAAGCGCGTCGACTACTCAGGACGCTCCGTC
>CAYJJA010000100.1:0-9079 GCA_964370355.1 uncultured Akkermansia sp. | reverse complement strand
ATCCCAGCTCCACCAAAGCTCTGATAAGACATCGTCGAGCTTTGAGCGATAAGATCAAGGGCTTTGTCGAGCAAGCAGAGCCCGTCACTTTGGGAAATCGTATCATCACCCCTAATTTGGCTTGAATTTAATCTGGAAGAATACTAAAATATATCCAATTAAGATGAGCACGCAACCCAACATTTTACACCACCAATTTGAGCAATTCCTCTGGATTCGCTGCAAGACGCGCGGTAGCTTTATGAATAGTCCAAGTATCAAGTCGCTTGCCGATCACTATATTGCGCAGAGGGGGAATCATATCATCGTCGATCTGGAGCTCTGCTCAGGGGTAGACTCCACCTTCATGGGGACTCTCGCAGGCATCGCTCGCCAGTGCATGTCCATGGGAGGTAGCGTCGAGATCGCCTCTCCGACTCAGAGAGCACTCAGTGCGATGATGAATCTAGGCCTTGATGCACTCCTGAGTATCGACCCTGCTGATGCCCCATGGCAAAGTGAGCTTACTGGCATACGCGAGCTCGTCGAGCAACAGTGCTGCGATGACACACTGCATCCCGACGCAAAGTCTCTCAACGAGATTGATCGTACCAAGCATGTACTTGATGCACACACATTGCTGCGTGACCTCAACGAAAAAAATGAAGAAGCCTTCGGCTACGTCTGCACCAATCTAGAGGAAGACCTAGCCCGTCGCAGCGAGAGCAGCTAATGTCCTCCACGATCCAGCATACCGCCTCCCCCTACCAACGCCTCCTCCATGAGCTCCAGCACACCGCCCTCGGTGAGGAGCAAGGCCTAGACAGGGATGTCCTGACCAATCAACGCCTCCAAGAGCTCCAATCCTACTGGTCGCTCGGCTTGCTGGGCTCGCAGGCTATGACGGCACATCATGGGATGCTGCGCCTCATCGACTTTGGCGAGTGGTCGCGGGAGGGGATCTATGATATTGAGCGCGCGCAGATAGAGATCGAGGGGCAGTGGAGCAGTGGGTCTATCATGTTCACCGCCTGCGCAGAGGACTGGGAGAGGCTAGGCTATGGGGCTGATCCACGCTACGACAGTGTCATCCTTCATGTCTCAGTGAGTGCTGCGCCTCCCCATTGGTACACCCGCACGAGCAAGCAGCGTCATGTCCCCTACCTCGCCCTTGATGAGCCGCGCTGCCAGCAGCTGCTCCAGCTCCCACCTCGACTCGATCATGAGCAGCTCGGGCTTTGCGAAGAGCCACTGCGCGACCTCAGCAGCTCCCAACTCCGAGCCGTGCTGCTGAGTGCCGCGGCGCATCGTCTTCTACTAAAGCGTCAGCGATTTATACAGCGAGCTTGCGTCCTAGGAAAGAGCCAATGCTGGTATGAGGCTTGGGCTGAGGCGCTGGGGTATTATAGGAATCGCTTTGCCATGCGTGTGCTCGCCCAGCGTGCTCCGCTCTCTCTGCTGCGTCACGCGCCCAGCGAGGCCTTGCTCTTTGGCATGGCGGGCTTTCTCACCGCTGTCTTACCGGCTAGCTGTGATGAAGAGGTGCGCGGCTACCACCGTCAGGTATGGGATCAATGGTGGACACTGCGCGATGAGTATGAATTGCACGGACGCCACGCGCTGAGCTGGGATATGTCTCACACGCGCCCCGCCAATCACCCCCATCGTCGCATCGCCGCACTCGCCGCCACCGTCGAGCGATGGGACGAGTGGGAAGGCCTTCTCAACGCAGAATCAATCCATGAATTGCAACAATTCGCAGCCTCCCTTGAGCATCCCTACTGGACACACCACAGCTCCCTCCCCTCTGCGCGCCAGAGACGAGCTAGTGCTTTAATTGGCAAACAGCGCTTGAAGGCATTCCTCATCAATAGCCTACTTGTCTTTGATGAGTCAGAGCTCGCCTGGCAGCTCTACCAACAGCAGCGTGAGCAGAGCATTCCCTCCAAGGTGACAAAGCTCGCCACGGCTCTGGCTGGCGAGCGTGATGATCTCAAGAAGCTACTCAGCAACTGCGCCGTCCAACAGGGTATCTTGCAGATAGGCTGCGACTTCGCCTCAGAAAAGAGCAGCAGCTCCGCGCGTCGCGACCTCTTCCCCGAGCCTCTAGCAGAGCTCACGAGTCTCTGAAAAAAAAATCTTTAGGCTCGCGGATGAGCCACCTCGTAGACGGTCTTCAAGCGCAGCTTGGTCAGATGGGTGTAGATCTGCGTCGTAGAGAGCGAGGCATGACCGAGCAGCTCCTGCACGGAGCGCAGATCAGCCCCCGCATCCAGCAAATGCGTAGCAAAGCTATGACGCAACTTATGCGGTGAGATTTTGAAGGGAATATCGGAGGCCAGCAAATACTTATCTAGCATCTGCTGCACGGCACGCCCACTCATGCGCGAGCGAAATCTATTGAGAAAGAGCGCATCCCCATCCACCAACTGAGCCTCTGATAGATAGATGAGCAGAGCATCATGCGCATAATCCCCCAGCGGCACGAGACGCTGCTTGCCCCCCTTGCCTAGGATGCGCAAGCTGCCGTGTGCCGCCTGAATATCGGCGACATCGAGTGCGACAAGCTCACTCAAGCGCAAGCCGCAGGAGTAAAAAAGCTCCAAAATTGCCACATCACGGAGGGGAATCCATGGGGGAAATTTCTTATCTATTTCTAGCCTCAAAGGCAGGGTGAGCAGATGCTCCATCTGCGCGACACTGAGGTAGAGGGGCAGCTGCTTTGATTTCTTGGGCATGCGCAGCTCGGCGAGTGGGTGGCTCTCTAGACCGTGGCGTTCTAGAAGATATTGATAAAAGGAGCGCAGAGCCGCAAAGCGTAGTCGTATGCTTGCGGGCTTGAGTTTCTGCGAGATCAGCGCATAGAGCCAATCGCGAAACTGCTCTTCTCCACATGACATCCAAGTCTGAAAACGTGCGCCAAACCATGCCCGACATTGGCTCAGAGCTGTCTTGTAGGAGCTTATCGTATGGGGTGAGGCATTTTTCTCCGCCGTGAGGTAGAGAAAAAATGATTGTACTAGTGTATCTTCATCTTGCCTTTTCTCACTCTGTTGATTGTCGCCCATGATTGCAGTCTATTATACTCACAAATCAATCGTCTGCACAAGCAGCAAATTCCATGTAGCAGACTGCTTCTGCCCTAGCCCTGCACTTGCAAGGTGCCTATTTTATGCACAAGATAGATAAGCACAGCCAATTCCAATCCAACAGCTATGGCAACAACCAACACACACGAAACAATACCAGGACGCAGCTACTGCCTCCGCGCGACATCCAGCACGACAGTCACCACCACACGCGATGAGACGAGCTACACGCTTGCCACCCACCCTGGGGATGGTGGTGAGCTCTACTTCACCGCGATAAGCCCCGAGATCACGGTCAATAGCGCGGGAAAATACGCTATTCAAGAGCTTTTTAACGCCGCCGCTCTCGCATTCGCTGGCGGCGGGGGCGGCTCATCCATCGAGAGTAGGGGCGTCATGACAGTCCAAGACCTTCAATGGGACGACCCCGTACTCATGGGAGGGGTGATGTACAAGACGTTCGCTCTCACCGATCTCGATATGTCACCCTATTCGTTACCTGCTGCAGACGGCGAATGCGTCACCTGCGAGCTCATCGTTGACACCAGCTACACCATTACCGAGTCTCTTGACCCAGCCCAAATACTCTGGCCTGAGTCATGGGAGTGGGTCGAGGGCACCGAGACCACAGGCAGCGCACCAGCCCTAGAAGGCGGCAAGCACTATTACTTTGCCATCCGTACCGTGATGGGCAAGACAGTTATTAACCACTATCTCACCACCGACTAAGCAATGACCCAATACGCCAAACTCATAGAGGGAGCTCTACAGCTCTACACGCCTCGCCACATCAGCAACCCCCGAGCTGACGTGCTAGAATCCTACGCCCTCGCCCACGGATTCAAGCCCATCATCAAGGAGAGCCAACCCCACCGACTCGCCACCCCCTACTACAGAGAGACGGAGAAGCAAATACGCCTCAGCTGGGAGGAGCCCAGCCTAGAAGACGCGCGCAGCCAGATCATTGGCGAGGTCAATGAAGAGAAAAATCGCATCCTTGCGACGACCCAAATCATAGAGGTCAATGGCAAGCAATACGATTTTAATGCCCAAGCTATCAGCAATCTAAAAGGTGCCCTCCTCGCCAATCTCGATCAGGTCGAGTGGACGCTCAGTGACTACACTCTAACCACCCTTGACAAAGAGGGCTTAAATGCACTCATGCTCGCCTTTCTGCAGACGACACAGTCCATCTACGCATGGCAAGCAGCAATGGTGCAATCTGTCAAAGACGCTGAGAGTGCCGCACATTTAGCATCGCTTGACCTAACATATCTCCATGATAGGGGCTAAATTGCAAGTAGTCGAGACTCTACCCCTCCCCTACAACAATGGGCACTCCCCTATTCACAAGCGTCAATGACGAGCGCTACAAATACGAGCTCACCACGGTGATAAGCTTTCGCGTGCCTGAGCTACGCATGAGCGATCTGAAGTTCTACTCGCACAAGGGATTCCTCGTTGCACAGTGCTGTGCGGGAAAACTCACCCTGAGTCGAGGCTACCGCTGGGACGGCTGTACGGGAATAGGACGACTCATCGAGACTCAGCAAACACTCATTGCCAGTCTCCTGCACGACTTCCTCTATCAGCTCTCAGAGCAGAGCAGCTGGACTCCCCCCTTCTCTCAGCGAGAAGCCGACAAGGCATTCCGCCGCCTCCTCCCCTGCTGGGCCAAGCCACTCTACTACCTCGGAGTACGAGTGGCAGGCTGGGCCTTCTGGGGTGACAAACAAGACAGCCTCATCATCCAAGCATATGATTAAAACCACCCTACAAAGCATCGCCGTGACCACCGCAGTGCTCATCCTGAGCTCGTGCATCGTCACCCCTGAGCAAGCCGCTGATATAGAGCTACTCCACAAAATTTACGGCATGACCGTTCAGATAGGAGGAGGCAAGTGATGGTCAGCTGGTACACAGGCTCTATACTCCTTGGATCCGCTGCCCTGAGCGCAGATTCTACCTACACCACGGGGGGACTCGCCATCGCGGGTCTCACCTTCATAGGCATCTTCATCAAGCATCAGCAAATGGAGATCAAGCGCCTCACCGAGCGTCTCGATGAGGCCAAGCTACGCAGCGAGCAACGCGCAGCTCAAATCGCCGAGCTACGCCACGAGCTCAACGCCCTCAAGCAAAACACCTCTGTATGAATACAAGCATCATCAAGCGCCTCCAAGGCATCGTAGGCAGCAGCCCCGATGGCATCATAGGCCCGCTCACCCGCGCCGCTATCGCCCGCTACACGGGAGAAGACGACCCGACGCGCTGGCCTAGCAAATCCAGTATACGCAAGGGCACCTCCCCCTACGGCAAGGCTGGGCACATCCCCATGATCAGCCTCAAGCCCCCCTACCCGCTCTACTACGCGGGTAAGCAGATCCAGCAGCTGAGCACCCACGAGCTCATCGCCCCCGCAGCGCAGCTCGCCCTCCAGCGCGTGCTCTCGCACTACGGCCTCACGCGCCTCCACGAGCTGGGGCTTGATATCTATGATGGCTGCTACAATAACCGCACGGTGCGCGGTGGATACAGCACCTCCATGCATGCGTGGGCCATCGCCTTTGACTTTGACGCCGCTCACAATGGCAACAAAACCACGGGCAAAAACGCACGCTTCGCCGCGCCAGAATATGACTTTTGGTGGCTAGCCTGGATGAGTGTAGGCGCTCGCCCCTTTGGACTCTTCAACGACCGCGACTATATGCATATTGAGTTCACCCTTTACTAAAGGGCTCTCTCTCACTAGCTTGACGATAGATAATGGGAACATCATATCGTAATCTGGCACACATTGCATGCAAAATTGAGACGAGCGCAAGTGAGAGATAGGCTCAAAGAAAAAGCTCACTCCCCCCGAGCACTATGGCTGAGGGGGAGTGAGCGATGTGAGGAGATAGGATGGGTGACTCTGCTACTGCAAGGTGATGAGGTAGCTTTGACCCTTCTTCAGCTCCACCTCGGGCAGCAACATGAAGTCATTGGTCACAACCGCAGGGATTTCTTTGCCATCAAGCAAGGCCTTTGTCACCTCCATGCGACGTGGATACCACACGGCAAAGCGCCCCTTATGGTCACGCACGACGGTGATCTTGATTGTCTTCTCATCCGCCCATTCATAGGAGACGGCACTGGAGATATGCGACTCATCAAGCACTGCCTTCCAGCGTGGATCACCGAGCAGGGCGACGACATCGCGGTCATGCACGACGCCGACGTAGTCGCGGTTGAGCTTATCCTGCGGGATACCTACTTGCATCAGAGACTCCACGAGCTGTCTTTGGCCGCCCTTGCTGATACTCTCGGCGTTGAACTCTGCCTCCATGAGTCTGGGGTCAAGTGTCATGGTCTTTTTGAGCAGGTACTGGTTGTTGAGGTACCACGCTTCGGCGAGGCTTGTGCCCTTGGCGTTGCTGAAAAAGAGGCTCAGCGTCCCCCAGCCACCATCACCGTACCACGAGGGGACAGTGTAGCCTAGCACCTGATTGCAGCTGTACTTGGAGAGCGAGGTGACGGCCATGCTGTCGCGACTCTCACGTACATGGGCGTAGAGGCAGTTGCCCACGGCAAACCAGACGCGCCTTGCGCCGTCTGCCTTGATGCGGGTGGAGGCGTACTTTTCACTGAGTTGCTTGAGAGCGTCGAACTTGCCTCGCAGCGCGGAGGGGAGGACAGCTCCGGCAAAGTAGTTGATCTGACCTGGACTCAACTGATAGAAGTTGTTTGCGTAGGAGAAGATAAGCCCCTTGCCAAAGGGCATTTCGAGATTGTACTCCGTGGCATGAGCCGAGGTGACGATGAGCTGGGGCTTCTTGTTCGCCAGTTCATAGGCAAACTTGGTCTGCATGCCTTCCTTGCGCTTGGCATCGCCTTCGGGTGTCCCTGCGTCATAGACAGTCTCTTTGGGCTTCGTATAGCCAGACTGCTCGAATACTTGGTAGTCGCGCCAGTCTGTGATGGAGCATCCATGCTCAAAGCGAGAGGTGTCGATATTGGTCGTAGAGAGGCTGCGCTTGATGATGAGCGGCTCGTTGTCTTTTACGATACGCATGGCATCATGCGCCGTATAGCCCGTGATAATTCCCCACATGCAGTCGCCCCAGGGATCTTCGTCAATCTGACGGGCAGCACGGTGGATCTTGTTGACCAGCACGTAGTTGATCTCCTCGGGCTTGGCTATAAAGGCAGCGTAGCGTGCGCCCTTGCCTTTTAAGACAGCGGCACAGTCTTGGAGGTCTTTGAGCTGGACAAGCTCAGTGTCGGGGTATTTCTCCACGAGGGCTTCTGCGACAGCGAGCCAGTCGCGATCCTTGGCGCTTTCCTCAGAGATGATGACGAGGTAGGGTTGCTTGTCGGTGGCGGCTGCTGGCGGAGCGATGACTTCTTCTGGCTTGCTATTGCCCTGCTCCTGCTCAAAGTAGCTGGGGACGGTGAAGTAGAAGTTGTAGTCGTCTTGGGTAAAGATCTCCTTGCTCAGTGCTAGGATTTCTTCGTAGCTGATGGAGTCTATGTCCTTCTTGTAGCTGCGCAACAGCTCAAGGTACTCACTATCGCTTTGCAGCTTGGCAAGGCTGCTCTGCCAGAAGGAGGCAGAGCGCAGAGCCTTCTCAGCCTGAGTGCGTATGGGAAGAATGGCGCGTGTGTAGTCCTCCTCGGTAATAGAGCCCTGCCCTATGCCTGCGAGGATGCTGTCCATCGCTGCGGCTACCTTGGTGCGATTGCCCAGCACACCAGCACTCGTGCAGCTGATGTAGGCGGCATCATCGTACTGGGCATTGGGGGTGAATCGGACGTTGGGGGAGTAGACCTCACCGAGATTCTGGCGTATGCCGTCAAAGATTTTTTCACGTACAATGGCAAAGAGCACCTTGAGGCGGCGGTTGCGCAGCTGGTCACGACCATTGCCCACGGGGCGTACTTGGGTCACGAGGGTCTTATCAAGCTTTGTTTCGTAGCGCAGGAAGTCGCGCTGCTTCCATGGCTGGAATTTTACAGCTCGCTGCTCCTCTGTGATGCTGGCAAAGCTCTTTTCACGCGAGGCCATCGCGCCAAAGCTGCTCTCTAGCACGGGGAGTATGTCTGCCACATCAAAGTCACCGACGATGGTGACCTCCATGGCACCCTTCTGAAGATGGGGGGTGAGGGCAGCCTTCACATCGTCTAGGGTGAGAGCTTCAAATTGCTTTTGCTCAGGGATGACAAAGCGTGCATCATTGCCAAAGAGCTTGCGCGTGGCTTGATAGCTATACGCGCCCGTATCCGTGGTGGTGAGGCGATTGTAGATAGCGGGAAGCCCACGACGGAAGAGATCCACCGCCTCACTGCGGTAGCCAGGATGCAGGATGGAGGCGATGAGTAGCTTGCACTGCATCTCAAAGTCTTGCTTGCTCGACGTACCCGAGAAGGTGAAGCGGTCAAAGTCTACGGAGAATCCGCGCCCGACGCGCTTGCCCGCAAGAATCTGCTGAAGCTCATCATTAGAATGCGCCACCAGACCGCCTTGCTTGATGATCGTGCTGGCAAAAGTCGCGATACCAGGCTTGCTCATCTCATCGAGCACGAGCGAGCCGCCGTCAATAGCGACGCTGACAGAGATAGAGCCTTTGACGGAGTCTAGGGGCTTGAGATTCACCTTCACCCCATTGGAGAGCACGAGAGTGGTTACGCCCAGATCTTCGAGAGTAGCCTTGGAGACAATGCTGCCCTTTTCGCCCACCTTGTCGTAGGCAAAGGCGGCGAGAGCCTTGCTCTCAGGCGCTTGGAGCTTCACGTCTTGGGAGCCTTGGAGAGCCTTGCGTAGGGCTTTGGCATCCACTTGGGCAGGGAGACTGCCTGTCATCGCGATCTTGATTCGATTTTGATCAAAGGAGTCGGCGAGCTGCACTTGGGGCAGCTTCATATTGGCGAGAATCATCGCCTTGACGGCTTGGAATACACGCATCTCTTCGCGAGGATCAGTCATGACCGCCCCAGTCTTGACACTGTCAACGTAGCTATCGGCGAGGGTG
>CAYJJA010000099.1:0-9182 GCA_964370355.1 uncultured Akkermansia sp. | reverse complement strand
TACATCTTCCTCAACAACACCTCCTGCAACCTCTCCTCCTTCAACGCCTATCGCTTCTTGAAGAAGGACGCAGAGGGGCGTCCCAGCTTTGACGCTGACGCGCTCCAACATGCGGCGCGCCTCGCCATGGTCTGCGCGGACCTCAACATCGAGCGCGGCGGCTTCCCCATCCCCGAGATCGCAGAGGGTACTTATCGCTTCCGCACCACGGGCATAGGCTATGCGAATGTGGGCGGTGCGCTCATGAGCCTCGGCGTCCCCTACGACTCCGATGAGGGACGCTGGATTGCCAGCCAGCTCTGCTCCTGCCTCACGGCAGCCTGCTGGAGTGCATCAGCCGAGATGGGGCGCGAGCTGGGCTCCTACCTCGAATACCCGAGCACCGAGGGAGACCTCAAAGCCGTGCTCAACCTCCACAGCCTCGCCCAGCAGCTCAACCAGCTCATCGCTGAGGGCAAGATCAATGAGGTCAATGTCGAGGCTCAGATAGAAGAGCTCATCAAAAACGCCCCCGGCGAGCTCCCCAAAGCACAGGGACTCGACGGCTCCTTTGCCCTCAATGCGCTCGTGCGCAGCTACCTTGCACCCGCGACCCTGCAGAGCAGCCGCATCGCCCCCGCACGCAGCCTCGCGGCCAAGGCACTTGAGCTCTGGGAAGAGTCCACGCGCAACGCCGCCTTCCGCAACTCCTTTGTCTCCGTCATGGCACCCACCGGCACGATCTCTGCACCCCTTGGCTGCTACGATGAGGGCACGACCTCCATTGAGCCCGACTACACGCTGGTGAAGTGGAAGCAACTCTCGGGCGGCGGCATGATGAAGATGTTCAACCGCCTCTCACTAGAGGCTCTCCGCACACTGGGCTACTCCGAGCCACAGGTACGCGAGGCAGCACTCGAAGTGGCAGGCCTCGATGGCCTCATCACCGCCTGCGCCGGCAGCGTCGAGGAGGCCATCATCCAGCTGCTCGCCGACCCCTGCGCCAAGGCCGCAGGCCCTGTGCGCCTCGCATGGCGCAACACCATCTCCCTCTCCGCAGGACGCAAGGAGATCCAAGAGGCCGTCAGCTTCCTCTCCAACGGGGCGAATACCGCACTCTTCAACGCCGACCAGCTCCTCGTCGTCAACGGCATGAGCCACGTCGAGAGCATCCCATGGCTCGACGAGAGCGATCTGGCCGTCTTTGACTGCTCGGCGACTAATGGCGACGGGCTGCGCTCCATATCCCCTGCGGGGCATCTCCGCATGCTAGGAGCGGTGCAGCCCTTTATCTCGGGCGCATGCTCCAAGACGGTCAACATGCCTGTCAGCGCGACAGTCAGCGACATCTATGACTCCATCCTCATGTCCCATGACTTTGGTGTCAAGTGCATCGCCCTCTTCCGCGCGGGGTCTAAGGCCAATGCCGTCTACATGGTAGACACCCCCGAGACGCGCAAATTCAAGGCCGACCACGTCTGGGAGCAGCTCGTCTCCAGCGGACAAGAAGCCATCAATCAAATCATTGAGGAGGCCTCCAAGCCCTTCCAGCGCAAGCTGCCTGGGCGTCGCCTCGGTCAGACGGTCAAATTCTCCGTCAGCGGACAGATCTCAGGCTACCTCACGGTAGGTGTCTACCCCGATGGCACCTGTGGCGAGGTCTTTGGCCGCCTCGGTCAGGTGGGCTCCTTTGCCTCGGGGATGTTTGAGGCCTACTGCAAGCTGCTCTCCTCCGCGCTACAATTTGGCGTCCCTCTGCGTGAGGTCGTCAAGAGCTTCCGCTCCTACTCCTTTGAGCCCTCGGGCTTCTGCCGAGTCGGAGAAGAAGGCGATGGAGACATCTGCGGCGATATACGCTCCTGCTCCTCGGTGGTGGACCTCATCGCCAAGATCCTAGGCTGGCTCTTCCCCGAGAGCAATGAGTACCGCCTGCGCGACATGTTCGACAGTACAGGCAAGAGCATGCTACAAAGCAGCAGCAGCCCTGCAAAGCTCAATGTGCTGCCCCCGCACATGATGGACACGCGCAAGCACCCCGCGCTCGAAGAGCCCACCTCGCTCAAGGAAGATGGGCTCAATGGGGCCTCCATCTGCCCGCAGTGCCACTCCCTCGCCTATGTGCAGGATGGCAAGTGCAAGTCCTGCCGCTCCTGCGGCTTCAAAGACGGCGGCTGTGGCGAATAAAACGCCCCCGCACGCGGCATCTCTCAGCACGCGCCCAGTCTCTAGCACTGGGCGCGCGCCTTGTCTGCTATGATCCCACGTGAATGATGCGCTCGAGAGCAGTTTGACGCAGCAAGAAACAGACAAACTTGCTAACAAATCGGGAAAACAACTCAGCAACAGGACTATTTACTTGACATAGAGATAGCCATGACCTAGAGTAAGGAAACTCTCCCCTTCAACAATAAGGAATAACTAAACGCAAACAAAAATGAAATTATCTCTTCCTCTTTTTTTAAGAAAAGCACTTGCCGTTGCATTTGCTTCAACCCTTGCACTCGCCTCACAATTGGAAGCGAAAACAGTTATCTACGATGGCACTGGCACATCGACCGACATTAAAAACACCACTGGTGAAACATTCAAAAATGGTGAGAATTTCGCCGATGGCGACATCATCCAAATCCAGACTACAGATGTTCTCAATTACTCTGGAGTATTTGATTCTGGCGACCTAAGAGGTGTCATCGTAGACGCGGGCTTTGATGGTGCCTCCATTGTCGCGAATGCGGGCAATAATGCTCACTATATCAATGGCTTTAACGGCCCCGCCCTATTTGACATCAAGAGCGACTTCACCTTTGATCTTTACAACAATGGTGATACTGTCCCAGGGCAATACCATAGTAACTTTAGCGTACAGGACGACATCGTCACATTCCAAGTAGCAGCAGACAAGACATTCACCCTCAAGGGGGATATCGTCGGTGACGATGGTGGAAAGCTCATCATCACAGGTGGTGGCACCTTCAGATATGAAAATGATAGTGTCGCAGACGGCGATCACAAACAGCACGTCAATGATACATCCTTCGAGATCAACAGCGGGAGCACCTTTGACCTTTCTGCTAATAATGCCACCGATATTAACGCGCTACTCCTTGGTGGCACAGTAAGCATGAATCAAGGCACGATACATCTCATGTCAGGTGCTGTATCCATAGCCAACGCGCTGAGCATTTCTGGCTCTTCCAATAGCTTCTCTGGTGCCGATTCTCTCACCCTCACAGGTGACATAAGCTTGAGTGGCGCGCCGGCAGGCTCTGAGACCATACTCGACTTTGGCTCGATGGACATCGACCTCTCGGGTATAACCTTCTCGCTGGATGATTCATTCATTGCAGGTCAATCATACAATTTCGTCACAGGTACTGGCACAATCACTGGCTGGACGGGGGAGACTGCGAACTTCACTCTATCAGGCATCGATGCCTCCGCTATCGAATGGAGCTACGACTCGACGAACAATATCTATTCCTTCATGCTCACTCAGCGAGCTGCTATTGAGCTCACTTGGTCAGGCGGCAATGGCAATCTCGCCGAAGATGTAGGTGGCTGGAATGACAGCAAAACATTCAAGAACAATGATAGCATCGTCCTTGCTGGCGATACTGGCATCATCTCGGTTGATGGCGCAGGCGTCACCTTGGGCGGAATCACCGTGAGCGGAAACAATGACTACACTCTTGATGGCGGCTCGATCTCCATGACAGGTCATGACATCATCAAGAATGGCTCAGGAACACTCACGATAGCTACGTCAGGCAATAACATCACTGACAGTGAGACCTACCTGAATGTGGGAACTCTCGTCATTGGAGCGAATAACGCCTTGGGTACGGGTAAGATCCATATCAGCTCAGGTACGACGCTTGAAGTCGCTGATGGTGTCACTCAAGATACAGGCGTAACAACAGCTTATACACGCGCCGTTACGAACTACACCATCAAGCTAGGTCAGGATAGCAAGCTCATTGACAACTCGCGCAATCAGATCAACGGCGGACACGTCCAAATTCTCTCCGCTGATGGAGCGACTGGTGGCGTTCTTGAGGTCGATGCCTTCGGCTTTGCCGTTGGCTCAAAATCCCATAGCCAACTCACCATCGGAGCAGGCGCGACCTTGAAGATCAAGGGCACAGTAACCAGCAGTGACAGCGGTGGCACTGGCTCCTTTGCCATTGCAGAGCATCCCACAGATGATACTACCCCCGCCAATGTGGTTCATCTCTATGGCACGCTTGATCTTGCATCTGGCATCTCAGCCCGAGATGGTAGTGGCATCATTAATGTCTATGATAGTGGCGAGCTTATCCTCCGTCAAGGGCTACTGGGAGTCACCAAGACATCTACCGCACGTGACCGCATAACTCTCAATATTAATAGTGGTGGCACTCTCACACTCTTTAACAAGGGATCAAAGGGCTCATCAGAAGGAACGGTAATGGCACCAACCGTCAACATGGCGAGCGGTAGCACGCTACAAGCAGGCGAGGCTGGAACAACAACCATTTCTGACTCTCTGAACTTTGTCAGCACAGGCAACTATGATGTTGCTGTAGCGACAGGTCAGACTATAGTCTACAGCCACGACCTCAGCGTCGGCACTCTGAAGATGGTAGGAGATGGTATCTTGACTGTGAACAACGTCACACTTAACAGCCCTAGTCGCTCAGGAAGCGGCTCCGCTACGATTGTGTCCACAACTGGGGATACAGTAAGCATCCAGAACAAGACTGCTGGAGTGGATGGTCTACTCACCTCCAACACCATTTCAGACGTAACGCTCAGCAATGTGGAGATCACAGGCGTAGGTCAGAAGGTGACTCTTGCCAATGTGAGTATCTCGAATGCGACTCTTACCAATGTGATTATTACAGATCAGACTACATTGGGCGAGAATCTGACTCTGACCAATACTCAGATTGACACGAGCCTCTTGACAACGACTCTGGGAGCAGAGACAAGCTTCACCACCATAGAGGGCAATGATGTTTCAGGCATCAAAACATTTGAAATCGCAGGTTTGACTACACTGACTGGCATCCCTACCTTCGGTCAACTCACACTTGATCTTGGAGACGTTGTCGGCTTCGCTGACCCAGCAGCAGGAGAGCTCATCGCCTTCTCACTCGATGTAGACTCACTTAATGAGCTCGTTACCACAGGCTACTACGGAAGCATAACCTTGCTCATCAACGGTGTGAACTACGCAGTCTTAGGCTCAGCTAGGGCTGATGGCACAGGCGATGTACTAGTCTACATTCCTGAGCCTAGCACAGCTACGCTTAGCCTTCTTGCTCTGACAGGACTTCTTGCACGTCGTCGCCGTCAGCGTACAAACTAAAATATTCATCTATTCTTATAGCCCAGCTTCTGTAAAGAGGCTGGGCTTTTTGACTAGCATGGTAGCGACCTGAGCTCTTAGAATTGAGCTTAAAATCGTCGCAAAATCATTCCAAAGCACTCTTTCTCCTTCTGCAAGGATCAAATAATTATTAGTGATGAGCTATGCGTAAATTCTTGCCACACCATCACTCTTAAGGTAAGATCAGTATTATGAATATTGACCTTTACACCACTTGCTCTCCCCCTCCCATGCAAGAACTCGCCCGTGAGTGGTATGGGAATGCCCTGCCCGCCCCCTTTCGATTCAGCTTTGCGATTGATGGTGAGCACTTAGTCTATAGAGCTGCCTGTGAAGGACCTGCCCTTGTGCATCCCGAGGCATGTCCCAACATCTTCCAAGAAAACTTATGGATGTATGATACCGCAGAATTTTTCATCGCAAGAGCCGATCTCTCAGCCTACTTGGAGTGCAATGTGAGCCCCAATGGTGCGTGGTGGAGTGCCGTATTCTCAGCACCGCGTGTGGCACACCCCCAATTCAGCGTGAGTCCCAAGCTCCAGGCATCGGGAGAGATCAGCGTGCGTGGCTGGCACTGTGAGGCTCGCCTCCCGCTCAGCGAGCTCGCATGCCTAGGCATAGATCTCAACGACTGCAAAGTCGCCGCCTGCGCTATTTTGCAAAGCCCCGCTCAGCTCTTTGCGACGACGGGGAATGACTGCTCGGGCGAGCCGGACTTTCATCGACTCGGTGCATGGGGGACATTCACCCCAGAGGGATAAAGATTTCTGATTGCGATAACAATAATCGAAAAAAAATTAAGAAATCTTAATCGGAGATTGACCTTGACTAATCATGTGTTAATATTGTTCTACGTATGCATGCCGATTTAGAAAAATTTGTAAACGCTGGTAAGATCCCTATGGATTTTGCCGCTAGACTCAATAGATTTTCCCCCGGAAAGTATGTGATACACAGTGAGTGGGGAGTAGGAAAGGTGGCAGCGTGGTCTCTTTCAAAGCAAATGGTAAAGATTGACTTTGAAAACAAAGCGAACCATGTACTCGGTCTACGACTCGCCTTCAATCAGCTAACTCCCCTCCCCAAGCAGCATTTCCTCATTGCTTGCTATGACGATCCAGCAGGATCGCGCCAAAAGGTAGAAGGCAAGGAGACGATGCTAGAGTTCATCCGCTTCGTCCTCTCTCACAATTATTCACTACGCGAGGGCATTGATGAGGTGCTGAAAATGCAGCCCGAAGACCTCGAAAAGTTCCTCGTGGGACGCGTCATAGAAGCCTCAGCGTGGAAGTCATGGTGGGAGCGTGCTCGCGTCGCTATGCGCGATGATCCGGGCTTTCGCCTCCCCACGAAGCGCGGCGAGTGTATCTCGCTGCGTGCCTCCTCCAGTGCCGCAGAAGCCCTCTATGAGGATTACTGCGCAGCCTCGACACTCGAAGCCTGCGTGCGTATTCTCGATCTCGTACGCCTCGAAGTCCTCGAAGGCGAGTACGAGCTAGTCGCGAAGCTCATCAAGGAGATGGAAAAGGACATTGAGCGCGACCGCGCAGAGCCACAGCACGTGCTGGAGCTCATCATCATCCGCGATGAGATCATCTCACGCTTTGGCTCGAGCGACGAAGCCAAAGAGCAGATTGATGCCGCCCTGAAGGGTGAGTCCATCGCAACTGCCATGTCGCTCTCAGACAAGCTCTCCACCATCTCATCAGAAGAGATCGTGCGCTACATTGGCGAGCTCACAGCCCTGCGCCAGCGCCTCGTCTATGACTGCCTCCCAGAGACCCTCGGAGAATCTTGGATTGCCTACGCGACCAACATCTTCCTCTTTGGCGGTCCCAAGACCATTGCCCCTGTGGCCGACTTCATCATCGCCAAGGGAGAAAAGGAGCAGCTCTTTGCCGACATCACCAATGGCATATTCCGCCAAAGCTTGAGCCCCGATGTCCTCATCTGGGTATGCCGCGAGCGCAACAACCTCACCAAAGAGGTCTTTGAAAAGAATAAGGTAGCCCTAGGCTCAGCCATTCTCAATGCCATTGAGCGAGACAGCAGCGAAGGAGGTCCCAACCGCGCCCTCCGCCTGCGCAACCTCCTCATTGACGACAAACAGCTAGCACCTGACCTCGTCAAGGGTCTGGTAGAGGCCGAGGCACGCCCCTTTGCCAAGGCACTCTACGATGCCTCTGTACTCGCCGACCTCGACCGCAATCTTTTGCTTGCCAACATGATGAAGGTACACCCCGGACTCCAAGAGGTCGTCCTGAGCCGCACCAAGGTCAAGGAGCGTCAAATCACCTATGTCTCGCTGCGCTCCTACGCGGCACGCAAGGCGGAGTTCGACGAGCTCATCAATGTACGCATCCCCAAGAACAAGCGCGACCTCGAAGTCACACGCGCCGAGGGCGATCTCCGCGAAAACGGCGGCTACCAAGACGCCAAGGCAACACGCGCCATCCTCATGCGCCGCTCCGAAGAGCTCTCACGCGCCCTCGCACAGTCATCACCCACGGACTTTAGCGACGTGGATCTGAGCACGACAGGCATGGGCACACGTGTCTACTTCAAGACAAAGAAGGGTGAGGAGATCATCTACACGATACTCGGAGCATGGGACTCCGCCCCCGAGCAGCGCATCATCTCCTACAGCTCACGCCAAGGCATCAAGCTGAGTGGTCATGCTGTGGGCGAGAGCATTCGCCTCGTGATTGAGTCGGGCAAGCCTGCCGTCAGCCTCAAGATCACAGCCATCGAGCGAGCCCCTGCCGAGCTCATCTATCCCGATGAGAGCAGCAGCGAGCAACAGCAGGGCTAAGCTCTCATTTCCCCCCCCCTCAAAAAAGGCATCTCTACAAAGGAGATGCCTTTTTTGATTCTATTACTGTGGCTAGAGTTAATGCAGTAACAAGGGTATGTACATCCCTTTGTTGAATGATTCTGGCTACGCGTTGCAACTATTTTCTTAGATGAACTAGCAGCGTAGTTATAAAAGAAGGTAAAAATTTTAAATTAGCCCTATTTTAGGGGAAAGTAGAACAAAATTCACACAAATAAAGAAAAAGGCTTGCCAAGTGATAATCAACGTAGTATTCTTTCGCCGCGCGAGTTTATTCACAACAGATCGTCGGTCCTCCAATTCATGAGAAGCAGAACTCGCCAGTGAGGGAAACCCGGTCACCAAAAGCCAGCCAGCATGTCAGAAGAAATACAAGATAAGGAAGTCATCCAACTCGCCCATTTCGAGATCCCCAGCAGCCTTCAGCGCATTCAGGATCCCAATGACCCCAACCACGTAACATTCATCGCCGAGCCTATTGAAACAGGCTTTGGACACACCCTTGGCAACTCGCTGCGCCGCGTGCTGCTCAGCTCCCTTGAGGGTGCCGCTATCACGAGTGTCCGTATTGCTGGCGCTCAGCACGAGTTCACCTCCCTGCCAGGTGTTGTAGAAGATGTCACAGAGATCATTCTCAACCTGAAGAAGGTCAAATTCTCCCACAATGGCAAAGAGCCCCGCACGCTCTCGCTTCGCGTCACCAAAGAGGGAGTCGTCACCGCCGGCGACATCAAAGAGGACACCATGTACTCAGTCGTCAACAAGGATCTCGTCATCTGCCATCTCGACCAGAACACCATTCTTGACTGCGACTTTGAGGTCAACGTAGGACGTGGCTTCTACACTGCTGATGACAACAACTCCAAGGACAGACCTATTGGAGTGATCCCCATCGACTCCATCTTCTCGCCCGTCACCCGCGTCAAGTACGATGTGGACAATGCGCGTGTCGGTCAGATGACCGAGTTCGACAAGCTCATCCTCGACATCTGGACAGAC
>CAYJJA010000098.1:7962-9321 GCA_964370355.1 uncultured Akkermansia sp. | reverse complement strand
AGTGCTGGCGCTATTTCCAACCCTGTGTAGCCCAGCTTCTGCATCAGAGAGTATACCTCGAACCGCTGCTCGGGTAGCCATGCTATATTAGAAATCGCAAGATTCATAGATCTACCCCCTGCGATACGAAAAAGTCCTTCAGCTGTGACATGACTTGCTCACGGCTGTATTGCCACGGGCTATTCTGCCAGTACTGCTCCGCATACTGACTCTGCATGTCGTAATCATAGCACTGAGGCGTGCCGCGCAGTTCCATATCTATACCGAAGAATGCTTTCGCGATATCCTTTGCAGCTATGGGCTCGGAGCAGAGATTTAGCTCACGTATGTCTGCCATCATGGCTATATCTATATCGCGCTGTAGCTGGCGAAGGTCGTAGAACTGATACAGACTCTCAGGGTGGGTGAAGTTGAGCGCCGTACTCTGCTTCTGACTGAGGATGTCGAGTATATCGGATCTCTTCCCATCGGCTGCGGCCTGACTCTTCTGGAAAGCGTACATACCGTTCTGATCATTAAACTGGTAGTAGTTCATGATAACGGCGGCTTGAGTTTCGTCTAACTGTGAGATGAGGGTCGCCCACGCCTTTTCATTCAGGAAAGCGGGCTCTTGATTACAGAGGTCATAAAGGAAATTTTTCTTTATGTGCGGTCCGAAAAGCGCAGGTAGGCGCAGGATGTGATGCTGGGGGAAGGCTTGCGCGATTTCGCGCTCCGCTCTATAGCGGTTCTTGCCATAGGCGAGCTGCGTCTCCAGCATATCGGAGCTATTCTCGTTCATACCCTTTTGCTGCGCATCATAGATGGCGATGGTCGAGATGAGCACGAAGCGTTCGCAGGTGCAGCGGCGTAGCAGGTCTGTGAGTTTCAGTATCTGCTCTAAGTCTTCTTCTGGTTTATTGTTCGCTAGCCACATGGTGGCGGGAATGCCAGCACAGACGATGAGGTCATAGTGCTTCCCATCTATCTCTTGAATGTTCTTAGAATTGTAGAAATCTGTGTAGGCGTATTGCTCACAGAGGTTACTGCCGACAAAGCCTGTGTAGCCTATCAGTGCGCTTGTTTTCATTTAAATTTTCTCTATGGATTTTACCGTATAGCGAGGTGTGGAACTCATCTCACGAAGAGCAAGGTTCAGATACTTACTCAGGATAGCCAGCACGAGGAATACCCCCGAAAAGCCCGCACTCAGGAAAGCCATCAAGGTAGTCCAGCCTTGTATCACATTAGCACTCGTCATATAAATATAGACCGCATAAGATCCACCAAAAAGCGTAATCAAAAGGAAGAGCAAGGCCACGTAGACGCAGAGCTTCATCCCTATATTCGTAAAGTAGAAGAGTATATCACTTCCCATCT
>CAYJJA010000098.1:3631-7952 GCA_964370355.1 uncultured Akkermansia sp. | reverse complement strand
ACTTTCTTATCTAGTGCTATATCTATGCTAGCCTGCTTATAGCCGCCAAGGCTATGCTGAATTTTCCTATAGCTGGTCTTATCTTTAAAGCGTGATATCGCATTAAGCGAGCGACGCGTGAGGCAATGCGCTAATTGTGTACTTAAATCAATATTGGATTCATGATACCGCTTCAGTAAGGAGTAGAAAACCTTCGAGCTAACGGCCACATTATTCGATGGCTGCAGGGACACGATGTCATAGCCCTCACAGCTCTTCTCATACAGATCCTTCAGTATGGCGGCATCATAAGGCATAGAAATATCATCAATCTCTAGCACAAAATCACCGATAGAAAAGTCTATCGCTACCTGCATCGCTCGCTCCACTCCATGACGGCGTGTCAATGATATTAAGGTCACGCGCTTTTGCTCCTTATCTCGTGCGAAGTTGCGGATTTTTTCGCAGGAACGATCGTGACTACAATCATCGACAAGAATGAGCTCAAAATCGACGAAGTTATCTTCCAGCATCGTCCATAGACGATGGAGTGTGTCGCCGATATAAGCCTCGTGATTACTCACGTAGGCAAGTGCGGAAATAAATACTTGTTCTTTATTCTTCTTCATTTTGTGAGAATCTCCTCTAGATCGTACATGGTGTTAAACTTCCCAGACAGCACTGAGATAAAACGTGGGGAGCTGGAGAACTCCTTAATAATAGTAGGACGAGAGTCGCTGATTTCTGATGCCTGTAAAATAGGCTTAATAGCGAATAAGGACTCTTGGTAATGCATGTCGATATCGTCATTGAGATAATGACGCGCCTGCTGCTTCATCTGCCTCCACGCCGTGCTGGGGCGAGCGGGGCAGAGATTACAGTTCGCTAGGCGGTAAGGGGTGCATTCTGGATTATTTTTCTGGCAAGGGAACACAGGAAGCTCCCCACGCAGGTGAGATGAGGTGTGTAATGCACCGAGCTAAGGCTGTGATAGCCAGAATAGCCGAAGGGCATGAGCGAGAAGAAGGGACCATCCATTACCGTGAGACCTGCATCGAGCACATTCTCCGACACATCACAGAGACAGATCTCTGCGATCTCATACTTAATACGGAATTTCTCAAATCCGAAGAGATCCAGCACCTGATTCACCGAAGCATAGCTGGTGTTGAGCACAAAGGGGGCACTGCAAACACTGCCATCATCCATGCGTAGGTCATAGAAATCACCACGTTCTGCCACTTCCTTGATACGCACATTGTAAATCTGCTCCACATGAGTCTTATCCTTCAACTGCTCGACAAACCACGCGCAGATGCGCTTCGCATCCAGTGAAAACTCCTCGGTGAGATAGCAGCCATCTATCATACCATCCTTGAAGTATTTCGACGCGTGGATGTGCTTGCAAGGGATGCCGCCAGCTCTGCAGAATGTCTCGAAGTTTTCCGCACTTGCGTAAGAGAAGTTTGACGCGACGGCGTAGATTTTCTCAAACTTCTTATTGATGGCAAAGTCGTAATCGCGAACAAACTGCTGATAGTAGCCAGCACTCTTCAGCGCTGTAGCGAGGCTACGTGGGTAGTGGTAGCCATTATGGACGCGAGCCTGATTGATATATGAGGCACGCTGGAAAGGCTTCGCATCATAGTCTAGTAGCGCGATTTTACTCTGTGGGTACTGAGTCGCCAAGCGGAGGGAAATATACATCCCGTATATACCTGCACCAAGAATAATGTAGTCAAACTCTTTTTTCATTTCGCTCTCTTGCTATTATAGTGACCAAGTGTAAGTTTCATCAAGTCGGCAATGATGCCAAAGTTTCCGCTCAGTTTAATTTTCGTCGGTGTTTTCCCTTTAGCTGGATAGCAGCGAGAGACGGGGATTTCTTTATGCCGACCTAAGCGAGGACACTTAGCCGACATGTAGAACAGAAGCTCGTAGCCACTAAAGATGTCGCGGAAAATATCAAGTTTCTCATTCTCCAGCATGCGGCGCGAGATAGCGCGATAAGCAGAGGTCGTATCCGTCTGCCATGCGCCTGAGAGGAGAGTCTGCCAAGGCGCATGAATGACACGCACCGCAAACCAGCGAGACATGGGAGTATTCTCATGCTTACCACCAGGCAAGAAGCGTGAGCCCTGCACAAAATCATAGCCCTCTTCAAGGCTGGCGATAAAGGAGGGGATCGCGTCAACACCATCCTTATTATTCCCGTCTATAGTGATGATCCCTTCATATCCCTGATTAAGGATATAATCGAATCCCATGCGGAACTGCGCACCCTGCTTACCAGGCCCCGTTTTGACGAGCAGAGCCTTCACCCCCATGGAGCGCAAGTAGTCGTGATCCGTCGATCCGTCATTCGAACCTCCGTCGAAGATGATAATATCTGCCAGCTGATCAAGCCCTTGAGACTTCATATCTGCTAACTGAGTGCGAATACGATCACCTTCATTGAGTAAGGGTATCCCCACACAGTATTTTGTCAATACTCGGTCGGGATGTAGATCGTAAATCTCGTAGCTTGGAAGCTCGCGAGGATTGATATGTGCAGTCATAGTTCAGAGGCAGTGTAACACCCTAGTCCAATAATGACAAGCACGAAATACACGCCGGCAGGAAGAGGCAGGAAAACGGACATCGAGCTGAGCGAGTACCGAGGAAAAGATCGTAACAGGCTCGTAAAAAAAATCCCCTTTTCTGCTTGCAGAAGTGACTCAATAGTGTATCTTTGTTCCAGAGTTACTTACATGTGGAGTCTCATGACGACCAATCTTCTTAACATCGCTTAGACAAAAAACGCTATAAACAATTAGCTTATTTTTCAATACGATATTGTACTTCAAACTTAAACGCAGGATCACAATCAAGCTATGCCTAAATCAACAGCTTACAAGCACGCACTTTTCATCTTTGTTTTTTTATTTTTTATCAGTATATTAGGCTTTCGTGCGGCATCCTTTATTAACACAACGACGCAGCATCCATTTGATGACTATTCACAACAGCTGATGGGATCAAATTTGATACACTTCGAGCAGTTTGGGGTCAATTCTCACCTCGTCAAAATCATAACCCACGATGAAGTAGCGAAATATAAACAGGAGGGCGTAGCTGAGTTTAAAGGTAGAGATGTCAACATGATGCATGATTATACGACAAGCAAAGGCTACCCTGAGTCGCGTTTTGTTTATTATTGCGCGCATATTTTAGCCCACCGCTTTTTACACAACGCGATACAAACGATCAACCCCTTACCGCGCAAGTGGGACATCTTCTTTATTAAGTGGTTTCACATCACGCTTTCTGCATTATGTTTCACTTTTATTTTCATATGGATACGAAGAAAGGTCGGCGCTATCACAGCCTGTCTTAGCATGCTAGCCATCGCATGCACTCCAGACTTAATCACATATAGTTCTCATTTCTACTGGGCAGGGTGGAGCCTACTCCTGCCTATGGTGAGTATGATAATCATTCTGTCTAGTCAGCTATTTGAAAATGCAACTCAGCGAAAAAAAGTAACCTTACTCTGCGCCGTAGCATTTATCTCATGTGCCATCAAATGCGCGTGCTATTTCGAGCTCGTAACAACGAGCATGATCGCAATGATGATTCCAGTGTTCTACTATATCATTGAGAAAAAGTTAACTCTGACGAGAGCCATAGCACTCATACTCTTACCCAGCATCGCCGCGATAACAGGACTAATCACCATTTTTCTATTCAAGATAGGACTTTACGCACTAGATATCGGCAGTATGCAAAACGCCATAGATTTAACAATCAATAAGTTTAACATGCGCGTTACAGGGACAGTCTCTAGCAACGGTCAAATGGACATAAACACAGACTCACCATCCTATCTCCATGTCCTGAAACGCTTCTTAGAGCACGATTTATTAAATATTAAAGGAATCACCATCCCCATATGGTCAGTCATTGTGGCATGCGTAGTCACCACATCGCTACAAATCTACAGCCTCTTGGTTAATAAACAGCCTATCACGCGTCTACCTTTACTCATAAGCACATGGATATCTCTTTTAGCCCCCCTATCATGGATCATCCTAGCAAAACCACATGCGTACGTACACTTAATCATTTGCTCACCCATATGGAATTATCCCTTCACCATCCTCGCTGCAGCGTACGTCATCAGCTATCTTTTATCTAAAATCCATCTTGAAAAGGCGTGCGGTTACGCAGATCTTTGATGATCATCATTCTGCTCAGCCTAATTTTGGAAATCACCCATCAGAAACTAGCACATATTTTATCATTTCAAAATGTGATTTCAAAATGTGAAACACCTTGACAAAAAAGGGAGTCCCTCATATAA
>CAYJJA010000098.1:0-3621 GCA_964370355.1 uncultured Akkermansia sp. | reverse complement strand
CGCTTTCCACTCGCACACACATGCCTTCTAAACCCATCACAGTAACCTCCCCTCTACTACCACCTCTTGACGAGTTCAAAGCACTTCTTGATGACATATGGGATCGTAAATGGCTCACGAATAATGGGTACTACCACCAGAAGCTAGAGACCGCTCTTAGTAATCACCTGAAAGTACCCCACCTAAGCCTATTCACAAATGGGACACTTCCTCTCATCACAGCTTTACAGCAGATGGAGTTACACGAAGGAGAGATCATCACGACACCCTATTCCTTTGTCGCGACTACGCACTCACTCTGGTGGAATGGGCTCACCCCTATATTTGTGGACGTAGAGGCAGAGACTGGAAATATAGATCCCAGCCTCATAGAAGCCGCAATCACAGAGAAGACTGTCGCAATTATGGCGGTGCATGTCTATGGAATCCCCTGCGACACAAAGGCTATTCAAGCTATAGCTGACAAGCATGGACTTAAAGTCATCTACGATGCTGCACATGCCTTTGGAGTAGAAGTCGACGGACGCAGCATACTCGAAGAAGGAGACATGTCTACACTCTCTTTCCATGCGACAAAAGTTTACAACACGATCGAAGGCGGAGCTCTCGTCTGCCAAGATGCTGAGACAAAGCAGCGCATTGATCAGCTCAAAAACTTCGGGTTCATCGGTGAGACAGAAGTCGTAGCTCATGGTATCAACTCGAAGCTAGACGAAGTACGTGCTGCCTACGGACTACTCAATCTCAGGCAAGTAGATGACGCTATCACCTACCGTCACTCGATCGCAGAAAGCTATCGCAAGGCGCTCGAAGGCATCGCAGGGCTGCGCTGTCTGACAGACGTGGATGGTGTTCGTCACAATTACTCCTACTTCCCCATCTTTATAGAAGAAGATAGTTTCGGCATGAGCAGAGATGCTCTCTATGAAAAGCTCAAGGCGCACGATATCCTAAGCCGTCGCTATTTCTACCCTGTCATTCCCGACTTTGAAGTCTATCAGCATACGCCCACAGCGAAGTCGGCGCACATACCTGTCGCTCGCCATCTTGCCGAATGTGTCCTCTGCCTTCCCATCTACATGGGGCTACCACTTGAAGAAGTGCAGCGCATCGCGACACTCATTGTCCGATAATATTTTTCGCATGAATATAGGGAACTTTGCAACAATAGCAGTGTCGGATTCCGCGTGCAGCTTGCACAGCAAGCGCAAAAAGCTACAAAGGTTCTGCTGTTACGCTCATTTTCGAGATCCTCATTTTGATCGAACTAGTTTTTTAAGATTCCCATATTCCTCGATATTGCAGTCACACTACGCATGAGCCAGATTAAGAACGAAACCATCACGGGCACGAAATGGCTGCTACTGCAGCGATTCACCATGCAGCCCATCCAGCTAATCTATGGAGTCGTCCTCGCGCGACTCATCTCACCCGAGGAAACAGGGATACTCGCCCTCACGGCAATCTTCTTTGCCGTGGCTGCGGTCTTGCGCAATGCAGGATTTTCGGATGGTCTAATCCGAAAGCATGATAGAACAGAGGAAGATATTAACACGGTGTTCTGGTTTAACATCGTGATGAATGCCCTCTTCGGGGCTCTCTTTTTCTTCACGGCACCTTGGATCGCAGATTTCTTTGAGCAGCCCGCACTCGTCTGGCTCACGCGCGTCTCGGCGATCATGATGTTCATTACAGCGAGCGCGGGTGTCCACTGGACACTCTACACCTGTCGCAGGGATTTTAAAACACCCGCCATCGTCAGCACGATAAGCGCGCTCATTGCCATGCCCATCACCATCGCCCTCGCCTACATGGGCTGGAGCTACTGGTCCATCGTGATATCAGGCGTGGTCTCTTCTCTGTTCAATTTAATCACCGTCTGGTGCATATCACCCTGGCGCCCGCGCTGGATGTTTTCAAAAAAATCATTCAAGGAGTTATTTGGATTTGGCTCACGCCTTGCAGCCTCCTCCCTCCTAGACACAGGATTCCAGCATGTAAATAGCTTCATCATTGGTAAGTTTTATTCACCTGCCAGCCTAGGTCTCTACAACAAGGGAAGCTCGACGACCATGCTTCCGGTCAATACGATCAACGGCATCCTCGGAACTGTCACCTACCCTATCCTAGCCAGCATACAGGCAGATGAATCACGCCTCATCTCCGCCTATAAGAAATACATCAAGATCGCCTCACTAGGCATCTTCTGGGGTGTCTTCACCCTCGCCGCACTCGCTGATCCACTCGTCTACTTTCTCTACGGCTCAGACTGGGTAGGCTGCGCCATCTACGTACAGCTCCTCGCGCTCTCGCTGGCCTTCTACCACATCCATGCCATCAATCTCAATATCATCAAGGTGAAGGGAAGGAGTGACCTTTTCCTTCGTCTCGAAATCATCAAAAAAATCACCGTAGCGATAGCCTTACTCATCACTGCTCCCATCAGCATAGAAGCTATGTGTATCTCGGGGATCGTCACCTCGAAAATTGCGCTCTTTCTCAATACCTACTACACAGGAAAGCTCTACAACTACGGCATAAGAAAGCAATGGCGCGACTTCATGCCCTACTGCGCGCTCGCGCTACTAGCAGGTGCTCCCGGATTCCTCCTTAGCGAGTTCAGCCAGTGGCCTAGCTACGTGCTCATCGTCGTCGGGGGAAGTCTGTCGTTTCTCATCTATTTTGGCTATTTCTACACACGCAAAGACATGGCACTCATGGAGATCATCAATACCTTCGCCGAAAAGGGCGTGTTTACTAAGCTCCAGCGTCTAGCGTTCTGGAGAAAAAAGAAATAAGCGTCATCTTCTATCACACACGCTTTATAAGAAACTCAGTATAAATAGCGATCGCTCAAAAAGATCTGACATAAGACGAGCTGTTTTGCTCATTTTCGAGATTTTCATTCTACTCGCACTAATTTCGCAAGGTCCTCCTTAGAATGATAAAGTCTTGTTTATTTAAAAAACATTGATATACTCAACGAGTACATCAGTCAAATTATAACTATTGAATAGAATCATCTCATGTCTCAAAAAACTATATTTATACTAGGTGTGGGCAACAATACGGCTGTACTTATAGATTTAGCAGAATGCTGCGGCTATCGCGTAGCTGGATTATATCACTTTGACAAACATAGAAACAACGACACCTATTTAGATATACCTATTTTGGGCTCATACGCCGAGCTATTCGAGCAAGACTCTCTGGAATCGAAGAATTTCGCCCTTTCTATGGGTGATAATATAATACGCGCTAATCTAGGCGCTAAACTGAGAGCAAAAGGCGCCAGTATGCCAAATCTGCTACACCCTAAGGCCGCAGTCTCTCAATACGCAGAGTTTGGTCATGGAAACATAGTATGCTCCAACGCCACTATTGACCCAAATACCATAATTAAAAATGATTGTATCATATCAGCAAATAGCGTGATATGTCATAATTCGCAATTGGATGATGCATGCTTCATCGGCGGAGGGACGGCGCTAGGAGCTTACGTTCATGTAAAAAAAGCGGCATTTTTAGGGCTTAATGCTGTCGTCGTCTCTGGAAAAGTGACAAGCATAGGAGAATACGCCATCATCGGTGCGGGCGCTGTCGTTACGAAAAATGTTTCAG
>CAYJJA010000097.1:0-9327 GCA_964370355.1 uncultured Akkermansia sp. | reverse complement strand
CGGATTCGCTCGCTCTTTCAGCTGCTCCCGTGTCGGGGTGGCAGGAGTATACACACATCTCCCCGTTCCGTCAAGCAAGTTTTTCTATTTTTTTGATTTTTTTGTGTAGAAAATGTTCCGGAATTACGTTACTTGTTTATTGTAAGCTGATATATCAGGTTGATTTTTTTCATCGCGCCGTGCATCACTGCGAACTATGGCAATTATCCTCGACGTACGTGGACAGTCACCGTATAATAAAAGGGCAGCCTTAATAGATCATGAACACACGCGAACTCACATTACAATACCTCCATTCTCTTCAAGATCAAGGTACTCACAAGCTCCCTATCAACGACGAGGCTCGCAGTGTGCTACGTGAATGGATGCTCGCTGCGCGTGGCAGACTCAAGAAAGCGAGCGCAGCACCCCCTCTCGCTCCCATCGTATCTGTGGAGGAGCAGCCAGTATCACCTCATCGCGATGATCCCCTGCCACAGGAGGCGCGAGCAGCTGACGAGGACTCCAGCACGGGGCTCATCCTTCCCAGTGGAGATGCGACTCGCAGCCCAAGCTACCCAGCTGAGATCACGGAGGCACATTTTCTTATCGCGTCAGGAGATATAGCTGAGCGATGGCAATCCTTTGAATACTACCTAGCTCAGTGGTCACCGATCAAAAAGCTAGGCACACTGCGCGACAAGCTCGTCCTAGGACAAGGCAAGAAGGATGCCTCCATCATGTTCGTCGGTGACGCGCCGACGAGTCACGATGAGGAAAGCGGTATTCCCTTCGCAGGAGCTGCGGGTGAAAAGCTCAATGGCATACTCAAGGCTATGGAGCTGACGCGTGAGGAGATCTATCTCACCCATCTGCTCAAGTACCGCCCCGCAATGCCTCGCCAGATGACGAACAATCGCACCCCCTCCCCCATCGAGATAGACCTCTTTTCCCAAGTCTTGCACAAAGAGATCGAGCTCGTCGCCCCACGCGTCATCATCGCCCTAGGCGTCATCGCAGCACGAGGTCTACTCCAGCTCGGTGAGCTCCCACTGGCAGCCTACCAGAGCCAAGCTCGCGAGCACAGGGGTATCCCCGTCCTCATCAGCCACCATCCTAGCTACCTACTACGGACAACAGAGCTCAGCGAGCGACGTGAGATCTGGGAGCACATGCTACGGGCGATGGAGCTCGCGCAGCTGCCTATCTCAGCGCGTCAGCAGGGCTACTTCTTGGAGAAGACAAACAGAAGAGCCTAATCGCATTTATATTCAGCACGCATGATTACAGCGTGTAGATTGTTAGGGAATTTTCAACCTTGACAATTCCGCTTTCTAGGACTATGATCATGCTAATTACAATATCCCTAACAGTGACAATTGTTTTATACTGAACTCAACATCTTCACGATACATAATTCTCTATTCACCAAGACAATGAATAAACTCTACGCTTACCTCCCCCTCGCGTTGGGAGCGATACTCATATCCTGCGATAGCATCACACCGAGCGAGCTCAAGCCAGACTACGCCTTCAAACCTGGCAACTTTACCAAAGACGCCAACGTCACGGTCAGTGACGGCTACTTTGACAGACCTGCGGGACTGACAGGTGCTCACAAGATTGTCGTCAACATCGCCATGCAAAACGCCAAATACTACATTGGCAACACACAGGTAGGCTACACCACAGTCTCCACTGGCAGGGATGGCAAAGCCACACCACGCCGCAGCTACCGCGTGCTCTCCAAAGACATCGACCACCGCTCTAGCAAGTATGGCAGCATCGTCGATGCGCAGGGCAACGTGCTCATGGCTTCCTTTGAGCGCGGCAAGGACAGAATGCCTGCCGGCGGTCGCTATGTCGGCTCAAGCATGTTCTACGGATTACAGCTCAACACGACAGGCATCTGGATGCACGAAGGCATCGTCACCTCCGCCCCTGAAAGCGCGGGCTGCATACGCCTACCGACGAACATGGCCAAAGCCTTCTACGAGAACATCCCCATCGGCTCACTCGTCGTCGTCCAATAGCTTTCTCTCCTCCCCCGCCACTTCCTCCCTATTCCCACCATAATGATTCTTATGAACTACATCACACGACTCGGTCTCCTCGCAGGCTTCCTCCTTGCGGTGAGCTCCTGTACCCCACCCCCTACTACCCCCGAGGAGCATGCACTCAAGGTCATCCTCCAGCATCCCCATAATAGCTATGAGAACTTTGTGACGCAGGCAAACTACCCCTCCTCGCCTCGCATCTACTTCAACGATGCGCTCATGCGCAAGGCGAACTCCTCAAGCCCTCTCTACATCTGCCTCCAGCAGCAGCGAGCACGACTCTACGTGAATGGTCAAGTCGCCGGTGACTGGCCTGTATCCACCGGTACACGCTCTCACCCGACGCCTTCAGGCACCTTCCGCATCGTAGAAAAGAAGGCCAGCCACTCCTCCTCGCTCTATGGCACTGTACGCAACAGCAGCGGCAAGGTCATCCGCGGCAATGCTGACTCACGCAGGACAAAGATCCCCGCTGGAGGTCGCTTTGTAGGAGCAGCCATGCCCTACTGGCAGCGCCTCACCTGGGATGGCATAGGACTACACGTCGGACGCGTCGTGCCTGGGCGTCGCCTCTCCCATGGCTGCATACGCATGCCACGCAAGGCCGCTCAAAAGTTCTACTACATCTCAGGTCTCAATCGCAGTAGAGTCTACATCAAGCATGGTGTAGAAAGCCAATTCCCCGAATCGGCACGCACCGCAATGAAAGCGCAGAAGATCCTCAAGAACTACCGAGACTATGCCAAGAAACAAGGTGTCACCAAGGGCAAAGTCAAGGTGAGCAAAACCTTCGAGGCCTCGCAGCGCGCGCTGACCACCCAGCTGCCATCCCTCTCTGAGGTCCAGCACATCCCCGTCGAAGGTATCTCACCTCTCGACCAAGATCCCAAGCTCAACCAGCAGCCCAAGCAGAACTAAGGCTCACGCTAGCCCATCCTTCTAATCAACCAGCTCCCGCCTCGGGAGCTGGTCTTTTTATTGTGCGAAATCAAAGCGAAAATGAATACGAGGAAGGCAGCGTCGCTTAAAATCCTCGACATCCTGCTCGCTCAAGGGCGCGGGATAGCCCATAAGCAACAAGGGCAGAAAGCTCTCCCCCGCGTAGGGAGGCTGCGCGTATTCTGCCTCACTGAGATAAAAGCCCAATCTCTCATAAAAACCTATACGACGCGCCTGCATCTCCTCCACACCGTGCTCGACCTCAAGCACCACTTTCTTTGCCTGACTCACTATAAACTCCCTCAACAAAGCACGCCCATAACCAAAGCTCCGGTACCGCTCAACAATGGCAAAATGCTCCACATAAACCACATCATCAAAATCCCACCACGCGATAAAGCCCACAAAGTGCCCTTCAACAAAGAGAGCCTCCATATGATAGACCTCGGCATCAAGAGTCTCAGATTGATAATCCCTATCTCGCCTCTCTTGGGCAGGAAAGGCTGAGAGGTAGAGCTGCCAGCAGTCATCAAAGGAGGCATCACGCGTATGCCTTATTCGCTCTCGTAGGATCATAGTAGCGCGACTATACAGCATCAAAGCGCACAAATCAAGCGCACCGTAAAGCAGAAAAAGGCAGTATCCTCTAATATTTCTCTAATAAAGAACATTAAAGCGTCTTCCCTATTGACAAAAAGCTACCGAAAGTGATACGATAATTGACACGTTATCATGTCACCTGCATTAGCACCATTCTCACACTTCGCCTCATCTGCACGCATATTCAAAGCCTTTGCAGACGAGAAAAGACTCGCCATCCTCTCCATACTCAAGCAGGGTGAGCTCTGTGTCTGCGAGCTCACGGAGCAACTCCAGCTCGGACAATCAGCCCTCTCCTATCATCTCAAGATACTGCTGGTCTCCAAAATCATCAAAGCACGCGAAAAAGGTAAGTGGACCTTTTACAGCATAGACGAGGAGGCACGTATCACTATCAGTGAGCATCTATTAGACCTCACAAGGCTTTGCTCTATTGCTCATGGCTCTCCAGATCATGACAGCAGTGAATACTGTACATGAGAGAATCACCTCGACCTCGGCTTAAAAAGCCTCTTGTAGAGACGCGCCATACCCGCGAGGAGACAACGACATATCTCCTCGACGCTGTACCAGGCAAACCAATAGCTGAGATGCACAGGCAGGCCCACTTGGTCGACTCGTCGTATCTTGGGACGGAAGGCTCTCCATTCCTTAGATGGGGCTTGTTTTTTCATGACGGTGCTTTCGTAAGAGTATATCATTTCTTTATAGGGAGGTGTGTCTTCATTGATAGCATAAATATACTTAACATTCAAGAACATTTACTTCTCGAACATTGTTAGAAAAAGCAATTTCTACACTAAAATATAACAACCGCATTCATCAAATCATCACATACTCTTATCAGCAGAGCTATTACACATCATTATCTCGATAAGTACTAGAAAAAACGAATATGAAAAAAATTATTTTTATCATCCCAGCCCTCGCGCTTGCACTCTTCGTCGCGCTCATTCTCGCTCTCAGCTGGCTCCATGACTTCGAGCAGCTCGATACGACCCCAGAACAAGCAATAGCCCACTATAAACTGCCCGAGAGCATGGCGCATCAAGCGAGCTCAATCAAACGTGACATGGATACGGACACGCCCACCATCCTTTGGGAACGCCCGCTTTCAGGAGCGCACGATGCTCTCCTGAAAGCGGGCTGGGTCTGCCCTGCTCACAAGCAATACTATGAGCATGGCGCAGGTGCAGAGCGTCTCAAGCTCTTCCTTGATGACAAGAAAGCAGTAATCTTAAGTATAAGAAAGCTGTGATCTACGGACTCCTTATGATGTTTAAACCGCATTCTCTCAATCACGTTTCGCATTTTGCTTATTAGCAATAAAGTTCATATTTTGAGGTATGCGATTGCAACATAGCAGAATGATAATCGAAAAATATTTATTAAGAATCAAGTCGCTTACACGACTAATATAGATAATAAAAAAAGGTACAATGATAATGAACAGGCTATTGTGAAGAAGGGAGGGCGAGATCTGCTCAGCCACTTTGGCAATGGCGATAATCCACAGAGCATGCCATGCGTAGCACAAAAAATTTGAACTGCTATATGAACTCATGACCGATACCATACCCTTCGGCATCCAGCGCCAAGACGCATAGCCTAAGCTTATGAATATTACGGTATTGAGTAGATGTCTCAGTATTTGCAGTGAGTCGAATAGGAATAGAGACGTGCAATAAAGCTTTACCGCGATATAAAGGGGGAAAAGCCCTAATAATGAGATTGCTGCCACTTTGGGCATGTGATGCGCTATTGTATTATATGCTACGCTATTCATTGACATACCTATTGAAAAAATAGCCCAATAGTTAAAATAAGGCATTGCAAATGCATCATACAAAACCCAATACGGAGCATTTGTATAGAGTGCAGCACCTATGAAAAGCAAAGCCCATAGCCATGGCACAAAACGTGTTAGAGGTATAAATAATAGTATTACTATAAGATCTCGTACAAACCATAGGGGGTAATCAGCACAGGGCTTATCCTGAGAACCAAGTCCATATATCTGGCCAATCGACATACTATCTGAGAGAAATAATGCCATCAGTGTGTTCCAAATAATGTAGGATGACAGAAAAAGCGATATCTTAATACTTAGTTTTTTAAAAGTAATTTTCTGACTTGTAAAATATCCAGCAATAAAGAAAAAAGTCGCTAATGCACCCGCAGGCTGTTCAAACAAGAGATCAAGCACATTTTTTACTCCATCGGCAGCTCCGCCTAGTACGAATCTCGAAGTTGGGAGGTGAAAATACACGATTAAAAAACAGGCCAACAGCTTTGTTGCATCTATCCACTCTAGGCGCTGCGATACTGATGAATTATTTGACATTGTATTATTAACAATAAAATTAAATGAGTCTAGTAAGAAGGTCATCTATCTCTGCTTTGTGCTCGAGTATAAACTTTCCTATGAATTGTGGCTTGACAAATCACATGTCTATTCTTGCACTGAGAGACAGAGCTCGCTCTTTAGAACAAATCGCACCACACAGCGCGATGGTCGCTCGCATGGCGGAAGCTACGATGATCGACCACCCCTGAGCGTGCCCCTGCGGGAAGTCGCTCGCGCAAGGCCTTGTTGATATAGATCTGGTCAAAGATAAGGTACTCCTTATCAGGTCGATAGTAGAGCGTCCATGGCTTTCCCTGTGCGTCGAGAGCCTTGAGATGCTGGAGCTTGGCTACCTTGCTCAGGCTGCTCAGCGCAGCATCATGGGGCTCGTCATTCCAATCGCCGTAGACGAGCAGGGGGAGCTTCTGAGATCGCGTGGAGCTGCTGGCGATGTAGCGGGAGAGCGTCTCTGCCTCACGGCGGCGTAGGCTGGTCGCCTCGCTCGGATTATCTGACTTGCGCGCCTTGAGATGCGCGCCTATGATGCGATAGCGATGCTTCTCATCGACCTTGACTGTCAGATCGAGGATGCCGCGCAGCATGGGTTGGCGCTGCTGGCCATACAAGCCGTACTCCGCCTTGGACTGATCTTGCGTGATGGGGTAGCGTGAGAGCAAGGCGAGCGCACGTGGCTCACGCGCACGCTCGACCACGCGGCTGTGCGGGTAGTGCAGCCCCCTCTTGGCGAGGCGTGCTTGCAGGTCGGCTAATGCCTTGCGACCGCCTATCTCAGTGAGCCCGATGATGTCGGGACGAGCACTGGCGATGACATCGACGACAGCCTCACAGGAGGAGTGCTTTTTGGCGTGTACCGTGTAGGGGGAGCGATTGAGCTCGCCTTCGACAAAATAATTCCTCACATTGTACATGAGAAAGCGTGCGACGGCTTGCTGAGACTCAGCACAATGAGCCAATGAGCTGGCAAAGAGAGTCATCAGACTCACAAGCAGCAGGATAGAGGGGGTGGTATGTTTCATCCTCATGAACATACGCCACAGAGCTCAGAAGGTCAATCCTATTCTCACTCCGCGCCCCTAGCAAAGCACATCCTTAAGCACTCGCACTAGGCTCTTGCTGCGTGATGCAGTGGATAGCACCACCCTCGATGACGAGGCGACGCGCGTCCATGCCTACGATCTCGTAGCGGCTGCCGAAGGCTTCGCGCAGGATGCCAAGTGCGATGTCGTCGTTCTTGGGCTGCTCAAAGATGGGGACAATGACGCGCTGATTGCAGATGAGAAAGTTCGCGTAGCTGGCGGGCAGCTGCTCGAGGCGCCAATCACTGGCGATGAGGGCATCAGGCATAGGCAGGGGGATGATCTCCACACGCGCACCGCAGGGGCGGCGCAGATCTTGGAGACGCTCCCTATTCTCCGCAAGAGCGCGGTAATGCGGGGAGCTGCTATCGCGCTCCTCTATAGCCACAAGGCTAGCCGGATTCACAAAGCGCACCATATCATCTATGTGACCATCTGTATCATCCCCCTCAATGCCCTGCCCGAGCCAGAAGGTATGAGTCGTTCCCAGCAGGCGGGTGAGCTCGCGCTCGATGTCCTGCTTGCTCTTGCCGGGATTGCGATTGGCATTGAGCAGGACAGCCTCAGTGGTGAGCAGCAGCCCCTCGCCATTGCCCTCGATGGCACCGCCTTCGAGGATGAGCTCGGAGCTCAGCAGGGGCAGCTGACGCGCCTCTGCCATCTGCTGGGGAATCTTGTTGTCCAAATCCCATGGGGCGAACTTCCCACCCCATGCGTTGAACTCCCAATCAGCAATCTGGCGCCCACCATCGCGACGCTGCACAAAGATACCCCCATGATCACGACACCAAACATCATTGGTGGGATGGGCAAAGAGGCAGTAATCCCCCGCCGCGAGTCCGACACGCTCCAGCAGCGCAGCTATACCAGCATGCTGCGACGTAGCAGCATTGATACAGACCTGTGCTTGCGGGGCAATCAGGGAGGCGAGACGCGCGTAGTCATGATGCAGCTGCTCAAGCCCCCCCTGCCAGAGATCATCGCGATGGGGCCAGGAGAGCCAGACGGCATCTTGTGGCTCCCACTCTGCTGGCCAGCGAAGCTGCTCGCTGCCTTCTAGCGCTGTGATCTCGGGGGGGCTAGGCATGTACAAATGATTTAAGATGAGGATGGATAGAAAAAGTGTTTTTTCCCACAAAGGGAGAATTCATAGCTATTGGCAATCAGACTATCTAGCACATCTGATAGATCTGGAAGGCGATCAAAGTCGCGCGGGTCGTCATTTTTGTTCTGGCGGAAGATCCCGATTTCGATGAGGTGGTAGACGATGGCACCGACATCACGAGCTCGCCTGATGCCCCAATGCTCGAGAACATCATGTGCGAGTGGTCCAAACTCGAGCTGTGCGAGCTTGCAATAGCAAAGGTAGAGCTCTTCTGCTCTCATATGCCCCTCCACACCTAGCTCATTGCTAGCATACTCCATGGCACGATTGAGCAAATGATAGGCCTCTGGGCTGTATCGTTGATGCCGTGAAAGTACTACTTGGACGGCATGGGCAAAATCCTTGTATGTAGGCATAGGCGTATTGTATCACAGCTACTCACTCCAAGGCAAGTCTACAAATACTATTTTTTCGCCTTAATTAACGCTAAATTGCGCCCTAACAGCCTCAATCGCCAAAAGTAAATCTTGATTTAACAAAGGCTGCCCTACAGCTGTTATACAGTCATTGAGTTGTGCCACATGGCGAGCCCCAATGAGCACGCTGGTGATCTCAGGGCGTGCGAGTAGCCAGCGGATGGCAAGCTGCGTGAGAGGGATACCCGCCTGCTCGGCGAGGTCATGAAGGGCGCGAATGTAGGCCAAATTCCCCCTGACGTGCTCCTCATTCAGAAAGACCGAGTCAGCGCGAGCGGCACGCGAAGTTGAGGGGAGATGCTGGGCGAGGTACTTGCCCGTGAGCTGCCCCTGCGCGAGGGGGGAGAAGACAATAGCGCCCGTCTGCTGCTCGGCGAGCGCGGGAAGCTGCTCCTGCTCACAGTCACGGTGCAGCATATTGTAGCGAAATTGGTGCAGCAGGCAGGGCACGCGTTGCTCGCGCAGCAGCTCGCAGGCGCGCTTGAAGAGAGGGGCTGGGTACTTCGAGAGCCCCGCGTAGAGCGCCTTGCCACTGCGCACGGCGGTCACGAGCGCGTCTACCGTCTCTTCTATAGGAGTCTCGGGATCGGGACGGTGGGAGTAAAAGACATCCACATAGTCGAGCCCCATGCGCGTGAGGGATTGATCGAGGCTGGCGAGCAGATGCTTGCGGCTGCCCCAATCGCCGTAGACGCCCTCCCACATGAGATGCCCCGCCTTCGTCGCG
>CAYJJA010000096.1:8590-9414 GCA_964370355.1 uncultured Akkermansia sp. | reverse complement strand
GAGAGACGCTTTGGCTTGGATTACTTGAACGTCGTGCATCGCAAAATCGAAGCGGACTGGGAGGCTGGCTCTCAGGAGAATTTCTTCGCCCTCGCCTGCAAATATTTTAAGCTTCACTATGATCTATCGGACAGAGCACTCGACCTCATCCCCAAAGAGGGACCCTGCGTCATCGTGGCCAATCATCCCCATGGGCTCTCTGACGGGATTATGCTAGGAGATATAGCCCTCAAGGTGCGCTCTGATGTTCGCATTGTTGTCAATGAATTCCTCGAGGCCATTGAAGGCATGCGTCCCTACACGATCACGGTGGATGTCTATGGAGGCGATCGGGCGAAGCGTGCAAATATGTCCGCCATGCGCGAGCTTCTCAAGTGGCTACGATCGGGGCACTGTGTTTTGGTCTTTCCCAGTGGCTCTGTCGCAAGCTACAGCCACGCTGAGAGAAGGGTAATAGAGGATGAGTGGCAGACCAATATCATCGCGCTCATTCGCAAGACTCAAGCACAGGTCGTACCCCTCTTTATCGCGGGGCGCACGCGCCTGTTTTTCCAGTTTATGAGCTTGTTGCACAAGCCTAGCCGAGGCAATTTCCTCCCCCGCGAGATTGCGCGTGATGGGCGCATGCGTCACCCTATTGCTATAGCCCCTACCATTTCCCCTTCTATGACTACCTCTTTTGGCTCGGATCAAGAGCTCAGTGATTATCTACGACTACGTACCTCTTTACTATCTTATCAAACTCGTGTAGAGAAAAGATGGCCCGCGCCGCGGGCGGGGGGCGCGTCGGGGGGGGGGCCGGGCCGGGGGCGGGGGGTGGTGCG
>CAYJJA010000096.1:0-8580 GCA_964370355.1 uncultured Akkermansia sp. | reverse complement strand
CGACTACGTACCTCTTTACTATCTTATCAACGTCGTTTAGCGAAAAGATGCCCCCCGCCCCCCTCCGTTAACAAGTCAGAGCTCGCTACAGACATTGACAAGGATATACTTCGCGCCGAGCTTGCAAAGCTGCCTAGCGAGACTCTTTATTATGAAAGTACCAAGACGGGTTTTCAGGTCTATGTCGCCAGAGCGTCCCAAATTCCTCACATATTAAAGCAAATCACCATCGAGCGCGAGCGAAGCTTTCGCGCTGTGGACGAGGGCACAGGTGAGGCACTTGATGAGGATAGCTATGATCAGCACTACCATCATCTCTTTATGTGGGATACACGCGGGCAGCGCCTAGCGGGAGCATACCGCATGGGGCTAGGTGATGAGATTGTCCGTGATCACGGGGTGAGCGGTTTTTATAATAGCCAATTCTTTGACATAGATGAGAAGATACTGCCCGTCCTAGCTCAGGGAGCAGAGATGGGACGGGCCTTTCTCTGTGCAGATTATCAGGGATTGCCCACCTCGCTGGATACACTCTGGATGGGGATAGGACGCTTTTTATTACGCCATCCGCAGTACCGCTATCTGTATGGCACAGTCAGTATATCACAAAGCTATAGTGACTGCTCACGGGCTCTCATTCACAGCTACCTGCGCGTGCATGAGATGCAGGAGGAGTACAAAGAATGGGTGCGTGCGAAATACCCGCCAAGGCAAATGCAGCTCTCCATCAGTGATGAGCGATTGCTCTCCACTGCCCTCCCCAATGCAAAGAGACTCTCTAGGCTCGTCTCTGAGATTGAGCAGCATGACTCAGGTATACCCACGCTGCTCAAGCATTATCTACGCCTCTCGGGGAAGATGCTCGCCTTTGGCATTGATGTGGACTTTGGCAATACATTTGACTGCTTTGTACTTGTGGATACGAGCAAAGCACCCTCTCGCATCATGAACCGCTATCGAGGCATATCAAACAGTGATACTTAATGAGCTAGGGAAAAATAACGGCTTCTTATCTTGACAAATCCATTCATTTCAAGCAGAATAGCACCTCTATGCTACCGCCTTCTGAGAACTCCCCTTTTGCAAAAAAAACAATGAAGCGTATCGGATGTATTCTGATATGCTCCCCCCTTGCGCTCGCCGCCGAAACTGAGCTGCTACCACTCCCCGAAGAGCTCTTTCCTCAGAAGAAGCATAATCGCATAGAGGGCGTTGATCTCGAATCCCTCCAGAGGATAGGCGATAGCTCTGCTCCCAATGTTGTCAGCGTGGATGCCACAGATGCTAGGCTCAGCCTAGATAGCAGCAAAGAGACTATCCTCTACCGTAGTGATCGTAGCCCCATCCAGCTGCTCACCGATACAGGTAACGAGCTGCGCTCTCATGGCATCGAGTTGGATCTCAGGAACAAGGAGGCGCAGCTGGATGGCAATATCACCATCTACAGCGGCGATTCCCTAGCGCGAGCTGAGCATGCTCATTATAACTGGCAGCACGAGGAAGGCTCTTTTCATGATGTGCGCATCAAGTCGAATGGTATTCTCATCAGCGCCTCTAGTGGAGCCTACCTGACCGATAAGGAGGGGGTGAAGTACATCCAGCTCAAAGACGCGCATGTCAGCACCCATGATATCAAAGATCCGAGCTTCTGGATTGGCTTTAAGGATTTGCAAATTTATCCAGGTGATCGCCTCAAGGCAAGGGGGCTGAGCGTGGGCAGCAAGCAGAGCTTCACCCGCGTCCCCCTGCTGGGCTACATCCCTTTCTCCCACTCCCTCAATCCCAAGGAAGGCTATCTCCCCCTCCCAGGCTCACGTGGTATCTGGGGGCTCTATCTTCTCAATAGCTATGGTGTGCTCATCGGCAATCGACGCGTTGAGAATTTCATGCCTACCTCTGACTACATCCTCACCAATAGGCTTGACTATCGCGAGCTGCGAGGAATAGGTTTCGGCATTGATGTAGAAGAGCCTGCCAAGCTGAAGAAATTTCCTGCTATGACAGGACTCTCGCTCTACTACACCAACGATCTCGACCCCCAGCAGAACCCGACGAGTATCCCACGCCCCCACATCGACTCGCATCGCTACCGCATCGCGCTGCAAGGCATCTGGGACTTCAACCGCCATCGTGCTGACTACTGGAGATTCAAGGCAAATATCAATGCTGTGAGTGACTCGCGCTTTCTGAGTGATTACTTTGAAGAGCTCAGCGAGGACAATGACAAGCCTGACAACACCGTCACGCTTCTCAAGAAGGAGCCCTACTCCGAGCGCAGCGTCTTCATGCGCTTTGACCCGAATAATTATTACACGACAGACGAGCGTCTTGAGTTCAACTATTACCGTGTGCGCCAACCCATAGCGAAGAGTCGCATCAACTACGAATCACGCAACAGCGTCTCCTACATGCGCCAGCGCGTCCCACTGGAGGATCGCGTCCTCTACGAGCAGCAGCTCACCCAGATTGCTGATCCCGCCGCGCGCGATTACTACATGCGCCTGCTCAATGAGGAGGCCTACCTGCGTATCAGCAGCATCCATGAGTTCACCACAGATTTCAAGGTCTTTGGCATCTTTAACGTCGTGCCCAAGCTCGGCTTTGCCTACAATGGCTACTATGGCTTCCAAGAGATTGAGGATGACACGCGCCTGAGTGCCTACTTTGCCACAGATGTGAGCATGAAGTTTCAACGTCAGTTCAGATCCCTGCGCTCCGACTATTTCAAGATAGATGGCATCACCCATATCTTCCAGCCCTACGCGAGCTACTCCTATCACAATATGTCATCGAGCAATCCGCTCATCCCTCAGGTGAACTCGTGGACGACATCACAGGGCAGCAGTACTAGCATCCCCATGCCACAGGATATCAACAGCTTCTCAGGCACAGATGGCTGGAATGACTGGAGCACTCTGCGCCTCGGCTTTCTGAACTTCCTGAGCACGCGCTACGATGGCGAGCTGCGCCGTCTGCTGCGCTGGAATACCTTCTTTAATATCAATCTCGATCAGAGCAATTCGCTCACCGAGTACTCCAACCTATACTCCGTTCTGGAGTTCAATCCCTCCGAGCGCCTCGAAATCATCTCTGATATCCAGGTGCCCATCATCGGGCAGAATCACGAGTTTAGCTCCACCTCGCATACCATCAGCTATCAGGCCACACGCTGGATGGAGATCGAGCTAGGGCATCGCTATACCTACAGTGATGCTCTCCAATACAAGTCTGAGCAGATCAACTGGAAGCTCAGCATGAGGCTCAATGAGAAATACAGCTTTGCTAGCGAGATGTATATAGATACCGAGAGAAACACCATCCCCCTCCAGCAGTACTCCATTTTCCGCAATATGGGGGCATGGCATTTGGGTGGCACGCTCTTTTTGCGCGACAATGGAGGTGTGCGCGAGACGGGGCTTGGCTTCTCCTTTTCCCTCATCGAGGCAAATGCCTCAGTGCCTGTTAATTTCTTCTAAACAAGGCGAAAGAATTGCTGCGCATTCGCCGTTGTCTGCGCAGCGATCTCATCGAGGCTCTCGGCGCGAAGCTCGGCTAGCTTTTCTGCGACAAAGCGCGTACGTCCTGGGATATTGAGCTTGCCCCGATAGGGCTCAGGCGAGAGATAGGGTGCGTCTGTCTCAAGCATCACGCGCTCGCTAGGGCACCAGCGAGCGAGCTGCTGGAGCTCCTCCATTTTCTTAAAGGTCACCACACCTGTAAAAGAAATCATGCCATCGAGCTGCTCAAACACGGCCTTTGCCTGCGCCTGAGATCCAACAAAGCAATGAAAGACTGGTCGCACTCGGGGAAAAGCACGCGCAATCGCAAAGGCATCCTCAAAGCATGCCGAGCCCTTTCTATCGCGTGTATGAATAGAAATATTGAGACCGAGACGCGCCGCGAGATCAAAATGACGCTCTAGGATCTCTTGCTGCCACGCGCGATAACGCTCCTCCGACCAGCCCTCGGGAGCGGGCCAGTAGTAGTCCAAACCTGCCTCCCCTATAGCAGCAACGCGATGGGAGCAGCAGAGACGCTCTAGCTGCTGCATATCATCATCCGTGATAGCGCACACCTCCGTCGGATGAGTCGCAAGGCAGCAGCTCACGGCATTGGGGTAGGTGGAGGCGAGATCCAGATTTGCCTGCCAATCTCCTCGATGTGTGGCTTGGGTGATCATGTGGGAGACACCTAGGGCATGGGAGTCGGTGATGACAGAGGAAATGTCGGTGTATTTTGATGTGACGAGATGGCAATGAGTGTCGATGAGCATGCAGTTGTTCTACGTGATCTGCCAGATACTGTCAAGAGCGAATTATAGCTCAGCTCAGAGCTGCGCTATTCTCAGACTCGTGAAAAACATGCTCACTAGGCCAAGAGACGCGTGACACGCTCGGCTCGGGGGAGCTGGATGCTCACCGTCGTCCCCTCGCCCTCACGCGAGGCTATGCCGAGACTGCCGCCATGCGCCTTCACAATGCGTCGCACGATGAGCAGGCCTAGCCCTGTGCCGCTCTTTTTGGTGGTGCGAAAGGGCTCATAGAGGTTGCCCATGAGCTCATGGGAGATGCCACAGCCCGTGTCGCTGACTTGGATGATGACATCGACATCACTGCAGCTCGTCTGGATGAGTATGCCTCCATCGCAGCCTGTGATGGATTGATAGGCATTGCGTATGAGATTATAAAAGACCTGAAAGAGCTGCCCCTCATCGGCATCAAGCTCGGGGAGCACATCCATGAGATCCTCATGGATGCTCACGCCTCGCGCGGCGATCTCGGGCTCAAGGCTTTCTAGCACGCGTTGGATGACTTGATTGATATCCACCTTGCTGCGCTGGAGCTTGGTGGGGCGCATGGATTGGAGGAATTGCTTGATGAGGGTATCGAGGCGCTTTACCTCACTGAGAGAATTCTCTAGGAGGGTGGAGAGGGTCTTGTGACTGCTCTCCCCATGAGTGGCGCTGAGGGAGCTGAGCTTGCGCTGGATGAGCTGGAGATTCAGACCTAGGGAGTTGACGGGATTTCCCAGCTCGTGAGCGACACCACTGGCCAGAAAGGAGAGGAGATTCATCTGCTCGGCCTCGGCCTCTTGCTCGCCCTCGTTGATCTTTTCTGTCTCATCTTGGATGATGAGGAGGTATTCGCGTGCTTCGTCCTTCTTCTCGCCTCCCAGCGGGGTCATAAAGAAATGATAGTGGCGCAGCGCAGGGTAATGCACCTGAAGATCGCGCGTGATTGAGCAGCCACTCGTGCTGAGCTCCTTCCATGTGCAGGTATGCCCTACAAGCTGCTCGAAGGCAAGCTCCATTATCTCGCGCATCTCGCGACCATAGATCTGCGCGGCAGATTGGTTGACAAAGCTGACGCTACCCTTGTGATCAAAAATGATAACGCCATCGTTGAGGGCATTGAGCACCTCGTTGAGCAGCGTGATTTGATCACGAAATCGTACCACGAGGCTATGGCGCTCACGCGCACTGAGTCTCTCCCAGCGATCGACGATCTTATCTAGCGCACTTTTGTTCATGAGGCGAGAAGGTGGAGGTCTACCTGTTGGAAAAAGCGCGGCAGCGTCAGGCGCAGCACGCCGTCTTCATCAATTTGAACGCTTCGGGTATGCGTGTCATCCATGAGAATGTCCAGCTGCCGTAAGGAGGGGAGCCCGTGGATGAGCAGATCCACCTCTTCTTGTCCTGCAAGCCGCACATTGCCTGACCAGTCATGCTGGAGGACCATCTTTCCCTGCTCGCAGCGATAATGAAAATGATGGTCGAGGTAGTCGCCCTGCTGATAGTCGTAGCCATCGCCGCTATCCTCATAGTGGTGGCTCTCCTGCTCGCCATCATCGAGCCACCAGAGCTCATAGCTGACTCGAGGGTGTGCTATCTCACCGACATACTGCTGAATGGGCCAGCGCGGGATGACGCAGCCCGCGCGTACGAGTACGGGGATGTGCTCGGCTGTGATGTCTATGCTGTAGTCGCATTTGCCTGTCCCGCAGCATTCGTCAGTCCAGAGTTTGTACCAAGTGCCCGAGGGGAGATGGATATTGCAGCTCTTTTCCCCCATCCATTGCACGGCAATCACATAGAGTGCATCTCCGAGAAAGAAGCACCTATAATCACTCTGCGCGTATCTGAGATCACCATACTGTAGAGCTAGCGAGCGGATCATGGGCAGCCCAGTCGTCGCGTAGCGGTAGAATAATGTATAGAAATAAGGTAAGAGGCGGTAGCGTTGCTCAATGGCATGGCGGCAGTGCTGCTCCGCCTTCGCTCCAAAGCTCCATGGTTCACGCGACCCATAGAGATCATGACAATGGGCGCGTAAGAAGGGATGAAAGGCCGAGAGCTGCATCCAACGATAAAAGAGCTCTGCGCTAGGCTGCTGCAAAAATCCGCCCGTATCCGAGCCCGCAAAGGATATACCACTCGTACTCAGGCGTTGTACCATGAGATTGGCCAGTCTCAGATGGGGCCAGCTCGCTACATTGTCCCCTGTCCATGTGGCCGCATAGCGTTGGAGACCGGCGTAGCCCGCGCGACTCAGCACAAAGGGGCGTCGCCTCGGGGCATGGAGCAGCATCGCGTCACGACAGGCAATGAGCATGGCCTGCCCATAGATGTTGTGCGCCTTGTTATGCGAGCAGGGGTGACCTTCAAAGTCGTGGCGCGTGTCGTTGGGAAAGCTTTTGTTATTAGAAAGAGAGGGCTCATTCATGTCAGCCCAGATCCCACGCACGCCACGTTCCTTGATATCATGGATGAAGAGGCGTGCCCACCAGCCACGCACACGTGGGGAGCTAAAGTCGGGGAAATGGCACATACCAGCCCATGCCTCGCCCTCCATGAGTGCTCCATCATGGCGACGGCAGTAGACATTATGCTCAAAGCCGCTGCGCCAGATGTATTGATCCATGTCAATTTTGATGCTGGGATTGACAATAGTCACGCATTTAATCCCCAGATCTTCAAGACCTTCTATCATTTGCTCTGGGTCGGGAAAGTTTTCTTTATTCCATGTGAGGCTCTGGCGCTGCTCCATGTGATCTATATCGAGGTGAATAGAGTCGCAGGGGATGTGCTTTGTGCGAAAGCTCTCAGCGAGCTCGATGACCTTTTGCTGCTGCTTGTAGCCCCAGCGACTTTGATGATAGCCCAGGGCCCAAAGAGGCGGCATCGCAGGCAGTCCTGTCAGGCGCGTATAAGCAGCCACGATATCCAAGGCGCTATTGCCTCCTATAAAATAGTAATCCATCTGCCCCCCATCGGCACCGAAGAGCAAGCGCTTTTTGTCCGTCTTGCCAAAGTCGAAGTAGCTGCGCATGCTGTTGTCAAAGAAGATCCCATGACTACCCTGCTCCTGGATGCAGAGAAAGAAAGGGATACTCTTATAGAGAGGATCCCCATGCTCTTTAAAGCTGTAATGGTCACAATTCCACAGCTCCAGACGCTTGCCACGCAGATTGAGATCGGTGGGCTTGTCGCCCAGACCGAGAAAGCATGCTTTTTCTGGCATATGCTTGAGCATCCAGACGATATCGTCGCCTACGGCTTCTTGTGCACGATGCCCCATCCCCTCCGCGTCTGCACTCAGCAGACAGCCCGTAGCTCTATCGTAGAACTCCAAGCCCATATCCGCGCGACGCACGCGCACGCATAGAGTCTTGCTACAGATATTGACGGCATGCTCGTCTTCTATCTCTGTGAGTACGGGAAACTTGGATCGGTAATGAGCATCCACGCCATAGCTCGGGATCTCATCAAAGATCTGTCCACGCACGTAGTGGCAGCGCAGCAGAGAGCTTTCTAAAAAGGTGAGTCGCAAGCTGATGTCACCGCGGTCAAACTCGACAGTACGCTTGTCCAGCCACTCATAATGGTGGAGCTTTTGCGAATGAGTGGGATACATAGGCAGAAGAGGAAATATGATGAATATCAAGAGAGAGCTGATATTCTACCCTGCTAGTATTCTAACCAGGAGGCCATTGAAGGCAGCGTCCGCCAATGATGTGGAGATGGAGATGAGGGACAGTCTGGCCTCCATCCTCGCCTGTGTTGATCACCACTCGAAATCCTCCCTCACTCAAGCCCTCTTGCCGCGCGACTCGACCTACAGTGAGCATGAGATGCGCCAGCAGCTCGGCGTCTTCGCTCTGTGCCTGCGCCACATCGACTAGGGGCTTGCGCGGAACGAGAAGGATGTGTATAGGCGCGACAGGCGCGATATCACGGAAGGCAATACAGAGCTCATCCTCATAGACAAGCTGCGCTGGAATTTCTTTATCGGCTATCTTTTCAAAAAGCGTCTTTTGCATGACGGTGTATTTGTACCACAATTGCCCATGCAGAGGCAAACGTAAAATGAGCAGCAGAGCCCTTTTCTCACCGTCTTTCTCAAAAGGGTGGCGCTGCTGCATCAGGGAGAAAAAATGGCATGGGAGAAAATCAAATCATCGCGCAGGAGAAATAACAAATCTACTAGGTGTAAATAATCAGAGCGGTGCGTTTCACAACGCACCGCTCTGCTCTTACTTACACCTACTCTATGAAAAAACAGTTGCCTGTTATTTAAGAAT
>CAYJJA010000095.1:6552-9453 GCA_964370355.1 uncultured Akkermansia sp. | reverse complement strand
GACCGCCCAGTGAGGGCACTCCTGTACCCAGCTTGATGTCGGTACCGCGACCCGCCATATTGGTCGAGACGGTGACGGCTCCGCGCTGACCCGCCTTGGCGATGATCTCTGCCTCGCGCTGGTGATTCTTGGCATTGAGCACTTCATGCGCGATGCCAGCACGCTTGAGCATGCGTGAGAGCGTCTCAGAGGCATCGACACTGGCCGTGCCTACGAGGATGGGCTGACCCGCAGCGTTGAGCTCCTTGATCTTGGCGATGACCGCGTTGAACTTTTCGCGACGACTCTTAAAGATGAGGTCATTCGCGTCCTTGCGGACACAGTCGCGATTCGTGGGGATGGGCAGGACATCCAGCTTGTAGATGTCGTGGAATTCGGCGGCCTCGGTCTCTGCTGTGCCTGTCATACCGGCGAGACGCTCGTAGAGGCGGAAGTAGTTTTGAATCGTGATGGTGGCGTAGGTCATGTTCTCCGCCTCGATATCGACATCCTCCTTGGCCTCGACTGCCTGATGGAGACCGTCGCTCCAGCGGCGGCCGGGCATTTCGCGTCCCGTGTTTTGGTCGATGATGATGATCTTGCCATCGCGCACGACATATTCCACATCCTTTTCATAAAGGGTGTAGGCCTTGAGCAGCTGGCTGGTCGTGTGGAGGCGTGAGCCTGTGCTGTCGAGGCGCTTGATGAGCTCATCCTTGAGCTCTTCCTTGCGGTACTCGGGTGTATTCTCGTTCTCATCAATGGAGACGAACTCAGAGCCTATGTCGGGAAGCACGAAGGCCTCGGGATTGCCAGGGCTGATGACCTCGCGTCCCTTCTCCATGAGATCGGCATTGTGCGTCTTCTCGTCGATGTAAAAGTAGAGCTCCTCTTTGAGCTTGTAGAGCTCGAGCTTGCGTGGGTCTTGGTGGAGGAAGAGCTCGTACTTCTCCAGCATGCGGCGGTAGGCGGGGTCTTGCTGTGAGCGCATGAAGGCGCGGTTGCGTGGCATACCCAGCTTCACCTTGTAGAGGCAGCGACCCGCTTCTTCGGGCTTGCCATCCTTGGCAAAGAGCTCTGCGTCAGACATGAGGCGATTGCAAAGGTCGGTTTGCTGCTTGACCACACTCTCGATGAGGGGCTTGAGATCATCGTATTGATGCTCACGCTCCACAGGGGCAGGACCAGAAATAATCAGCGGCGTGCGCGCCTCGTCGATGAGGATGGAGTCCACCTCATCAATGATGGCAAAGTAGTGCCCGCGCTGCACCTGAGCGGCCTTGGTCGTAGCCATGCCGTTGTCACGCAGGTAGTCAAAGCCAAACTCGGCATTCGTCCCATAGGTGATATCACAGCTGTACTGCTGGCGACGCTGCTCATTAGGCATCATGCTCTGGATGCAGCCTATGCTCAGACCGAGGAATTGGAAGAGCGAGCCCATCCACATGGAGTCACGACGCGCGAGGTAGTCATTCACCGTGACGACGTGTACGCCCAGTCCCGTAAGAGCGTTGAGGTAGACAGGGAGCGTGGCCACGAGGGTCTTGCCCTCCCCCGTCGCCATCTCGGCGATGAATCCACGGTGCAGGGCGATGCCTCCGAGCAGCTGCACGTCAAAGTGAACCATCTCCCACTTGAGCTGCGTGCCACAGACATCAATCTCGCTATTCATCATGAGACGCGCAGCGCACTTTACCGCAGCAAAGGCCTCGGGGAGGATGATCTCCAGATAGGAGGCACGCATGCGCGGGAAGCGAGGCTCTATATCGGCAAATGCTCGCTTGCCGTCCTCGATGGAGTCTAGCGTGGCGTAGATCTTGGGCAGATTGGGGAAGATGTCACGCAGGCTTTCAAAGCGTATGTTGAGCAGGGATGCATGTGCCTCAAGCTCTTCTTTTGAGGCACTTTGCAGCTCGCCCTTGCTAGGCAGATCAAGGGCGGTGAGGCGGTGGAGGTACTGCTGCCACTCGCGTGTCTTGTTGACAAGGAAGGCTTGATCGCAGTTGCCCCACGAGTCCTCTGTCGCGAGGATTTTTTTCACGATGGGGCGCAGGCGCCGCAATTCGCGCTGGTTTTTTGAGCCTACGATTTTATTGAGTATCCACTTGATCATAAATTGTTTTATTTGTCAGAAATCTGTCTACGGTAGAGGGCATCACGTTGATGATTCAGCGTGATGCCCCCATTGTAGCAGAGCTTGCTTGCTTTGGCAAGTCTCCTCTGTGAATGGATTGCGATTAGTTGATGTATTTATAGGTGAATTCGAGCCTCTGCTTGCCACCTGCGGGGATCTTTATCCTCCATATGATTGTGTTTTGAAGCTTGTTGTTCTGTGCGTAAGGTATAGGAGTGCTCGTCGAGGTGCCACCCTGACCTATGCTGAGAATTTCACCTGTGACATACTGTGTCACCTCCATCTCGATTGCTTCTGTCATCTTGTTATGAAGATGCAGGGTGACGAGAGCTGTGTTGGCGGTGCGGGCTCGCGATTTGAATCCACCCAAGAGTTTGTTGGACTCCGTGATGGTGCTCTTCTTCTCCACATCTATGCCGAGCGCTCGGCTCATCTGGATGGTGCTCTGCGCGCCCTTGGCGGTGTAGAGCAGCGTGTTCATGCCTGCAAAGCGCGTCTCATCAATGATCTCGATGGGGGCGGCGGTGAGGGGCATGTCCAGCGGATTGCTAAAGCGCACGCAGCTCCACAGATCCTCGGGGGTCTTGTTCTGAGCGTCACGTTGAAAGTGGATGGGGTCTCCCACCTTCCATGTGTAGATCTTTTTGTAATCGAGCGTGGCCTTGAAGAGCGGGCGTGTGACGACCTCGCCCGCCTTCATACTAAAGGAGGGGATGGGGTAGTAGAAGAGCTCGCCCGTGTCGGTGCCTACGGGAGGCGTACCCTCGACTCTTTGCGCGCTCGCCACG
>CAYJJA010000095.1:0-6542 GCA_964370355.1 uncultured Akkermansia sp. | reverse complement strand
CACGATGCCCTCTTGCTGCGCGGGCCAGATGCCTTGGCCAGTGTACATGTTGGCATTGTTGCTATTCACATACTGCGCTTGGAAGTGGGGCATGTTTATTCTATTTTCCGTGATAAAGAGAGCCTGCTTGCCGTAGAGCTGCGCTCGCCGCTCCTCAGGAATGAGTGCCATGGGATCGACTTTCTTGGTATCAAGGGGGGAGGGCGTGCCCGAGACGAGCTCAAGCTGGACTTGATCGAGGTCAATCACGCCATTGAGGATGGTTGCCTTGGCCTCAAGTTGAGCCTTCCCATCCGCGCCGAGCGTCAGGCGGTAGCTGGGCAGCCAGCTCAGCTCGCTGCTCAGGCAGTCCACCTGTATCTTCTTGCCCGCTGCGGGGGCATGGAGCTGGAGCTTCACACCGGGGGCTGTGCTGGTCTCTGTGGGCATCACGATGTGCTGATGGAAGAAAATCTCCTCAATATTGTCGAGCATGACGCTGCGTACAGGACCTCCCTCTGACTGGATCAAGAGAGATCTATAGCTGCTCTGCGAGCTTTCCTCCTCGCCAGCGATAGGACTGATCGTGTGATGGTTCTTATCCTTGTGGCGCGCGGGGGTGGGCAGGATGGTGCCTGTGAGCTCACGGACATCATCGTCGTTGCTCGAGGAGAAGCGCAGCGTGACGAGCTTCCCCTCATTTGCCTTGAGGAGATTGGAGTTACTCAGGATGGCGGGCTGCTTGCGCTCAATCATGCTGGAGACGACTTGCTCAATCTGCACGCCCTCCTCTCCGCGTATCCAAAATCCCCCTGCGATGGGGATGGGAATGGGGTGGAGCTGGGGGCTGGTGGACTCCTTGAGCGTGCCTTCGAGGCTGATGTAGCCATAGCCCGCCTTGAAGAGCGAGAGCTTGGTGGCCTTCATTGTGATATCTTCTGCCCAGAGATTACCTAGGCTGAGGGCGAGGGCGATGAGGAGTGGGGTGCTTTTCATGGCTTTTCTGTGTTGGGGTGGATGCGGGTGCTGCTACGCTGGAAGGTGTAGCTGAGGGTTTTGTCTTTCTGACCAACGAGGGTGAGCTTCCAGCGAATCTCATTGCCCATGATAGGGCTCTCTGGGTGGACGTTCTGCCTGAGGGGGCTGACTGTTGCGCTCATGCTGGGATCGGAGGGGATATGGAGAATCTCTCCTTGTACGCTCTGGGTGACGATGAGCTCGGCGGGCTTCTCCATCTGATTGTTGATGTGAAGGGTGACGACGTAGGTCTGTGTCGTGGTGGTCTTGGTGAGCTTCTCACCTTCTTTTGAAGGATGGGGGAAGGAGAGCTTGGTCGTGCCGACGTGTCGGATGTTCTGACGCGTGGTGAGGTTGATAGCTTTGCCCGCCTCGACGACTGCTGCTGTCTTGGGAGGGGTGAGGGCTATACGGTCGGTGGAGGCGATGCGATTGGTCTCGATGAGCTCAATGGGGGCGGCCACGAGGGGGATGTCCAGCGGATTCTCAAAGTGGACCTCGCGCAAGATCGCTCCTATGGTGGGGGGCTGCTCAGGGTCACTGTTGGGCATCCTTATGGGGTCGGGCAGGGTCCATGTGTAGACATTTTTGTAGCGCAGTGGGCTCTGGAAGAGGGGCTGCGTGACGACCTGCCCCGCCTTCGCGCTGAAGGAATCTATGGGGTAGAAGTACACATTGCCCGTGCTGAGCGCCTTGGCGGGCGGGGCATACTCACTATCGAAGCTGTGTTCCACATCGAAATGACTTCCAGCTGACAACATCATGTCTCCATACTCGTGGCTCTTAGCCCGAGCTCGAGCTTGAGGTGAGATATTACGCAGAGCCATGGGGTCGATGCTGGAGAGATTGCTCAGCTGGGGTGATCCTAGCACGAGGTCGAGCGCGATATTCTCCATATTCATGAGCTTGTTGGTGATGGTCGCCTTGGCGCGTAGCTCGGCGCTGCCATCCTCGTAGAGCTCAAGGCTGTAGCTGGGCAGCCAGGTGATGCCTGAGCTCAGCGCGGTGCTCTCGATGATCTTCCCCTTGGCGGCTTGAGCGAGCTCCAGCTCGACGCCTGCGCGTCGCTCCGTGCGGGTGGGCATCTTGAGATCGTCGAGGAAGGCGATATCAATGACCTGCGATTGGCGCAGCATGAGGGTCTGATCATGCACCTTGAGGAGAAGGACGCTGCCGATGAGAGGGTTCTTGCTGGGCTCAGAGATCTGGTCGATGGTGTTGCCTACGCGCTCTTCGCGTGCTTGGGGGAAGGGCAAGATGATACCCACCACATCAATGGGGCCTTGCTTGCCCCTGCGGAAGGTGACGCGCACGGGTGCTCCCGCATTCGCCGCGGCGAGCTGGAAGAGCTCCAGAGGGACGCTGACCTCGTAGTCGAGCAGCCCGCTGACGAGGCGATTGACCTGTACGCCTTCTTCTGTAGCTATCCAGAAGCTCCCGCGCACGGGCACAGGCAGGGAGTTCAGACGCACTTGGGTGGCATCGGGTAGCGTGGCACGCTGGGTGATGAATCCGTAGCCATTCTCAAAGAGCGAGATATGGGTGGGCTTCATATCGACCTCAGCCGCCGAGAGCAGTGAGCTCAGGCCGAGGACGGTGCAGAGGAGGGAGGGGAGTTTCATACTTCGTCAATGCGGGAGCTTTTGTGCTTGTAGGTGTAGGTGTAGCTCTTGCTGCTGCCTGGCGAGAGAGTCACGCGCCAGCGCAGCGAGCTCGTGGTGGGATTATCCCCTCTCTCTACCTTCTCGACGCGTATGCTGCTAGGCTCATCGCTCATGCTCACGATCTCGCCATTGACTGGCTGCGAGATGACGATGTCTGCTGACTGCTCCATCTGATTGGTGACATGCAGCGTGATGGTGTAGGTGGTGGTATGCGTCGTCTTGACGTATTTCTTATCCTTGGATACTTTCCCGTTTACGAGGTGAGGCTGCTTGTCGGTCTCGGTGCTGACGACTTGGCGTGTCTGGCGGGTGGTGAGATTGATCGCTTCTCCTAAGGTTAGGACAGCATCAGTCTTGGGAGGGGTGAGAGCGAGCGTATCGGTCGCGGCGATGCGTCCAGCCTCAATGACCTCAATAGGAGCCTCCACAAGGGGGATGTCCAGTGGATTTTCAAAATGAATGTTGCGCTCAATCGCGCCAATGCTGGGTGGCGCATCAGCATCATTGACAGTCATCCTGAGCGGGTCGCTCAGAGTCCACGTGTAGACATTCTTGTAGCTGAGCTCGTCTTGGAAGAGGGGTTGGGTGATGACCTGACCCGCCTTGGCGGTGAAAGAGGCAATGGGGTAGAAGTAGACATTGCCCGTGTTGATCGCGGGCGCGGGGGCGCTACTGCCTGCCATGATCGTGGGGGCCGCTGGCACGGACCATTCAGAATCGACCTCGGCTCGCTTTGTAACGCGCATGTGCGAAGAGGCGGGACGGTAAGTAGCAGCTCGGCGCAGAGCCATGGGGTCGATGCTGTGGAGGGCGGTGAGCTTTGGAGATCCGAGCACGAGGTCGAGCGCGACATTCTGCATATTCATGAGATTATTCGTGATGGTGGCTTTCGCATTGATGTGCGCACGCCCATCCTCACCGAGTTCGAGGCGGTAGCTGGGTAGCCAAGTAATGCCCGAGCTCAGGCTCGTCGTCTCGATGAGCTTGCCCTGAGCGGGACTCGAGAGCTCGAGCTCGACTCCGGGGCGACGCTCTGTGACGGTGGGCAGCTTGATGGGGTCAAGGTAGGTGATGTCGAGGATCTGCGCCTCACTCAGTGCGAGGGTGCGATTCGGCAGCTTGAGCAGGAGGACGGAGCCGAGCAGGGGATTATCGCTGGGCTCAGAGATCTGATCTATCGTATTGCCTATGCGCTCCTCGCGAGACTGGGGGAAGGGGAGGATGATGCCCTCGGCAAAGTTGGGCGGCTGCTCGCCTCGTACGAAGGTGACGCGCGCACGTGCCCCCGCATTGGCGGCGGCGAGGGTGAAAGGATTCAACGCAGCGCTGACCTTATAGTCGAGCAGTCCGCTGACGAGACGCTCAATCTGGACACCCTGCTCGGAGGCTATCCAAAAGCTGCCTTTCACGGGGACAGGGAGGGAATTGAGGCGTATCTTGGTGCCTTCGGGCAGCGTCGCTCGCTGGGAGATGAAGCCGTAGCCATTTTCAAATAAAGAGATATGAGAAGGCTTCATATCGACCTCGCTGGCATGAAGTAAACAATTACTTATGAGAGAGATGAGGAAAAGAGTTTTTTTCATAACTTTCTGCATCATATATTGTTTATATTTTGAGGTCAAGTTAATAGAGTGAGTAAGACATGCAAATACACAGCTCAGCAGGATGTTGTTTTTAGTTCATGCGAGTCATCCTCTTCACACAGAAATCTTGACAAGTGCCTGAGGAGTCTCTATCATCCTTTCTCAGAAAGTATCTTTCACCATATGAATAGCCAACAACTAGCCTTTGCCTGCGCTCAGATAGCCTCCGATACGAAGGCGACTCAGATTGAGATCTATGATCTGCGCGGCACCTCGACGATCACCGACTTTGCCGTCGTCTGTACCGCGACCTCCGTCCCCCATCTACGCGCTATCCTGCGCGATATAGACAAGGAAATTTATGAGAAGCACAACATCCACGCGGTCTACGCCGAGCGCACCCCGCAAGCCCTCTGGTCGGTGCTCGACTATATTGATGTCATGATTCATGTCATGGCGGGTGAGGTGCGCGAGTTCTATGGACTAGAGGAGCTCTGGAAGCCCGATAATCGCGTTGAATGGCTCGCTGACCAGCCAAACTAAGTCACGAGCCCCTTTCCGCTGAGGATTTGCTTGACTCCGCCCCCCCCTTGGGTGTACTCTATCTTTATCAAAGCGGATGGATCTACCATTAACTAACAAAAGTTTTCTCTATGTCGAATCAACTCAACCTCCTCGCTCAAGTTCGTCAATATCTCATTCTCCACAATGAAGACTATGAATGGATCACCATGGGCGAGGATAGCCAGCGTATAGGTCTTGCTTATCTCCCTAGTACGGAGACGAGCATGCCCGCCACCTTCATGTTCACCGAGCTAGAAGAGCCCGTTTCACTCGTCTTTGATGCGCACTTTGCGCTGCGTGTTGTCGAGGAAGAGCGTCAGGAGCTCAGTATGTTGTTGCTCACGCTCAATGCGAATATCACGGAGGGGCGCTTGCTTCTTGATCTGGAGGGGGGATTTGTCTACTTCCGCCTCAACTTTGTGCCATCGGGAGCATCTATGAGCCCCGAGGAGATACACCAGCAGATAGCTCGTATGGAGACGGTGGGCATTAGCATGGCTCAGACCTATGCACAAATCATTGCCCAAGAGTTCACCACATTTTAATTGAATGGGCGTTTTGAAACAAGCCCGAACTATTTTTATCCACAATACACTATGTCATCAATCACAAAACCATTAGAAGGAAAGGTCGGTATCGTTACCGGTATCGCCAACAAGCGCAGCATCGCCTTTGGCATCGCAAAGGCTTGGCATGAGGCTGGAGCAAAGCTTATTTTTAACTATCAAGGCGAGCGCCTCAAGGACAGTGTGATCAAGCTCATCAAGGAGAACTTTGGCGAAGACTCCGCCATTTGCGATCTTGATGTAAGCTGTGACGAGTCCATCGCGAAGTTCTTCACCTTCGTGGGCGAGCAGACAGAGCGCGTTGACATGCTCCTGCACGCCATTGCCTTTGCTCCCAAGGCTGAAGGCTCTCTGGGTGGCGACTTTTCTGACATCCCACGCGATGCCTTTCGCACCTCGCTTGAGATCTCAGCCTACTCGCTCATTGCCCTCGCACGTGGCGTAGCCCCCTTCATGACACAGGGTGGCTCTATCACAGCGCTGAGCTACTACGCGAGCCAGAAGGTCGTGCCCAACTACAACCTCATGGCTGTCTCCAAGGCGGCTCTTGAGACGAGCAGCAAGTACCTTGCCTACTCGCTCGGACGACGTGAGCAGCCTATTCGAGTCAACTGCATCTCAGCGGGTCCCGTGCAGACACTCGCTGCGCGTGGGGTCGGTGGTTTCTCCGAGATGTTCAAGATATACGAAAAGCGCAGCCCCTTGGGTCGCTCCTGCACGCTCGAAGAGCTCGGTGGCACAGCTACCTTCCTCGCCAGCGACGCGGCTGCGAGCATCACAGGCCAAGTCATCTACGTGGATGGCGGCTACGAGATTATGGGCATGTAAGCTCATTAGCCCGCTTGATTTCTCCTCCCCTCTTTGGCTACGCGCTGAAGAGGGGAGGATTTTTGCATCTGTCATATTTTTCTTTGATTCCTTTTTCCGCTGCTTCTTATGGGGATGAGCATTTGTTGTAGAGGAATCAGCTCTAGCATTAGGCGAGCTCTATAGAATGACAGACTGCGTGCACCTTTGAGAGACAGAGAAGCCCCTCTATACCACGTGGGCGAGTGGTGGCGGTGAAATATATAGCAAATCAGCAGTCACGCGAGAGTTTTTGAGGATGATTGCATTTTTGTACGCCAGACATGGCGTAGTCGCTGGGGTGAAAATCCCCAATGAGCCGC
>CAYJJA010000094.1:0-9578 GCA_964370355.1 uncultured Akkermansia sp. | reverse complement strand
AACTGGTACCAGAAGGTTTGATCTCAAGGATGCGAGTCTCACTACCCAGCGTGACGCGTACGGCAGCGGCGATAGCGGCGACCACCTCGGGGGTGACGCTACTGCGGGCAGTGTTGTAAATACCTGCGGCGAGGGCGGCGACTTCGGCTGGCGTAGGCTCGTTGCTGGCAGCACCAGCAGTCGTAGCGACTGCTGCGGGGCTGCTCGCGCTGAGCTGCGCGGCCGCGGCTTCGGCAGCTGCCTTGGCAGCAGCTGCTTTTGCCTTATTCGCTTCGTCCATGCTGATGGCTACCTTGCCTGAGACGGTGAGAATCAGGCTCAGAAGCACCAAGCAGGCAAAGACCACACCCATCCCTGTGATTTGATAATAGACATCGTCCATCGAGAGGGCGATGATGCTAGTGGATGAGCTAATCATATAAAATTAAGCGGGGCTTGAGTATTAGAGAGGCATGTTGCCGTGCTTCTTCGCGGGACGCACTTCGCGCTTGTTGAGCAGCGTGCGCAGAGCGAGGGCGATGCGGGCGCGGGTTTCCTTGGGATTGATCACCTCGGTCACCTGATTCGCCGCAGCGGCAGCATAGGGGTTGTAGAAGGCTTGCGTGTACTCGTCGAGCAGCTCCTTCTGGCGCGCAGCGCGAGCCTCGGCATCTTCGATGCCCTTGAGCTCACGACCGTAGAGTACGGGGATAGCACCCTGAGCACCCATGACAGCGATCTCCGCTGTAGGCCAAGCGAGGACGACATCAGCACCGAGATCCTTATTGCACATAGCAATGTAGGCACCACCGTAGGCCTTGCGCAGGATCATCGTGATCTTGGGCACGGTTGCAGCAGCGTAGGCAAAGATCATCTTGGCGCCGTGGCGGATGATGCCACCGCGCTCCTGTTGCTTGCCAGGCAGGAAGCCGGGGACGTCAACGAGATTCACAATGGGGACATTGAAGCAGTTGCAGCAGCGGATGAAGCGTGCCGCTTTGTCGGAGGCATCAATATCAAGACAGCCTGCCTTCACAGCGGGCTGATTGGCGATGATACCGACGACCACACCGCAGATACGACCAAAGCCCACGACGACATTCTTGGCGAAATCGGCGTGTACTTCAAGGAAGGACTCCGTGTCACAGAGACGCTTGATGACCTTTTGCACATCGAGAGGCGTGTTGTTGGACTCGGGGATGATGTCATTCATACCCTCGTCATCAGCCATGTCGGGACCAGCGCTCAGGTCGTGTGGGGGGTCTTCCGTGTTGTTGCTGGGAAGGTAGGAAAGAAGTGACTTTGCAATCTGGATGGCGTGCTCATCGCTGCTAGCGACAAAGTGCGCATTACCCGAGACAGAGGCGTGAACGGCCGCTGAGCCGATCTCATCCATCGTGCACTGCTCATAGGTGACCTGCTCGATGACCTTGGGACCTGTGATGTACATGCCAGCTGCACCACCCTGACGGATGATGATAAAGTCGGTGAGGGCAGGGGAGTAGGCTGCACCACCTGCGCAGGGACCGAGGATGAGCGAGATCTGAGGCACGACACCGGAGGCGGCGACATTGTTGTAGAAGACGCTGGAGTAGCCCGAGAGAGCCTCGACGCCCTCTTGGAGGCGAGCACCGCCCGAGTCGTTGATCTGGATGATGGGCATGCCACCCTTGAGTGCGTACTGCTGCGCGTCACAGATCTTCATCGCGTGCATGTAGCCCAGTGAGCCACCCTGTGCGAGGAAGTCGGAAGAAGCAGCGGCCACAGGGCGACCGTCGACGAGACCAAAGCCGCTGACGACACCCTCACCGGGGATGTACTTGTTCTGCATGCCAAAGTTGCTGCAATGGTGGCGCGTGTGCATGCCGATTTCGGTGAAGGAAGCCGTATCAAAGAGACAGTCAACACGCTCGCGTGCTGTCCAGTCACCCTTGGCATGGCGCTTGTCGATCTTGTCCTGACCGCCAGAGAGAATGACTTTCTTGCGGCGGGATTCGAGATCTTCAATCAATTTAGGATCTATTGCCATATGAATGAGTAATTAGTATGATGTGAGGATACGTTGAGAACTCCTCTCCCTCTGTGGTGAGGAGCTCTCAATGGAGAAATATTTAGTGCTGGCAGAACTCGGTGAGAACGCCGAAGGTGGATTTGGGGTGCAGGAAGGCTACCTGTGTATCATGAGCACCGGGAACAGGTGTCTCATTGATGAGAGCGCAGCCAGCTGCCTTGGCAGTGGCGAGTTGGCCGATTACATCATCTGTCTTGAAGGCGACGTGATGGATCATGCCACGGCCACCATTTTTTTCAATAGCCTTAGCGATCGCGCTCTCGGGACTGGTGGGTTCAAGGAGCTCTACCTGCACACCGCCAACGTTGAACATAGCTACACGCACCTTCTGTGTGGCGACTTCTGAGATGATAGGCTCACCGAGGCCGAGCGCATCGCGGTAGTGGGGGATTGTTTCTTCGAGGCTTGTTACAGCGATACCGATGTGGTCAATTTGTTGAATCATAATGTGATTGTCGTTTGAGAGTGGGAATGTGCGGATTGCGCTACACGTTCTGGGCTCATTCTATCAGAGCTGAGAGCGTATGAAAAGAAAAATTTCCTACTCTAGAAAGACTTCAACTCCCTTTTATTATTTTATCAATAGCTACTCTAAAAATAGAAGTGATCCATCCACAAGTGCTCCAAAAAATCAAAGCCTTCTTTAATCGAATGATGAATCACATGTTTCATTCCATGAAAAGAGGCGGAGCAGTCGTCTATGATACAAGCAGGCGACTTGGTAGCCTCTGGCCAGCCAAGTCGCATACTGTAGTTGTCGTATTATCCGATGTCGGTGCTATAAGATAGCCTCGCATCACCACGACTCTGCTGCAGGCAGCAGGTTGCTAAATTCGTTGATGACTATTAGTCGAGCTTTGCGCAGTCAGAGGCAATCTGCTTGGCATTCGATACCATGATGCCCAACATTTCGCGCAGCTCTGAATTGCTAGTACCTACGCCCAAATCGGTCTCAAAGCCTATTTCGGCAGAAGTACCCAAAATAGCAAATTTAATAATTCCCTTGTCATTATTATATTTGTTGCAGAGCTCCAATACCTTTGTGCGATCCATGTTCTTCACGGAGAATAGGTAAGATATTTGGAAGAAGTTCTTGTTTTTATTGATGGTAAAGCAAATTGTAGAACCTTCATACTTGAAAGTAATAATATTCTCCTTTACATCATAAGAGTATCCTTCTGTTTTAAGGAAGGAAATCATACGATCACGAGAGGATGAATCATCCGCAGCTAGCAAAGCTGGCTGAAGCATCAGACTCATGGCCGCTAGGGCAAACGTTAATTTGAGTGTTTTCATTATATCAGTGATAGTTTGAAATGATAATCTATTGCAGAATGATTATTTATCTAATTCCTGGACAAACTCTTCAAATGATTTTGCCATCTGTGAGATATTGGAGGTTAAGACTCTGTTTGGAGGATTGAACTTCGTGAATGTTTCGTAATTGATGTATACCGAGTCGTTGAGTACTGAGAATTTAAGTGCGCCTTTCCTATTATTAAAGGTATTGCACAGCTCTAGAATTTTTTCCCTATTGCTATCATCGACATCTCCAAAGAGGAGAGAGAGCTGAAGTAGACCCTTGGGGTTAGAACGATTAAATACAATTTTTTTGCCTTGATACTTAAATACGATGCTTTTTTCACTATAGTCGCCTTGAAAGCCTTCTTGCGACATGAAGCGATTGATGATTTGTTCTGCGGTTTTGGAGTCACTCGCAGCTACGGGTGCGCTGGACATGAGCATTGTCACGACTGCCAGGGCTCCAATAAATTTGGGGCGAATATTCATAGTTCAGGTTTGAATTAGTTTTTTACCTCAATCAAATCTGCACACGTCAAGGTATAAGTGGCTGAATATGGATGAGGAATAAGTGTATATTATCATATAAGAAGCATATTTCAAGATTTTTTTTTACAATTTAGCTCCCCGTCGATATCTCGCATGATTATCAGCTCAATGAGTTTGATGGCAACGTCTCATAGTCGCACGGGTATTCTGATACGATCTATTACTTTTTTTCTATTTTGTGTTGCTTTCCATTTAAATTGTGTTATAAATGAGACAAGAAAAGAGCAGAATGTCATCGGAGAATCCAGTTGCTCACGAAGTATCTCAAATAATTTATCCTATAAAATAGTATTGACAGTTGATGCATTTTGCTATACTTATCAAGTTGGCTCATGCAAGGATCTGCACTTGATTTCTAAACACTTAAAATTACTCTCCAGATGATAGAAGATCTTTTTCTCTACTTTAGTATTAATCCTTGGACTGTTCTTCATTGGATGATCGCGATCTCGATCACTCTTTTTGTGTTTGATATTTTTCTTCAAACAGAGGTGATATCGGGTCTATCTGTGTTGATTTTTGCTGCGTATTTTACGATATATCTCAGCATTAGTTATCACCTCCCTTTGCAGTGGACTCTAGTCCTGTCCATTGTTGTGTTTTCCTTGGTGATTACGGTATATTGCATTCTATGGATAAAATTGCTACGTCCCTTTCTCTATGCCTTTTTTATGCGCGCGGCAATACCTGAGCGCGCAGAGCGGGCTGTGAATCAGATTGTACTATTCCGTGTGATTGATGATAAAGAATTTGTTGAGTTTGAAGGCGCTCTTTGTGATGCTCTCGCAGCCGATGATGATGTTGTCATAAACGATTGTGATAAGGTGCGCATCATCGCGGTACACGATGGAAATTTTCTCGTTGAATTAGTGTCACGTAAAAGAAATAAATAACGATATGTTTGTAAGCATTATACCTCAATCTCGTAGTCGCATTATTACTCGATTTGGCAAACCCGTTAGGGTGCAAACAAGTGGTCTTGCCTTTAGTATTCCTATATTGGAAACGGTTACCAAGGTCCCCAAAAACTCTTGGTCTGAGACTGCTACCGACAAAGGTACGCTCATTCACATGGAGGAAAAAACAGTCTCTGCACCTGCGCGTGAATGTATCACAAAGGATAATGTGAAAGTGGAGGTCAACACGGTCATCCGCTGGCGCATCATTGATCCTATCAAGGCGATCTACGAAGTCGATGATTTCCTCGCCGCAATGAAGAATGCCGTACTCAGTACACTGCGTACCGAGATTGGTAAGCTGAATCTAGATGATGTCCTAAGTGCCCGCAAAACATTAACAGAGATCGTCATCTCTAGTCTTTCAGACACCTCTCGACGCTGGGGTGTGCAAGTGATCACCATTGAGATTCTCGAGCTCAACACGGATGATCATACATCGAAGGTGATGTTGCAGCAGGTGGATGCAGAGCGTGAGAAGCGTGCCATTGAGTTTAAGGCTGAAGGCTCAGCGACTGCTGTCATTAAGGCGGCTGAGGCGGAGAAGGTTGCAGCTATTCTCAAGGCTGAGGCTGTACAGGAGTCGCTCGCCATTATCGCTGATGCGGAGAAGGATTATCTGGATCGCCTCAGTGCGAGTATTGGTCCTGAGGCAGCGGTGAAGTTGCTGATGACGGCAAAGGTACTCGAGGGGTATAAAACGATCAGCTCCAATCCTAGCAACAAGGTCTATCTACCCAACGATATCCGCGGCTTCTTGGATAGCGTTGAAAAGTAATCTCTATCTTACTTCTATTGATGAGCGATATAGAGTATCAGATTAGCACTAGTGTATACGGTGTTATTGAGGAGCTCAAGCGCAGCAATACTTATTTTTACCTCATCAGTACAATTCCCTATGCGATTACCATCTGTGTAGCCTTCCCCGGTCAGCGGATAGAGATAGATGTCTACGAGGATGGGCAAATAGATATCGCGCAATTTGCGGGGGAGGAGATCGCAGATATGACGCTGAATGATTTTCTCGCTCTCGTGGCGAAGGAAAATGCTGAAGCCATCTAGGAGACCACTTGCTTTTGGCAAAGAGGTTATGGTGAAGCACGACGCTTTGAGTCGTGCTTCACTGCTTGGCGTGTTGCTGATTTCTTGGATTACCCGTTGAGAGGAGCTTTGGGGGACTTCTTCATTTTGACTTGCGCTGAATGATAGATATCCCAGATCGTGGTGAGCGATGCGAGCTCTTGCGCTGCGGTCGCTGCCCTGTGGCTCTGTATTCGAGCTCATCGCAGAGGGCGCGACGCGCGAGGTAGCGATTGATCTCACGCTCGCGCTCGCGGTGGCAGCGGATGACGAGCCCGCTGGGCAGGTGGGTGAGGCAGACGCAGTTGTTGGTCTTGTTGGTCTTTTGCCCACCCTTGCCCCCGCCGCGTGTGAAATGCTCTTCGATGTCGCTGGAGCTGATCCCCCATTGCTCCATGCGGTGGCGTAGCTCTTCGAGCTTGCGTGCTGTGACGGCCATAGATAAAGAAAGCAGTAGAGCACCAGCTCCGTAAAGATACTGGTGCTCTAGGAGTTGAATTGAGCGGGAGTCTAGCGACGCGATTTCTTGCCTTTTGGCTCAGGCTCGGCCAAGATGACCTTCACGCCCTGCTTGGCCCAGGACTCGACAAAGTCCTTTTGCACCGCCTCGCCCGTGCGCAGACGCGCATAGAGCTTTCTGAGCGTCTTTGGGTCATTTTTCTTACCCTTGAGTAGCTCCTTGAGGTAGGCCTTGAAGGCGCGCACGCCTGCCTCATCGCCCATGTGGACAAAGTAGGTGACACACATCACGGAGAGGTAGTAGGTATCGACACGGTTGCCCATGTATTCATACATTTCCTCCTTGGTCATGAGGAAAAACTCCTCTAATGTGAAGGGGAACTTGAGCCCCTCGCCGTCGCGCCCCATGCGCCTCTTGCCTTGAGCGACAATACCTTCAAAGTTCTTCACAAAGTCCAGCACACCATCGTCATAGGGGAGATAGCCGACGTACTCGGAGAAGCCCTCATTCGCCCAGACGGGCAGATTATTCAAGCAGGTGAATTGGTGCATGATCTCATGCGCAAGTGTATGCGACTCAACCTCGCCGCCTGACATGGAGCCATCAGCGGCAATAGCCATACTCTCAAAGGGGACCATCACCTTATCATCCACAATATCGCTCTCCTTTTTCTTCCCCTTGACCGTGCGCGATCTATGGGTGAAGACACCAGCACTGCCTTGCGGACCTCCGGCGGCGATATAAGAGGCTTGAGTTTTATACAGCTCTGCGCGGAATTTGTTCTTACTCTTACGCTTGCGCGTGGCTCGCTCAATAGGAATAGCCTTCGACATGGCGTAGATCGCGGCATAGGAAGTTTCAAAGAGGCGTCCAACGCTTTCTTGTGCTTCCTCGCTGAGCTCGACCTCGGAGGTGAACTGGAAGTTGATCGTCTGGTAGCGGAATACATCGTCCTTTGAGGAGAGGGCACGCAGGCGTGTGTTCTTCGGGCAGGGTACTTGGGTAGGCCAGCGGTCAGGATTGACCAGCTCGTCCTCGGGGGAGGACTCGGTCGGAGTGGTTTTGCCCGATGTTGTTTTCTTCGGCTTTTGCTGAGCGTAGAAGCCCTCGATCATGCCTTGATCAGGCTGAGGACTCTGGGCCAAGGCGGTGGATACGAGGCAGAAAGCTGCAAGTACCGTGGGGATAAATGGGGGGATTTTCATAATGAATATTGTGGTTGTGCTGCGATGCCATCAGGTCTTGAGCCAATTCACACCGAGCAAAATACCGTGCTTGCTTACCAGATTAACAAATTGGCGCAAAAAAACGAGCTTTTTTTACTGATGCTTACAGAGCTTTCGGTTTTCTCTTCTATCCTAATCCTTTTTCTTCGGCAGCTGGATGTCGAGTACAGGCAGACTCACAGACTTGAGAGGCTTGGGGAAATAACGAATTTCCACCGACCCGATTTCTTTCTTGACTCGCCTAAAAGTCATGTGATCAATCGTCATGGAGAGTGAGGCTCCCTCTCCCCAACTGCGCAGATAGCCATACATGGGTTTTCCTTTTTTATCAAAGAGCTTGAGCTGCATATCATGGGTAGCATCTGTCTGTTTGATGAATAGACCATAGTTGGGCCTGGCATCAACAGCGATCTGCCCTATCTCATACTCCAGCTCCACACCATCGACAAGGAGTGTCCCCTTGTCGCCCTCTAGAGGCAGGGTGACGACGCGCTGCGCATGCTCAGAATACCAAAAAGTAAGCTCCCCTAGGCTATCCTTCTTCGGTGGTGAAAGCAGAGCATCGTCTTGAAAACGCTCAATGACGGCCTTAAAATCATCATGGTGGGGATCTCGCTCAACCCTCGATTTAAAGGCGTAGTTGATACGACCATCCGTGGTGTATCTCACCACAATCCTCGAGGGATGGATAGACTCATCATTCGTGTTGAGGCGCAGTCGTAAAAACCGCCGCTCACCATCATAAGGCTCGGTGAGAATGGCGGCGGTGATTCTTGTCGGCTCGCTCTTCTTGCCTTGCTCGACGATGTTGCTATGATTGCATTGCACGAGGAGAGAGGAGAGCATGAGACTCGCCGTGAGTCGGAGGAGAGTTTGCATAGTACCCCACACGATAGCATAGCTGCTCGAAGGTATCAAGGCGAAAGGTGGCTAGACTCTGCGTATGACAGAGTCTAGCGGGAGATGCGCTCTATTCCCCCTTCTTTTGAGCCGCCTTGCGTGCGGCTTTTTCGGCAGCCTTGGCGGCCTTCTCCGCCATCTTGATTTTCTCTTCCTCGCTGAGGATGCGGGGGAAGACGGGGCTAGAGGATTGCTGGATTGCATGCCCCTCGGGGAGTAGTCCCCAGCAGAGGTCTTGGACGTACTTGCCGCTGAGATCAAGCTGCAGCTGCTCAAGGATGCGTGTGGAGGCCTCGGGGAGCACGCAGCCGAGCAGGAAGCCCACATGCGCACAGCTCTCCAGCAGGTGTGCAAGGCAGCGTTGGAGGAGGTCTTGCTGCGCCTCATCCTTGGCGAGTGCCCAAGGCTGAGTCTGCTCGATGTAGACATTGCACTGAGCCACATGGGCATTGAGCGCACCGAGTGCCTCCGCTGTGTTGTAGGCATTCATGCAGCTGGTGAATTTTTCCTTTGTCGCGGCGAGACTTTCGCGCAGGCTGGCAGAGAGCTCATCATCGCCCTGAGCCCAGCGAATCTGCCCCTCGCAGTAGCGTGAGCACATGTTGAGCGAGCGATTGAGCAGATTGCCCAGATCATTGGCGAGCTCTGTGTTGAAGAGCATCTTGAGGCGATCTGTATCGTAGTCGCTGTCATAGCCTGTGCGTGTGTCGCGTACGAGGTAGTAGCGCAGTGCCTCTGGGCCAAAGACGGTGCAGACCTCATTCGGATCGACGATGTTGCCCGTGGACTTGGACATCTTTTCCCCCTTGATATTGAGCCATCCATGCACGAGTAGCTTTGGCATCTGCTCATCGGCAAAGCCTAGAGCGTGCAGCATCGCATACCAATAAACACCATGGGCGGGCACGAGGATGTCCTTGCCTATGACCTCACAGGCTGCCGGCCAGAGCTTGTCAAAGTCAGGGAGATCATCGCCCTGCTCGGCGAGGTAGCCCGCAAAGGAGATATAGTTGACCAGCGCGTCGAACCATACATAGGTGACAAATTGATCATCA
>CAYJJA010000093.1:9362-9586 GCA_964370355.1 uncultured Akkermansia sp. | reverse complement strand
AAAACTAGCCCCCCCCGCCACCAACACAGGCGGTGAATGGCTCAACGAAGAGCAACGCGCCAGCACCGCTATGCAGCCAGAGCTCTACGACGAGCAGGGACGCGTGCGACTCCCCATCGAGTACCTCTCTTGGTATAAGGCACAGGGGCAGCCCATGCGAGAGCTCTACAGCATCGCGCAGGAGCAGACCTTGGAGCGTCGAGCACGCATCCATATGCCCGCCA
>CAYJJA010000093.1:7767-9352 GCA_964370355.1 uncultured Akkermansia sp. | reverse complement strand
CGCTGGATGCCGATCTACGCCATGGTGGTCGCATCATCCCGCTGCGCAGCAGTCTGCATCCCGAGAGGGCGCATTGGCAAAGCGACACACTCACGATCTATCGCAAGCGAGGCATCTGGTATGCACTGCTGCACCCTGGCGAGCATACCATTGAGGTCATTGACCCCGAGACAGGAGAGCAGGCCAGCAGCAGTATACACGTCAGATGATCACAAGTCGCAAAAGCCAGCAGCAGCAGATCACAGGGCGGGCATCTGTGTATTTTGATGACACTGTGTCAGAAGCGCATCTTGACTCCCTGCCTCTAAAATCCCTCCGAATGAAGATACCTGCTAACCAGCCGCGTGGTCGAAAAACAATCCGTCATTCCTAAACACCCTAGCTTATAGCTCAGCCATCACGACGCTCGGGCATTTTATCGAGGCGCCAATGCCTGTATCACACTAGGCGACTCCCAGCACAGACTCGTAGCGATGACGCGCGTAGTGTAGAGCAGAGCCTCTTCTACTGCAAGTGAGAGAGATTTGCCTTGAGCGAGCCCCGCAGCAATAGCGGCGGATAGAGTGCAGCCTGTGCCATGCGTACTCACCCCTTGAATGCGGGGATGCGTCCACTCCTGCATCCCGCCCTCGCGATCAATGAGCACATCAAGACATAGATCACCTGCAAGATGCCCGCCCTTGAGCAAGACGGCGCAGCCATAGCGCGACTGTAAGGCAGCGGCGGCCTCACGCAGTGCGGAAGGGGAATTGATAATCAAGCCATTGAGCAGCGTAGAAGCCTCATCAATATTAGGTGTCAGCACTGTCGCGCGGGGGAAAAGACACTGCTCATAGACCTCTATCGCCTCACGCAGCATGAGCGACTCACCCGCCGTAGCGATCATCACAGGATCGACGACGAGGGGAATATGCTCATAAGACTCTTCTTGCAAGCAATCAGCCACAGCACGCACAATCTCGGGGGCATAGAGCATGCCCGCCTTGATAGCTGCGACAGGGAAATGCTCCAGACAGAGACGCAGCTGACCTATGACAAAACTCGACTCCATAGGCACGATGCTCTCGACTAGGCCTGGCACCTCATTGACGGCACAGGTCAGCACCGTCAGCGGATAGCTGCCAAGAGCAACACCCGCCTTGATATCAGCCTGCAGCCCAGCACCAGCCGAGCAGTCAGAGCCTGCTATGCTGAGCATGACGGGGTAATTCTGCTGCAAATTGTTCATGACTTCTTGGAGCTGAGGCTCCCTTTATCCTAGAAAGGCCTGCTCAAGTGCCGAAGCTACAGAGAGCAATCCAGCTTCTGAATAATGCGACCCAATGAGCTGAATACCTATGGGCAGCTCACCCTGAGCACGGGGCGTGGGCAAGCTCAGCGCAGGAAGCCCCGCTAGATTCGCAGGAATCGTGTAGATATCAGAAAGATAGGTCTGTAGAGGCGTGAGGCTGCTATCATGCAGCCTAGGGGCTGACGTGGGGGCTACAGGGCCGATGAGATAATCTACCTGAGCAAAAGCTTGATCAAAATCACGCGCGATCAGCGCACGCACCTTCTGAGCTCGCCCATAGTAGGCATCATAATA
>CAYJJA010000093.1:0-7757 GCA_964370355.1 uncultured Akkermansia sp. | reverse complement strand
ATCATAATAGCCACTGGAAAGCACATAAGTACCAAGAATGATGCGACGCTTCACCTCAGCCCCAAAGCCCTCACTACGCGAGCGCGTGTAGAGATCCTCCAATCCCTTGACATCGGGGGCGCGGTAGCCATAGCGTATGCCATCAAAGCGCGAGAGATTCGACGATGCCTCCGCACAGGCAATGATGTAATAGGTCGCAACAACCGCTTCGGAGTGAGGAAGCGAGACCTCGACGATCTCAGCACCCTGCTCTTCGAGCCTCTTCAGACTGAGCTGAAGGGCTGCTTGGACAGCGGCATCGTTGCCCTCGGAGAGGTACTGCTTGGGCAGACCGATTTTGACCCCCGCTATGGAGCGACCTAGCTGCGCTGTAAAGTCTTCGCCACCTCGCTGCGAGCTCGTCGAGTCCTTGGGGTCATGACCTGCCAATGCGTTGAGCATCACAGCTGCGTCCTCAACATTCTGCGTCAGAGGACCTATCTGATCAAGCGAAGAGGCAAAAGCCACCAAGCCATAGCGCGAGATACGCCCATAAGTAGGCTTGAGACCGACCACCCCACAGTGCGAAGCAGGTTGACGTATAGAGCCACCAGTATCCGAGCCCAATGCCGCAATAGTCATGCCAGCCGCAACCGCTGCCGCCGAGCCACTCGACGAGCCACCGGGGACGTGCTGCGTATCATGCGGATTTGCCGTTGCGCCAAAGGCCGAGTTCTCCCCATGAGAGCCCATGGCAAACTCATCCATATTCGCACGCGCAAAGGGGATAGCCCCTGCGGCTTTGAGCTTCAACACAGAGGTCGCATCATAGGGCGAGATAAAGTTTTCTAGCATGCGCGACGCACAGCGTGCGGGCTCACCCTGCACGCAGATATTATCCTTGATGACAAGGGGTATCCCCCCTAGGGGTAGCGAGAGATCAGCCTGAGCGGCAAGCTCAAGTGCGCGAGCTTTATCATAGGAGAGCAGAGCATTGAAAGCAGGATTCTGCGACTCGATACGCTGAGAGAGCTCTTCGACGAGCTCAGAGGGAGAGATATGACCGGACTGGAGCTGCTGCCTCCAGTGACGAATTGATCCAAATAACATGAGGGAATAGGCTCTATAAAATAAGAAGCAGGAAAATAAAAAATCAATGCGCGGACTCGACCACCTTCGGTACGCGTATCTGTCCATCGAGTGCCGCGGGGGCATTCTCCATAGCTTGCGGTTGGCTCAAACTAGCCCCGACGACATCGGAACGCAGCACATCCGTATCAGGCAGGGGGTGCGACATGGGTGCTACCCCCTCCACATCCCACTCAGAGAGCTGGTCTACATGGGTGAGGATCTGAGCAAGATCTTGAGAGAAACGCTCTATCTCATCAGCGCTGAGTTCGAGCTTGGCAAGTTTGGCTATATAAGATACGTCAAGGGAAGATGCGGACATAGTAGTGTGATACAAAAACTAAAGAACAAAAATAATAAAGCACAGCAGCGCGTAGAGCGTCGCCCCGAGCAAGAGGAGAAACATCGCATTCCCCCTGAGTCCGGCAAGGGCACTCATACCACTCCACATATCACTCATACTCACGTGCATACGGCGCTGACGACGAGGTTTGGGCATAACAAGCTCAGGCGCGCTGCGACGAGGACGATTCTGCCGAGCCTCGCTCTTCTGCGACTGGCGGCGATTAATAAACTGAAGTTGACGGCTCATGAAAAGAATTAGCTAAGAGCGTACCATACGATGAACAAGAGCAGTATCAAAAGGCAGAGAGGCAGGTGGAAGAAAAGCCCACGCACAAGCTCCTCCTGGAGCTTGACCCAGGAAAGCCCCCAACGCTTGTTCTCTGAGGGGTGCAGCTCAAAGACGCGTGAATGCTGAAAATGCTTATTAGCGAGATAAGCCTCATTGAGATCATTCTCCGCACGATCCAGCTTGGCCAGCCCACTGAGCAGATGCTCCTCCATATTCACCGCAGACCAATCTGAGGGATCAAGACCTGCAAGCACCTGGAGATGACGCGCGAGGTTATCGTAATAATGGCGCAGCTCCACCTTCTCCTTCTCCATGGAGTCAATCTCACGCGCGAGGCGTCGCACGACATTGTGCAGCTTCATCCCGAGCTCATCAAGCTGGGCTGCAAACTCGGACTTATCCTCCTTGAGACGCTGGAGCTCGCGATGCTGCTCGCTCCACTCAGCCTGCTTTTGCTCATAATAAGCTGCCTGAGCACGCGTATCATCCGCCTGACGGCGTACTTGCTCGGGAGTATAATGCGCTGACGCGGAAGGCGCAGCTGAAGGCGTCGCCTCCGCTGAGCGAGGGCGTGAAGAAGAGGAGCGTTGTTGATCTAGGGGCATGGCGTGTTACAAATATCGCAATGCATACTAATAAATAAAAACATCCATGTCAAGAAAAATACGCGCTATCAATCACCCATTCATCTTGAGAGACAAGAAAAAAGAGCAAAAGAGCGCGTATAGCCCCCATCCGGAGATGAGAGGAGATGACAGGAGGCGGGACGAATCAAGCTCGCGACATTAGCGACGCCCACGCACCACGTAGATATTAGGATTACGTGGTGCCTCTGGCTCACGCTCGCAGGCGGGCAGCATATGATTGATCGCACGTCTTTGGATCGTCTTTTTGAGACCTGCATTGTTGACCTCGGTGATTTCCTTGGCCTTTTTAATGGTCTCGACGCGTTCTTGACGAGCCTTCGCTCTGGCATCCTCATAGGCCTTCATACTGGCCTGCTGACGAGCAGTGGCCATGCCATTCAGGGTGGTGGGGCTCAGGTCATCAAGAGTGACATCGGGCGCAGCCTGAGCGATAGGAGCACAGGCGCAGATAAGAATAGCTGAAAAGAGTTGTGTATATTTCATAGTTTACCTCCCTACTTTAAGGAAAGTCCGCAGCACTGTCAAGCTTGTTTTAGCAACTCTTCAAAAATTATTTTCTCGCATTTGCTCGTTTCGGCTAAATATTTTTTTGCAATCTTCTTTAGAGCTTTAGCAGTAGTTCACCTAGCATATTGCAGGGCGCGCAGGCGAGCCTTTCTAGAGAGAAAACTTTTTAATTAGACGAAAATCTTTTTTAGGGAAGCGAAAATAATTTTGCTACTTGACTAGATAGCAAAGAATCTCTATGATAGTCCAGTCACAACAGACGCTATATTTTTTATGTCTCGTACACCAATTATTGCTGCAAACTGGAAGATGAACATGGGTCCTAAGGATGCTGTCGCTTTCCTCTCAAACCTCAAGTCCGAAATGGGCGACACCTGCACTTGCTCCCAAGCGACTATGGTCATCGTCCCCCCCTTTGTCACCATCCCTGCCGTCATGCAAGTAGCTGAAGGCTGCACATGCGTAAACGTAGGTGCGCAGGATGTCAGCGCTCAGGATAACGGAGCGTTCACAGGCGAGATCTCCACAAGCATGCTCAATGAGCTAGGCTGCAAGTACGTTGTACTTGGACACAGCGAGCGTCGCCAATACCACGGCGAGACCAATGCCATCATCAACAAGAAGGTCAAGAAGGCTCTCTCCGCAGGCATCATCCCCATCTACTGCATCGGTGAAACTCTTCAGGAGCGCGAAGGCGGTCAGCTCGAAAGCGTTCTGAGCAGCCAAGTCATCGAAGGTCTGGATGCGATCTCAGCAGAAGAAGTCGCTGGCATCGTCATCGCCTATGAGCCAGTATGGGCCATTGGTACGGGTGTCACCGCTTCTAGCGCAGACGCTCAGTCCGCACACGCCTTTATCCGTAGCGTTCTTGCTGAGAAATTCGGCCAAGCCGCTGCTGATGCCGTACGCCTTCAATACGGTGGCTCGGTGAATCCCGGCAACGCCGCAGAGCTTATGGCTCAAGCTGACATTGACGGTGCTCTCGTCGGTGGCGCAGCTCTCAAGGCTGATTCCTTTGCCGCTATTGTAAAGGCAGCACGCTAAGGTAGGCTTTTTTAAGACTATCTCCTTTATTCGCAAATTGCATTTCACGTTGCGACCTAATCCCCCACGACAACTCGTGGGGGAAAAGCGACGGTAAAAAATCGCCAGCCAAAGCAGCTAAGCCGCTCGCAGATCTTGGCTGGTAGCACCGATACTTGTCAAGACAGACTTACTCATGCCCGCATTGAGCACCGTTCGGCGCGTTCATTTACTGTCAGCTCTATCAAAAAAAAGTTCACGATGCAGCGTGAAAATCCATTGCCTTATCACAACTACGCTGCTATAGTAGCATCATGAATCTCCCACGTTGCTCTGGTCTATTACTCCCCCTCTTTTCACTACGCCGTAAGGCTGATGCTGGTATAGGTGATCTAGGAGCTCTGCGAGAATGGATCGACTGGGCGGCAAGCACGGGGGTGGGCTTTTTGCAGCTCCTCCCTGTCAATGCGCTGGGCAAGGGCGAAGCTCCCTCACCCTACTCTGCTATCAGCTCAGTAGCTCTTGAGCCGCTCTACCTCAGCCTTGAGAATATACCAGGTATGGACTTGGCGTGGCTCTGCGATACGCAGTCACTACCTGCGCTGAGTCAGCCCAGCGGAGAAAATCTCGTCGATTATGTGCGCGTGCGCCGCTACAAAGAGGAGCTCTTCCGCCGTGCGTGGACGCGCTTTGACACGCAGCGCGAGTACTGCAATCTACGCTTACAGTATGAGGACTGGGTGCGAGCGGAGGGAGAGTGGCTGGATGATTATGCCTGCTTTCGCGTCGCAGCGGCAGCCTTTGGGAGCTATGAGTGGTGGACTTGGCCCGAGCAAGACCCACGCGCCATTCGCGACTTTGCCCATAGAGATGAGACAGCACTGGCTCACAAGCAATATCAACAGTGGCTCCAGTGGCTCTGCCACCGCGAGTGGAAGCAGCTGCGTGACTACGCGGATGAGAAGGGAGTGATGCTGATGGGGGATATCCCTATTGGTGTATCAGTCGCGAGCTCGGATGTATTCTTTGAGCGCGAGCAATTCGACATGAGCTGGAGCGGAGGTGCGCCTGCAGAGGGGCATTTTGCGGAGGATGCTTTCACGGGCAAGTGGGGGCAGAATTGGGGCATCCCTCTCTACCGCTGGGATTTGATGCGCAGCGATGGCTTTCGCTGGTGGTCGAGGCGTATCAAGAAGAATGCGGAGATCTTTCGCATGTATCGCATTGATCACATACTAGGTTTTTATCGTATCTACGCCTTCCCTTGGATGCCTGATCGCAATGAGGAGTTTCTCCCGCTCAGTGGCGATGAGGCAGCGCAGCGTTGTGAGGGGCGTCGCCCTGGCTTCCAACCGCGTCCCGATGACACTCCAGAGAATCGCAAGCTCAATCTCATGCAGGGCGATAAGCTGCTGCGTGCGCTCATGAAGCACTCGCAGGGGCAGCATGTCATAGGCGAGGATCTAGGATGTGTGCCCGACTATGTCCGTCCCAATCTCTCGCAGCTGCGCATTGCGGGCTTCAAGATCCCGCATTGGGAGATTGATGAGCTGGGGCGCATCATGCAGGGGGAGAAGTACAATGTCTGCTCCTTTGCCACCTATGCGACGCATGACTTCCCGCCCATCAGTGCGGACTGGGATACATGGTATGGGCATGTAGAGCACGCTAAACTCTCACAGCGCGATCGTACCGTGAGTCTAGAGCAGCGCAAGCATCTCAAGCAGGTAGGTGAGGACTGCCTGCGCGTGCTTGCCTGGCTGGGGGATTACTCTGGCATGACTGCCGACCAGTACACACGCCCATGGCAGCAGGATATCAAAGAGGAGCTCTTTAGTGCGCTCTTCAAATCCCGCTCCGCCTACGTGGCGCTGATGTGGACAGAGCTCTTTGATCTACCGGTACGCCTCAACGCGCCAGGGACCTGTGGCGGGACGAATTGGCGCGAGCGACTACCCTTCACCGCTGAGGTCGCGCAGAGCATGGCTCAATCGAGCTGGCTGCGCCAGCTCATTGATGAGACGCTGCGCAGGTCTCGGTAGTTTATCGCTTTTTTATCGGCGCTTATAATACAACGATCGAGTAGGGGCATTTACGCCCCCCTACTCCACCGCCTTACGTGTGCACAAACGCTTTGCCCAATAATCTGGCAGAAATGCACGGTATCGAGTGCGTGAAATCGCGATGGAATTCGTGTAAATCAATGTCTACTTTCTCTTGACATCATCGGGTATTAGTAGTATAGTGCGACCATATCAATGATTGTTGAAATTTAGTAGCATGAAACTCCATTTACCTAAATCACTTTTGTCGGCGCTCGTCGCCAGCGCATCCTTTATCAACTCTATTGCAACGACAAGTGCTCTATACTCTAGCACTCTTCTCGGCGCAGTCACCTTCACACTCTTGGCTCAGGAGGTAGAAGCAACGGATCAAACCTATATTTATACGGGAGATACGGCGGCCATGAGCACGAACACGGCACTGGGCTATGTCAATGGTGAGAACGCATGGACGCTCTTTCCGTGGACTCCAGGTTCTTGGAGTGGTGCCGACGATAATAACGTCATACGATTTGTCACCGATGCGACCTACAAAACATTAGCAGGCGATACAGCTAACCTCGGGCCAGAAAAGGGGCTTACCCTCTCCAGTAGTAATATTAATCTAGGTGGCTTTATCGTGGACGCAGGAGCGACCGGCTATAGCTATACGGCGACCTCTTCTATTTATGCTCGCAATTTTGTGCTGCGTGGAGAAGACTCAGCTGATCCAGATAGCCATGCCATCTTTGAAATCAATGAGGACTTTAGCCTATCAAGCCTTGGATCAAGCGCAGGGAATGGACGCGATGTGGCTCTTAATGCCAGTGTTGACGCTACAATCGCTACAGGCAAAACATTCACCATCAATGCCAATCTGGCAAGTGGAGCGGGTAAGACATTTTATATCAAAGGTGGCGGCACACTCGAGTATAATGACAATGCGAGTGCCAGTGCTACGGCTACGGCATTTGCGTGGGATCTCTCAGAAGCCTCTACATTGAAGCTGACTGGTGCGAATGCGACGGGAGATCTCACTGTCATGCTAGGCACGGGGAATATGAGCTTGAATTCGGGGATTCTTCACATAGATTCTGCGAATGCTACCAGCCTGACTAATCATATCATCGTCGGAAGCGGCGGAGGCACGATGCAGGGGACGAATGTCTCGCTCACTGGGGGCATTAGCTACACAACGACTCCGGTAAAGGGCGGGAATATGCTGACACTTGATGGCTCCTTCACCCTTGGTTCCGCGCTGATTATCGACTTGGGGATCACCGGCGACATTGCAAATGGCGAATATGCTCTGCTCAAGCGTGTGGATGGTACTGCTGGATTGGCGGAGACGGATATGGATGTGCTCAAGGGTGACTTGAACATTGCAGGCATTATTGATCCCTCGCGCTTGGATTCACTGGCATGGGTCGATGATGAGCTTATCCTGACAATTGTTTCCTCCACGGCGAATTCTCTCACCTACATGGGTGGTGCTGATCTAGCAGGCATTTCATCCTTCACTTGGGATACGGTAAATGATGATTTTGAGGGTAATGAAATATTCGCCACCAATGATTTAGTAAGCTTTACTGGCTACACAGAGGCAAGCCTCGACGAGGCTATCACAGCTGGTGTGGTCACGCTGGAAGATGAAGCCTATCTCAAGATTATAGGGACAGCGGCGAATACATTCTCTGCTAGCAGGGTCATCATCGGCGCAGATGCTAGCCTTGAGATCAATCAAGCAGCTCTAGCAGCCGCACTCGATGTGCAGGGCGAAGCTACAGCTAACGTGAC
>CAYJJA010000092.1:0-9710 GCA_964370355.1 uncultured Akkermansia sp. | reverse complement strand
ATTTGTCCGAATTTTCGTCTCAGAGGACACTCTGAGCCATCAATTCGTGAAAAATACAACTCGAAAATCATCTCAAAATATCGCCTCGCGAGAAATTAGAAGTCCCCTCTAATAATTTTCACCTTCTCACTCTTCAGCGCTGCGCAGCACCTCATCCAAAGGCAGTCTCGCATTGCTCGCAATGACAGCACCCGCATGAGGCGAGCTCGCAGAGGGGGTGTAGCACAAGCATCCGCCCGCCTCTTCGAGGATGACCTGAGCCGCAGCAAAATCCCATATATGAATGAGCTGCTCCATATAGAGATCAAATCTCCCCGCCGCAATATAGCAAATAGTCAGGGCCGCCGATCCGAGGATGCGCACCTTGCGCACCTGAGCTGAGAGCTGAGCAAAGAGCCTGATCCCCGCCTCACCTGAGCCATCATGACGACCATGACCCACAAAGATGACCGCCTGGGCCATCTCATCGCGCGTAGAAACCCGCAGAGCCTTGCCATTGCAAAAAGCACCCTGACCACGCTGAGCACTATAGCACTCACCCTGCATAGGGTCATAGACGCAGCCCAGTACGATCTCAGTACGATAACGCAAAGCTATTGACACACAAAAGATGGGAATAGAGTAAAAATAATTCACCGTACCGTCTATAGGATCAATGATCCACTCATAGTCAGCACCCAGTACGGGGGAGGCACCCTCCTCTCCGAGTATACTATCCTGCGGGTAGAGCTGGTTGAGCTCATTGCAGATGAGCTCTTGACACTGCTTATCGAGGCGCAACTTAATATCATAAGCATGCACCTCATCCACCTGCATCTCTTTGTCGTCAAAATGCTGACGCAAAAAATCCCCAGCTAGCCGCGCAACGGCTATAGCTGACTGCAATCTCTGACTCATTTCACAAGAATGGCTCATTTCTTCATGGAGGTATTTTTAGTAATTTTGCTGCGCTGAGCGCGCAGTTGCTGACTGGCGTATTGATAGAGCTGCTCTGTGAGCAAGGGCGCTACATAGGCGAGTCGGCTGCGGAGACGGGGATGAGAGGCGACAGACGCATGGGTGTCATCAAGACCTATCCAGACAAAGACGCTCAGCTCATTCATGCTGCTCATCACCGCCCACTGACCGCCATTCTGCGGCAAGGTGACATTCATACTCAGTGGCTTTGTCTCAGACACGCGGAATGGAGGCAGCTCTTTGGCAATATAAGCACTCTCGCGGCGTATCAGCTCAGTAATAGGCTCTGCCTCGGGTCTATAGAGCTGCGCGCCAGAGTGACTATAGACCGCCTGCACAAAGCGAAAGGGGATATCCATCCCACGATGCAGCAGGCAGTAGGTCAGTCTCGCGAGATTGATGCGCTTGACGGGGTAGAGCCCCGTGTAGAGACGCGCACTATCTTGCTCCGAGGGGAGCTCATCGCTGAGATGGATTTTTTGGAAAAACTCACTCACGCGCGAGTAGCCAATGAGCTGCCCCGTCTGCTCGGGACGATTGGCTATAATGTAGCTCTGATCCGCATTGGACTGGCAGGCTAGGCTAAAGAGAAAGGGATTGACCGCACGACCCGGCTGCATCGCGAGCTGCCAACGATCCAGCCCATCCCAAGAGCCCCTCCCCGAGCTAATCGCAAGCACATTCCCCTTCCGATTCTTGCGCCCATCCACGATGAGGACGGCACACTGGAGACCATGGATGACCATGCTATTGCCGTGACGAGGCAGGCGGGGGACTTTTTTAAGATTCTTCAAGCGCTGGGCTATAGCCGCCCTGGTCTCGCTACTCGTGAGCGCAATGAGGTCTATCCACGCCTCGGGCACAATACCACTCCCCTCGATAAACTCCATCGCCAAAGAGACTTCGCGCTCCACATAGTGCTGAATCTCAACATCAAAAAAGCTATGAATAGACATCTCAGGAGTGCTATTCTTGATATTGGAGGTCAGAGACATGAGAATATTCTCCACGGCCATAAGAGGATAAGAAGCCGGGGGAGCTTCTCCCTCGGCTTTGCGGATGATGATGGGCGCTTTTAGCGCTTGCTCGTACTGCTCAGGCGTGATGAACTCCATGTCCAACATGTCACTGAGCGTCTCATCCCTCACGGCTCGCGCTCGATTCATATTATTGACAGGATTGAATAAGGAAGGACCTCTGATCAATCCTATCAAGGTCGCACACTCCACAAGATCGAGATCCTCAACCCGCTTTCCAAAGTAAAAGCGAGCCGCATTGGCTATACCATAGACGGAGCAGCCGTAGTAGATGCGATTGAGGTACTCGACGAGGATTCTATCTTTGGCAAACTCCTTTTCGAGACGGCGCGCGATAGAGACCTCGAGCAGCTTACGATTCATCGTGCGATCGCGTAGCTCAAAGAGATTACGCGCGAGCTGCATCGTGATCGTCGAGCCACCCTGCTTGTAGCGCATGCTCTTCACATTGCGAATCAACGAGCGAGCTATGGCAAAATAGTCAATACCCGAATGGTCATAAAAGTGATTATCCTCACGCGCGATTAAGGCCTTGATGAGATTATCGGGCAATTGCTCACGCGTTGCGACGAGAAAGGAATGGCGGCTCAAGCCCCCAAGATACCTCCTATCCTCTGAATAGAGTGCATGCTCATTGAGCTTCTTATCCATGACAGAGAGATCATACTCCGCCGCCTGTGTATGATAATAAACAATCACACTGCACAGGAGAAAAAGAACAACAAGACAGCTAGCCACGAGGAATTTCACCCAAATCTGATTGAGTGAAAGAAAGCGATACCAATACTTTTTCTTATTCCTATTGACCATCTAGAGGCATTTTATTCATGATTCATAAAAAGACTCAGCTGCCCCGAAGGCTCCCAAAGGGGGAACTCCTCCTTGAGCATCTTTTTATACTGATTAGACTCTTGATGCCTATCACTGCGGTACAAAGCCCAGACGATCTTGTAAATAGCCAGAGGCTTGAGCTGCTGATCACTGGCAATATTGGCCGTGCGTCCATAAAACTTGGCGGCTTGTATATACTCTTTTTTGGAATAATAAGCATCACCCAGTGTGATAAAGAGTGACGACTTGATAGGACCATCCACCCCGAGTGAGATTGCATCCTCAGCCATAGCGATAGCATCATCCTGACGATCCAGCCCTATATAGATCTGAGCAAGATCACGCAAGCCCTCAGCCTTGCGATAAGGCTGCCTTTCCATACTCACATAGTGCTTGGCGGCGACGAGAGCCTTGTCGAATTGACGCTGCTCGAGACGCGCACGCGCCAGAGTCTTCCAGATAAGAGGCTCGACGCGAGGACGCTTATCCTTCTCACCCTTATCATTGGTGTAGGCCTCATTGGGCTCGCGCTCCAAGGAGAGCGTCAGGTAGCGATTTGCCTGTGCGTAGTCCTTATTCTGAAAGCAAGTCCAGCCGACCCAGCGGAAGAGTGTGGCAGGGAGCTGCTCGTAGGCCTTCTCGTTGGACTTCTTGAGATCCTTGAGCGTGGCGATGAGCTCGGGGAGCTGCTGGAGCTTGTAGTAGATCTGCACGAGATTGAGATCCGCGAGAGCCGCATACTTCTTCACATCCACCTGCCGCGCGAGCTTGAATTGCTCAATAGCCTTAGAAGGATTCTTCTCCACCGAGGCAGAGGCAATACTAAAGTAAGCCTCGGCGCGAGCCGCCGACTTGATAAAGGGGAAATTCTTGAGCAAGCCCTCATAATAATAAATCATCTGATCATCGCGATCCAGCTCTCGATAGAGCTGCGCTGCTCGCTGCCAGCTCAGGGCTGCCGCTTGCGACTTGGGGAAGGTCTGGATGACGCGCTTCAAATCCTCAATCCCCTCATCCACATTGCCGCGCTTGGCCAGCAATTCACCTCGCAGGGCGAGAGCATCGGGTACCTTGGGATGACCTGGGTACTTCTCAAGAAAGTTATTCAGAATAGGAGTCGGGTCATAAATATTGAGCTTAAAGCCCAGCCAAGCCTTGCGAAAAAGCACATCGGGGCGAATCTCCTGAGGCAGATTCACAATACTGATCACATCGTACTGACGCGCGGCCTTCTCTATATCGACACGCAGCAAGCGATCCGCATAGATGAGACGCACCATATCGTTGAGCGGATGATCCGCAGTCTCCGAGAGACTGGGGTACTTCTTGAGATACTTCTCCGCAAGGACAAAGAGATTGCTATTCTTTTGCGCCTGCGAGCAGGCTATCTCTCTATAGGCCGCCTCAAGACCCACCTTTGTATTGGGGCGCAGGTCCTTGGCGCGTACGAACCACGTCGTCGCCTCATCATACATCATCAGCTCCATATAGGCCTGACCAATGATGAGCGAATAGGTCGCCATCTTTTCAGGGTCTTTGAGAGAGATATTGCTACGCGTATGGATATTGATGATCTTGTTGTAAGCCTTCTGCTTGAGCAGCGCGAGGATCTGCTCCATCTGAGCCTCATCGCGAAACTCCTGCATACCATCCAGCTCACTGAGCTCTGAGTAATACTCCTGCGACTGGTCATTTTTGCCCAGCTTGGAGGCAAGACGCGCCGCGTGCAAGGTAGCAGAGGCTCGCGTGTCGGCAGCAATATGCTTGATAGAGAGCAGACGTTGAAAATAGGAATAGGCCTCAGCCTCCTGCTGAGCCTTGAGCTTGAGCTGAGCGAGATCATAGAGACAAGCTCCGAGCAGTGTCGGCGCAATCCTATCCTGAAGAATCAGCTGCTGATAATAGCCCTCCGCCTTCTTGTCCTCCTTATTCTCACTCGCGATACGAGCTAGACGATACTGCGCATCTTGCTTGAGCCCCATCTTTTGAGTGGTCTTGATGACCATATTGAAATAACGATCCGCCGTCTTCCAATGCAGCTTTGCCATCGCCTCAATGCCCAGCTGATAGGCAGCAGCAGCCGTGTACTCCCCCATGGAGCGGCGCGTCAGATCCTGATAGAGGCGACGAGCGCTCTCCGTCTCTCCCAAGGCCTCATAGCATGAGGCAGCAAAATAGAGAGCACGCGGACGCTGCTCAGAATGAGGGTATTGATGAGCAAAGTCACTAAAAAGCTTCGCCGTCTGATGCTGCAAGGAGCGCTTTACCTCGGGATCGAGATTGTCATTCTGAGCTTGAGCAAAGAGCTGCTCGGCTATATCGAAGGCATCGCGCTCAGCGTTGACAACGAGCGTATTTTCTGGCTCTGCAAGACTGTGGGTGCTTATTGCTAGAGCAAAGAAATGAAGGGTAAACAAAAAGGGTAGATTCTTCATTATTTATCTGCTGGTTTGGGTAATTGTTTAGAGAAAGATATATTCCACACGCCAGCCAGCGAGCATGCAGAGATCACATCGACGATTTTCTGCCAGCGTGCCTCGGCATCACCGCGTATACGCACCGCCTGATCGGGATTGACCGCCACCATGCGCTGCATGAGGCTGGTGAGCTCCTCGCGCGTGAAGAGCTCACGATCAATGGTAATAATGAGCTCTTCATTCTCCTCGCGCACATTGATGATAATCTCCTCGATAGCGCGTGACTGCTCCTCGGTCGTATTGGCGGCCGTGGGGACAGTGACCTTCATATCCTGCTCATTGAGGATGAGATTCTGGGTCACGACAAAGAAGATCAGCAACAAAAAGACCACGTCGAGCATAGCGGTCAGCTGAAAGCCTGATGCCTCAGGGATAGTGTTCTTGAACTTCATCGCAGGAAAGGATAAAAGCTTAAAGGAAACAAATCAAAGTATCTCGCGTGTCGAGGCCCCGATATGAACACTCGCCCCCAGACGCTGCTCCCTATCCATCTGCACAGAGATCACGGAGAGGAGATGCGTCGAGGCAACCTCCATCTCAGAAATGAGCTTTTGAATACGGCTGCGGAAATAGTAATAGGCGGCCATGCTCACAATGGCAGGGATGAGCCCCGAGGCGGTCGTGATTAGAGCCACGGCGATACCGCTAGCCATCTGCATCTGCTTGACCCCCTCAAAGTTCCCCGACGCCATCTCGGCAAAGGTCGTCATCATCCCCACAACAGTACCGAGCAAGCCAATCATGGGTGCAATAGAGGCGATATCAGACAGCCAGGTAATCTGGCGTGTCAAACGGCTACTCTGGCGCGAGCCCTCGGAGCTCGTCACCTCACGCAGCTCCTCGATATTGGCCGTATTATTGCGCTGGAGGAAGTGCATCATCGCATGAATCGTGAGCCCGAGGCAGGAGCCGTCGTGCTTGCAGGCGGTCATGATCTCGGCGTAATTCTTCTTACGGATGTGCATCTCAGCACTCTCGATGAGATCATGGGGTACAACGGCAGATTTACGCGTCGTCCAGAGACAGGTAAAAATGAGAATGAAGGTTAAAATCGAAAGCCCCAGCAGAGGCCACATCAGCAGACCGCCTTGTTCAAAAAGCTCCATGAGCCCCCAACCTGCAAACACAAGTTCTGAGGGGTCTTTATCTGCAAAATTCATCATAGATGGCATGTTCACGTCGGTATTATAACAAGTTTCATCCACTTGTTCAAGCAAGGAGAGCGACTTCCTTCATTTAGGACACAAATTATAAGAAATAAATGCCCAAATCCCCCACCTTTGCTAGCTAGCGCAAAAAAGATCTATTCTGTATACAGAGCTCCCCTCGCCTAGTGTCTAGGGAGGGGAGAGCAAAAGCAGCCTATGGCCGAACAACTACCCTATCAAGTAGCGCGAACGCGGCAACTTGCTGAGCAAATACACCAATCCCCAATTCAGAGCCAGCGCGATAATCGAGGCTATCGTCATCTTCACAGGGCTAGACATATCCCATTGAAAGGCCATGTGGTAAATAGGCCCCAAGATGACATAATGAGACAGATAAATACCAAAGGAGAGACGCGAGAGTGATTGCAGCGGGCCCATGAGGCAGGCGCAGCTCCATTTTTCTGACGCCTTTTTGAGAATCAAAAACATCCCCACCGTCAGCATCACGACATTGGGAGAGCAGTAGGTAAAGAAGAGCTCCACCTGCGCCTCGGTCACATTGGGAATCCTCAAGCTATGCGCAAAGCCCTGCACAGTGACAATATAGCCCACCACCATCATAGGAAGCGCCAGCAAGAGCGTACGCAGCCAGCTCTGGGTACGCATCTCACCCATCATATGACCCAGCAGCAAATAGCCGTTGAAGCCCGCAAAGTAATAGAGCATGTGGAATTCATTCCACCCGCAAGCGCCCAAGCTATGCGCATTCGCATACACTCTCAGATAGGGCAAGAAGAGAGAGAGTGCCCAGATGGCAAGGAAATAACACTTTGTCTTATGCGTAGCCTGCGCCACCCATGCAGAGAAAATAGGCAGGTAGAGATAGAGACCGACGATGACAAAGATATACCAGAGATGTGTTGTAAAGACATTAAAGAAGAGCAGCGACTTCGCACTATTCACCAACACATCGGTGAAGCTCGTCACCGAAATGGTCGCTGGATCATACCACGCAAAAAAGTACTGCACGGCACTGGCAGGCTTCCCCAAGACCGTCGTGATTAAATAAGGCATCGCGTTGTAAATAAAGATCCAGATCGCAAAGGGAATGAGGACGCGAGGCAGGCGTTTTTTAAGAAAATCACCTATATCCTCCTTCACAGGCAGCATGAGAAAGCCCGTGAGCATCACAAAGAAGGGCACACAGGGGCGCAGCAGTGAGCCGTAGTAGGGCACCCATGACATATAGAGATCCGTGCTGCGCTCGGCAGGACTCACATTATCAGAGATATGAGCTGCGAGCACCATAAAGATAGCCACCGCACGCACGACGGCCACCCACGGGATGAAGTTTTGATTGAGACGTTGAGGGGAGTTCATACGCGCTCTAGACTAAAGATTTCAAGCACCACCAACAAGAAAAAAGTCATCGGCATCGACGATTTTAACATAGATTCATCAGCTCACCCCATCTCATCCTGCAAAAGGCACCTCATCTCACCTAGCACAAAGACTCGCCAGCGCTTGAAACTTTTTCTTTCTCTGGGGAAGCAGCTTGACTTTAAAAAATGTTTCTACTATAATCGCCACATTGCAGCGTCCTCGGCACTGCTCAACATTTTCACATTATGAAACCCGCCACATTCAACTGCACAGTTCTTCGCGATGGACATCAGTCCCTTGCCGCGACTCGTATGTCCACCAAACAGATGGAACCCATTGCCCCCATCCTTGACACCATGGGCTTTTCAGCCCTAGAAACAGGGGGTGGAGCCTCTATTGACGCGGGGCTACGCTTCCTCGGAGAGCTCCCCTTTGAGCGCCTTGACAAGCTCAAGAAGCTCGCCCCCAACACCCCCCACATGATGCTGCTGCGTGGGCAAAACATGGTAGGCTATACAAACTACGCCGACGATGTCGTCGAGGCATTTGTCAAGCTCAGCGCTCAGCATGGCATGAATATCTTCCGCATCTTTGACTGCTTGAACGACCCCGAAAACATGCGCACCTCCATCCGCGCAGCCAAGGAAGCAGGAGCTACAGCACACGGTACTATTTGCTACACGACCTCCCCAGTGCACAATCTCGAGTACTTCGCCGACCTTGGCAAAAAGATCGCTGACATGGGCGCTGACGGCATCGTCATCAAGGACATGGCAGGTCTCATCCCTCCCTACGAGACCGAGCAGCTGGTAAAGGCTGTCAAAGAAGCCACCAATCTCCCAGTCTGGGTACACACCCACGACACCGCAGGTCTTGGAGCCTCCACCTACATCGCAGGTATCAATGCGGGTGCAGACGCAGTAGACGTCTCCATCATGCCCTTTGCCAATGGCACAGCCCAGCCCGACTGTCTGCGCATGCTCGCCCTGCTCGACGGCTATGAGCGCAATCCCGTCTTTGCCCCAGACTTCAAAGAAAAGCTCACCAAGATCACCGAGCTGCTCACACCAGTGTATGAAAGCCTCTCCAAGTTCACTGATCATAGCAATGAAATTGTCAACACCGACACACTGCGCTATCAGGTACCCGGCGGCATGCTTTCCAACTTCCGCACACAGCTCAAGGAGCTCAACATGGCAGACAAGTTTGAAGAGGTCTTTGCAGAGATCCCCGTCGTACGCGAGGCTCTCGGCTGGATCCCCCTTGTCACCCCCACCTCTCAGATCGTTGGCATGCAGGCCATGCTCAATGTGAAGTTCGGCCGCTGGGCCAATATCTCAGACCAGTGCGCTGATGTCGCACTCGGCTACTATGGCAGGACACCCGCCCCTGTTGACCCAGAGCTCCAAGCCCTCTGCGCCAAGAAGACGGGCAAAGATCCCATCTCGGTACGCCCTGCTGACCTGCTCAAGCCCGGTATGGACACGCTCCGTGCCAAGCTCGCAGAAAACAACATCCCAGTCTCGGATGAGAACTGCGTGATCTACGCCATGTTCCCCCAGCAGCTCAAGGACTACTACGAAGGCAAGCGCCCCGTAGACCCCACCACTCCCAAGCCTGAGAACTTTGGCGCCCCCCAAGCCCTCACCACGGTAGGTGTCGCTGCTGCCATATCGGGCAGCAATATGAAGCTCAATATCATGGGCAAGGAATACGACATCACTATTCAAGAGCAATAAGCCGCTCCACATATCTATTAAGCACAATGGGCAGCCCTCTCTTGAGGGCTGCCCATTGTGCTTATGGGGGGATCAAAATTCTCGCAGCCTGAAATCGCGAGAGGATTTTGAGGGGGATTTTTTGCATTTTTGACGGAG
>CAYJJA010000091.1:3069-10051 GCA_964370355.1 uncultured Akkermansia sp. | reverse complement strand
GATGGCTTCCTACGATGTGCTCGACCACGTGAACAAGGTCGTCATCGGCGAGAGCAAGCAGGTCATTGATATGACGAATCTGAGCGGCACAGGCGAGCTCATCGTCTCCAACCTCTCAGGCGACTCCGCGAGCGCAGAGCTCTGGATCGTCGGCAATGGCACAGACTCCGTCCTGCTGAGAAACACGGCGCTGAGTGTCGTGAGCGGCAATATCAATGCGCAGAACGTCACCCTGAACGTGCAAAATGTAGGAGCAGACAATCAGCTCTATGCAGGCATCCTCAATCTGGATAACGCCACACTCGATACAGGCGCGACAGGGCGTATCACCGTCCAAGGTCTGACCAACATCAGCAAGACCAGAGCCCTCTCAGGTGAAGTTGTGCAGGGGGCGGTCTACGTGAATGGCGCGGGTGGTGACTACACAGGTGGCTATGGCACGGGGGCTAGCATCTATGGTCTGGCCGGTGCTGATCAAAAGCTCAGGGCAGACGCTGCTCTCACGGTAGGCGGTACGGGTGGTACTCTCACCATCACCGATGCCACGAGCGCATCTCAGCTAGGGGGGATCAACTCCACAGGGACGCATATCATCATCGACCTCACCGCCGCCACGAGTGAGAGCAATGCTCTCACCCTTGGCTCAGCCTCCTCGGTCACCAATGGGGGTAGCCTCACGCTGAGTGTCAATGGCAACTACCTCGAAGAGGGCGACACGGTCGTGGCCTTCGCGGGAGAGGCACTGACTATTGATAGTAGCTCGACTCTGACGATCAATGCGGTGAACTTTGACCAGTCACCCGGTGCCTCGTCTAGTGGGCTCATTGAGCTCATCGAGTTTGCCGATGGTAGTAGCATTGCCGATGAGAGTATAGAGCTGGATGCGTCCCTGTCCAAGTATTACGCCAATGTGCGCTACGACAGCACGCTGAATATGATCGTTGCCGACTTCAACACGAGCTTCTATAGCTCGAGTGCGATGACTGATAATGGTGCGGTTGGATTTGAGCTGATCACCGATGCGTTTAAGAATCTCGGTATTTCGGCAGATCCTAGCAGCAGTTCTGATCTCGCGAAGGTGATGAGTGAGCTCGATGAGCTCATCATCAAAGATCCTATCTCTGCGGACAGGCTCGCTGCATCCATCGCGGGTGCGAGTATCGCCACGCAGGGAATGGCCCTCCAAGATGATATGGAGCGTCAGCTCCGCAGCATCAGAAACCGCGCCGCAGGTAGCCAAGTCATCTCTGCGAATATCTACGATCATAAAGAGGTCATCAATGGCTGGATCAATGCCGAGGGCAACCAAGCCGATCTCTCAGGCGAGAGCACGGATGCAGGCTACACCATGTCCAACTGGGGTGGTACAGTAGGGGTTGATTTCTCCCTAGATAAGGCCGTATTCGGCATTGCCCTTACGGCCATGTATGGTGACCTCAAGAGCACAGATATCGATCAGCTGGACAGCGATGTCAGCACCTACTACATCAGCTTCTTCGCACACACGGCGATCAACGAGTGGGATCATAAGTTCGTCCTCTCCGCAGGCTTGGCCAGCTATGATGGCTCGCGTACGGTGAACTACGGCAATAGCGCGTACTCCGCCGACTATTCGACATCCGGCTATGCCCTTGGTATGCACTATGAGCTTGCTCGCAGCTACTATCTCAATGAGGAGAAGAGCACGCTCTGGCAGCCCATTGCGAGCCTCTCCTATCAGATGAGCCAGATTGATGGCTATACAGAGTCTGGTAGTGATGCGGCACTCAAGGTGGGTGATCAGTCGCTGCATCGTGCTACACTGGCCCTCGGCGCGCGTATACAGATGAATATTGGTGAGACGATCTACAACCGCACGGGCAATGTCTCCATGCGCGCTCTGCTGAAGGGTGACATCGGTGATACTCGCTCAGATGCCGAGGTAGGCTTGGCGGCTGGCACTCAGAACGCGAAGATTCAAAGCTCTGAGCGTGGAAACCTCGGTGTCGAGCTCGGTGCTGGTCTGACCATCCCCATCTTGGAAGGTAAATCCAGCCTCTTCTGCGACGCCGCTTTTGAGCTGCGAGAAAACTATACCAATGTGAATGCCACCGTAGGCTATAGCTTCAGCTTCTAAGAGCAGTTAATTAGAAACAAATTACAATTCAATCCCTCGATCCGAATATCATTTGGATCGAGGGATTATCTTATTTTGCTAGTTGCCTGTTTGCAAAGAGGAAGAAGCGCATTGATCATCAAAATATTTTTACTACAAAATACTGCAACAAGGCTCTGCATAGCAAAAAGCACCGCGAAGCAAGCTCCGAGGTGCTGTAGGGTGAGGGGCTATCCTAGCCTGACTGTTGGCAGAGAGAATCGCTTAAAAATCCTCGAACTCTTCCTCAGCTTCTACAGTCTGCTTGAGCCAGCCGATGCGCTCGCAGCCAAACTCGACGACATCGCCCACTTGCAAATAGCGACTCTCAGCCTCCCCCAGCGCGACACCCCCCGGCGTCCCCGTGGAGACGACATCTCCGGGGTTGAGTGTCATGTACTGCGAGACATGGGCGACGAGCTCAGCCACAGGCATCATGAGCTCCGAGGTACTGGCACGCTGGCGTAGCTCGCCGTTGACGCGTAGCTCTAAGACGAGGTTGTCGGGATCAGGCAGCTCGTCTTTGCTCACAAAGATAGGACCAAAGGGCGCGAAGCTATCATAGCTCTTCCCCTTCGTCCACTGTCCACCATGCTTGAGCTGATAGTCACGCTCCGAGTAGTCGCAGAGCAGCGTGTAGCCTATAATCGCATGACGCGCCTCTTGAGCCGTGGCGCGACGCAGGGGGGCACCAATCACAGCGACGAGCTCAACTTCATAGTCAAGGCATTGGCTACCAATGGGACGCAGCACGTAGCTGAGGTCTGTACTGATGGCGGAGGTGGATTTCAAAAAAAGCGCGGGCTGCTGCGTGCCCTCCTCGCCAAACTCGGTCGCATGATCGGGGTAGGTCAAGCCCAAGCAGGCAATATTGCTCGGCTGCACATGTAGGGCACTGGAGAGGACAAGACCTTCAACATCAAGGGCGACTCCGTCGCTCGCGCCTTGGGAGATCCATGTCTCTATCTCTTTGCGTATTTTTTTGCCCTCGGGGAGCAGCGCATGCCAGATTTGCTCTTCTTGTGCGCTCACGTCGATGAAGCATCCACGCTTGGCCACCCATAGTCCGATGACTGTCTCGCCATCTTCATCAGCATAATATTGTAATCTCATGAAAAGTGTTTTGTTAAATAATAAATAATCTAAAAATGGAAGTAGCGACACCACCAGCCATCACATATTCTCCCAGTCGGAGAAATTGCGTGGAATATTTCTGATACGGCTAGGCACCTTTGCAGGCGTATCGTGGATGGACTCGGGCTGAGTCGCAGAAGGCGCGGGCTGCCGTGCGGGAGCGGCTGTATCGCCCATGCTCTCTGTGGGCTGAGCGGGGACTGTGGGGTCAAGGGCAAGGGGCGGGAGATTTCCCGCATTCGCAGTATTCACCGCCCTTCCAGTATTTGACGTATTTTGCTGATTATCCGTCGCGAAGGGTGGGGTGACAGAGCCAGCGTCAGGAGGAGTAGCTACCCCAGGAGTGGCTACCCCCATAGGAGGGACTTCTCCTGTGGGAGTCCCCTCCTTGGCACCGACAAAGGGAGGGGGAGCTTCCCCGAGGGCGCGATAGATATAGACAGCGTCTCCGACTTCGAGTTGGCCTGAGCGGATGTCGGCGGCGATGAGGGGGGTGATGTTGTTGTCTATGGTCTCATTGGAGACTTGTAGATTGGCCATGCGTAGGTGCGGTCCTGCGGCAGGATGCGCGATGAGTGTTGTGCCAGCAGCAGGCTTTTGCTTGACAATGCGTACGAGGGCAAATTTGGAATCGGGATAGACCTTATAAATACTGCCTATGTAGTAGACGGTTTCCTTCTTTTTTTCTTCGGGCTTCTTTTCCTCCTTGGGGGTCGTAGTTGACTCACAAGCGGCAAACAAGAAGGCTATTGCGCAGACAAAAAAGCATCGTTTCATCAGCCCAACTCTATCACAAGCAAGCCAGTCCGTCAAGCTAGCAGCGATAGAGATCCGAAATTACTCTGCAAAAAATTGGACAATCGACGCACTTGTCATCCCCTCTAATCTATGCTATCCTATCGCTTGCATGAAATTCAGCGAAAAACTCCAAGCACGCATCCATCAGACACAATCCGCCCTCTGCGTGGGGATAGACCCTCGCCCCCAACGCGAAAATATCTCAGAGCTCGGCGATTACCTGCATCGCCTCATCGAGGAGACAATAGCGTATGCCGCTGCCTACAAGCCTAATATTGCCTACTTTGAGGCTATGGGGCTACCCGGTCTCGCCCTGCTTGAAAAGGTGCTCGAGTTCATCCCCGCTGAGATCCCCGTCATCCTTGATGCCAAGCGCGGCGATATTGGAGAGACGCAGAAGTACTACGCGCAGGCTTATTTTGAGCATATGAATGTCGATGCCGTCACGCTCAATCCCTTCATGGGCTACGACATCCTCGAGCCCTTTCTGAATCACAAGGGCAAGGCTGTCTATCTCCTCGCCGTTACCAGCAATGCGGGAGCAGCTGACATAGAACAGCAGCGACTCGCCGATGGTCGTCGCGTCTACCAACTAGTCGGTGATATGGTGAGCCGTGCTCAGCAAGAAAACAACGCCACCGAGGTAGGTATGGTGGTCGGACTGACCAATGCGAGTGAGCAACTCCTCACCGAGCTACCAGCGGCACCTCTACTCATCCCAGGGCTCGGAGCACAGGGAGGTGAGCTCAAAGGACTCGCGGCGCGTCATCAGGCTTCCCCCGTCCTCATCAATGTCTCACGTGGTATTATGTACCAACAGCCCGAGAAGAGCTTTGCGCAAAAGGCCGCTTTCTACGCGGAGCAAATCCGCCAAGCCATTAGCTAATTTTCACTACGCTCTTGAGAAGGGTATGGCAACGCTCGGGCAGATGATTCCATTTGTTTGAATTTTGCATTGACTCTTTCTCTTGACTTAAGCATAATACCCCCCGTTATGAAAACACCTGTCACTGTCACTGTCACTGGCGCCGCAGGCAACATTGCCTATTCCCTCCTCTTCCGCATTGCTTCTGGTGAAATGCTCGGTGCTGATCAGCCCGTCATTCTCAAGCTTCTCGAAATCACCCCCGCTCTCGAAAAGCTTCAAGGAACTGTCATGGAGCTTGATGACTGCGCCTTCCCCCTTCTCACAGAAATCGTTGCTACTGACGATCCAGCCGTCGCCTTCAAGGACGCTGACTGGTGCATGCTCGTGGGCTCTGTCCCCCGCAAGGCAGGTATGGAGCGCAAGGACCTGCTCGGCATCAACGGCAAGGTCTTCGTCGGTCAAGGCAAGGCCATCGCAGCCAACGCCAAGCCCACCTGCAAGGTATTCGTCGTAGGCAACCCCTGCAACACAAACTGCCTCATCGCCATGCACAATGCAACTGCTCTTCCCAAGGAAAACTTTTTTGCCATGACCATGCTCGACGAGCTGCGTGCCAAGAGCCAGCTTGCTGCCAAGGCAGGTGTCCACTCCTCCAGCATCACCAATATGTGCATCTGGGGCAATCACTCCGCCACTCAGTATCCCGACTTCACCAATGCGAAGATCGACGGCAAGCCTGTCACCGAGGTCATCACCGACATCGAATGGCTCAAGGGTGAGTTCATCGCCACAGTCCAGCAGCGCGGTGCTGCCATCATCAAGGCACGTGGTCTCTCCTCTGCCGCTTCCGCAGCCAACGCAGCTCTCAAGACTGTCCAGATGCTTGCCAACCCCACCCCCGAGGGTGACTGGTTCTCCGTCTGCACCATCACGGGCGAAGGCAATCCCTACGGTCTGCCCGCAGGCATCATCTGCTCCCAGCCCACACGCATGAATGCCGATGGTAGCTACAGCATCGTCGAGGGTCTGCCCATTGATGAGTTCTCCAAGGAAAAGATCGCCGCAACCTGCGACGAGCTCCTCGCAGAACGCGCTGATGTCGCTGAGCTCCTCGGCTAAGCCACCATTGCTCTAGTATATTTTTTACGAGTCACCCTCACGTGGGGGTGACTCTTTTTTAATTGCTAAGAATAAAGGGTTTTGTTAGATAGAGGGAAATTTAAAAAACACATTGACAGCAGAGGCAAAGCTTGTCATTCTATCAGGGAGTACAACACTCATTCACTTATGAAAAAACGACATCTATTAGCCTACGCCCTCATGGCGTCTCTTATGTTCAGCGCGTGTGAGACACTCACCCCTGAGCAGCTCCGTTACCGCCAAGCTGAGTATGAGCTCGCCATGACCAAGCTGAGCAAGAATCCACGGGCCGTCCAAGCAGCCCTCCCCCACCTGCACAATGCCGCAGCGCTCTCCCATCCCGATGCCTCCTTCAGGCTCGGTGAGATCTATAGCTCGGGCAAGAGCATGGCTCCGAATTGGCCAGAAGCCGTCAGATGGTATAGAAAGGCCGCGTCAGCGGGCATTTTGCGTGCCCAGCAGACACTAGCCGATGTCTACCACCATGGCCGCCCTGGGGTGTCCTACAACTATCAGGACGCAATACGTTGGTACCGTCGTGCAGGAGACAAGGGTGATACGAATGCACAGGCCCAAGCGGGCTTTCTGCTACTCGATACAGCGACGAGCGACTACGACTTCAAAGAAGCTCATACTTGGCTAGAACGCGCGGGACGCAACGGTAATGCACGCGCACGCATGCTCGCCTATGATGTAGGTCGCGATATAGCGAGACGCGAAGAACGTCAACGCCGCCGCGAGGAGCGCGAACGCCGCCAGCGCGACCGTGAGCGTGAGCATGAGCGCAAGCTACGCGATATTGAGAATAGATACAAGAGCAATCTGGAGAGCAGCCGCCCGAAGCGCGATGAGGCCAAACCACGCGACCCTGACCGCCCGAAGCGCGATGAGGCCAAGCAGCGCGACCC
>CAYJJA010000091.1:0-2969 GCA_964370355.1 uncultured Akkermansia sp. | reverse complement strand
AAGCGCGATGAGGCCAAGCAGCGCGACCCTGACCGCCCCAAGCGCGATGAGGCCAAGCAGCGCGACCCTGACCGCCCCAAGCGCGAGAAGAAACAGGCCCAGTCAACACAGCTCTAGACAAGAGCTCTGAATACTGGGAAGTGCCCAATTCTCATTAGTCTATTGTCAAAGTAAAAATGCCCTTTACAGCCAGCCCATCTTGGGGCTGGCAATCTGCAGTTCTTTCTTGTCTCCCTTAGTCGTCTGGAGGGTCAACTTGCAGGGAGTCTTGAGGTTGTAATGGAGCTTTGTGATTGAGGCATTCTCAAGGAAGCTCTCGGCGATGAACTTAAACACCTCATGCACGTCATGTCGAGGCGGGCTTTATCCTTCATCTTGTACGCCTCTTGCAGCTTACTGTAGCTTAGGCGTCCTCGCTCGGTGAGGGGCTGGCGGAGGATGTCAACGAGGTCGTGCTCATAGTTGTCTTTGTCCGCGACGCGCGTCTCGATGATGAAGTGTGCAGAAGCACCTTTGCCGATGCGCTCGAGCATGTCGATGATGGGCTGGGACGCGCAACAAAGGCTACAGCCGAGGAGGGTGAGCAGGAGAGATTTGAGCATGAAATGGTGGTTAGGTTTCTTAAAAGTCACCATTGATCGCCCCTCATGAGCAAAACGATAAAAGAAAACGACGCATGGGTGCTTCATGTTAGTATATTTTTTTGCTGCGCCTTAGCAAGCTCTTTTTTCAGACCGCCTGTGCGCTGCGATTCTTGCTTGAGGAGCTCTTGGAGGACTCTGAAAAAAAAATTGACAAGCTAGCTCCATATGCTAGACTGAATCCTTGCTCTCTCTAGATATTCAGACTCTTCCCATTAACAATTTGATCAAAGTAAAATCCGCGCATCGGCAGCTTTTCTTGTATCGCTAAAAACTCATCACCATGAAAAACACCTTGCTCCGCCTACTCCTCGCGACCGCCTTTAGCTCCAGCCTCGCAGCCCAGTCTAGCAGTCCTGCTGACCTAGTCGCCGCAGGACATAGCCCTATGGTCATCGACAGCGTCCCTGTCTTCTCCACTCCAGCAGAGGGCTTTGGCTATCACAACTACCGCATCCCTGCCTTCTTGGTAGCAAAGAATGGTCTCTTCTACGCCTTTATCGAGGGACGCGAAGGGCGCAACAGCGATCATGCCGAGAATGACATCGTGCTGCGCATGAGCTCCGATGAGGGGAAAACATGGTTCCCGACGCGCGTGATCACCCAAGATGGGAAGAACTGCACCATGAATCCCGTCGTCGTCGAGGGAGAAAAAGGGCGCATCATCTTGAGCTATCTGTGGTTCCCCCATAAATTCCACTCGCGCAATATGCCCCACGAAGGTGTCAAAATGTGCGCCCCTGGCTATAAGGGCGAGACGATCTCACGGAACTACATCATCTACAGCGATGATGAGGGAAAGACCTGGTCGAAGCCCAAGGACGTCACGCGCTCCTTCAAGCTCTCCGACAAGACCATCATGGCCATGCCCGGTCCCGGTGTCGGCGTGAGCATGAAGAAAGGAAAGTACAAGAATCGCATCGTCATCCCCATGTGCAATATCGTGAAAACGGGCAAGGGAAATAACCGCAGCTTCAAGGTCTATGCGGCTTGGTCCGACGATAATGGCATCACGTGGAAGACGGGGCAGGAAGTCACCTCGCCGAGCAAGGACTTCGGCGATGAGGTCCAAATGATCGAGCTCAGTGATGGCACACTCATGCTCAATACGCGTACATCCAGCAAATCCCGCGCCCTTGCCTACAGCAAGAACGGCGGCGCGACATGGACGGAGTTGAAGTTCGAGCCCAGCCTCGTCGATACAGGCTGCATGGGAAGCACACTCCGTTACAAAAAGGGCAAGATAGACATGCTCTTAGCCACGACATCCACCGCACGCTTCGCGGGCAGAAAGCGCGGACGCGGGATGCTCTACGCCAGTCTAGACAAGGGCAAGACATGGAAGGAAATTGACATCCTTTACAGCAAGACATTCGACTACAGCGTCTTGCAGCAGCTCCCCAATGGCAATGTAGGCATGCTTGCCGAGTACGACTTTAATGGTCAGCGCATCGTCACGCGCTTCACCGAAATTGACATCAAAAAAATCCTCGAAAAGATTACAAAATAGCATTTTTTCACACTTGAGCATAGAACTCTCTCTCCATGAAATTATTCCTCCCCATCCCCTTATTAACTTACCTTCTCTCACTCTGTAGCCTGAGCGCGCAAGCGAGCACCGATCTAGGTGACACGATGTTCATCGGTGATTCCATCACGCATGGCATTAGCACAGGCTCGTACCGCTGGGATTATCACAAGATCCTCGCCGATAACGGAATCAGCTACGATGAGACAGGCATTCACACAGATAACTACAATGCGGATTACGCCCCTTCGGGCTACGGTGGTCTCGACTTTGAGAATGTGCATAGTGCCCACTCCAGTGGCCGCGCATGGGAGGTGTCTGGTGAGAAACAAGGCACGCGCTACAGCGGAAGCAATATTAAGAACTGGCTGGGTCAAGACGTCAACAAGCAGGGCGGCAGTGCCTACACAGGCCCCACCTTCACAGATGAGGATACACCCGAGACATTCATCATGATGATAGGAACCAATGACATGCTCTCTGACTTTGGTCATAGTGCGTATCAAAACGGATTCACCGCAGCATCAGGCAACAGCGGCGTGCCCGCCGATGCTGCCGAGCTGCGCAGCTTTGTCCTCCAGCGCGTGCAGGACAGTGTCGCTAGCATGCAGACGAGCAATGCCAATGCTGATATTTATCTCACATCCGTACCCGCATGGGGAGAGCACGCTACGGCGAATATTATCGCGCAGCGCGAGAGTGTCGCGCTGTATAATCAGGAGCTCGCCAGTTGGGCTGCCACGCAGAGCAATGTCCACTATGTCGATATTAACAAGGGCTTTATTGATGTCAGTACAGGG
>CAYJJA010000090.1:354-10234 GCA_964370355.1 uncultured Akkermansia sp. | reverse complement strand
CCACCCCAAAGGCGTTGCGCAGGAGGGGAGAGCCCTCATCGTCAATCCCTTGAAAGAAGCCCACATGTCGTGCGTTATCCGTGATGGCAACGACAGGGCGAGCCCCCGCCCAAGCACGCTGGAGATCCTCCTGCAGCGCTGCCATGCCACCAGCAAGAAAAAGCTGGTAGGTCCCGCGAATCGCCTCGCCTAGCGTATCGCGGTAGTCATCGACGCTGGGGCAGCAAGCCCCGAGCAGATCGCGCAGGCGTGCCACAGGGTCGGCGGTCTTGCCGTAGAGCGAGGCGATGTCATTGTCTATATTCACCCCTATGCCTATGCTGGCAATGTCGGGCGCGGGACGCTCGACGAGGATGCCGCCGAGCTTGGCCCTGCCGACGAGCAGATCATTGGGCCAGCGCAGACGCAGCCCCTCGATCTCGTACTCCCGCAGAGAGCGGATGAGAGCCACCCCCGCGACGAGAGGGAGCTGCCCCCATGGTAGATCCAAGCTCTCATCGAGAGGCACGTTGTAGCTAATCCATAGCCCGCCCCGCTCGCCAAACCAGCTACGCTGAAAGCGCCCGCGCCCGCGCGTTTGCAGACGCGCTTGCACCCCATGCCATGCGGGCAGCTGCCGCGCGGGGTAAAAGGTGCTCTCACAGACATCAAGAACGCTGTACTGCCAAGAAGAGGATTTATTCATAATCTCGACTTTCTGACTTACTGATCGCTAGGCGCACTCTCAGGCTGGAAAAAGCGGCGCGTGGTGACAAAGATGAAGAGAATACCCACAGCGAGACTCAACAGGCTGTAGAGCATGAAGGTCGATGTACTCGCAGGATCGCTCACCAGCGTGGTGAGCACCACCACAAGCAGATTCGCCGTCGTGATCGTGAGGTACCAGAAGCTCGTGACCAGACTCTTGAGAGTCTTGCCCGCCGCCGTATAGGCATACTCAAGCCCCGTGGTGCTCACAAGGATCTCAGAGAGCGTGAGCAGTAGGTAGGGCAGCCCCTGCCAGAGAATGCTGAGCTGCTCGCCGCCATCGAGACGCGTTTGCAGCCAAGCCACACTCAGGTAGGAGAGACCCGCGAGGCAAATACCTATCCCCATGCGGCGAATGGGGCGCGAGTACCTGCCCACATAGGGATAGACCAGCAGCGTGAGCAGAGGGATGAAAGTCATGACAAGCAGCGGGTTAAAGCTCTGCATCTGCTCCGCCCCGATGCGCAAGCCCGCAATCACACAAGGCTCCATCTCACGCGCCTGCAAGATCCAGCTACTCGCCGTCTGGTCAAAGAGAGCCCAGAAGGGGATAACCATCACAAAGCTGAGCAGCACGCGCAGCAAATTGCGCGTATCGCGCCTCTGCTCCTCACTATAAGCCGTCAGCCCCGCGCGTTTGAAAAGCATATGCCCCGCGATGCCAAAGAAGCCCGCCTGCCCCCGACTCTGCGCCCACTTGAGCATGAGCAGCAGCAGCAGCGCGATGTAGGCAAAGAGCGCGACAGTCGAGCTCAGCGCCATGAGAGAGCTGTGTCCCAGCATAGCGGACAGCGAGCCCGCCCCCTCATAGAGGTAGTAGCCCCCAAAGCCGAGCACGGAAAGCGCGACGAGAGTAGACAAGATAGCCTTGCTCGTGCGGCTCGTCTCGCCCATCTGCTCCTCGCCGTAGCGAGCCGTCGCCTCCTGCTTCCCGCGCAGCAGACGCGTCATCAGCGAGGGCACATACTGAGGCTGCGCCGGCTCAGTGTGCAGGTACTTCTTGCGACCAATCCAGAAGATCAGCGTGGCGAGAGCCATGAACACACCGGGCACGCCAAAGGCCAGCCCATAGCCATAAACATCCCTCAGCCAAGGAATCACGAGGAAGGAGAAGAAGGAGCCCAGATTAATCGACCAGTAAAAGGCTGAATACATACGCGTCATATCGCGCTCACTGCGCCCCTGCATCTGATCGCCCACAAAGGCGGACACACAGGGCTTGATCCCCCCCGAGCCCATGGCAATAATACCCAAGCCCACAAAGAGAATCTGCTGACGAGTTGCAATATCCTGCGTCAGATCCCCCAGCGCGAGAATACCATGACCGAGGCAGTAAAAGAGCGAGATATAGAGAATACAATTGTAGCGACCGAGGAAGCGATCGGCGAGCCAAGCGCCAATGAGCGGCGTGAGGTAGATCACGGCGAGAAAGATATGGATGACACCGACGGCATCTTTCTCACTCATGAGCAGCTCTGTGGTCATGTAGGCTGTAAGAATACTGCGCATGCCGTAGAAGCTGAAGCGTTCGCAGGCCTCATTGCCGACGATAAACTTGGATTGGGCGGGGAGAGACATAATATTATGTATAGGAGGAGGTGGGACTGATGGGGGGGGAGGGGGGGTGAAATGAGAGCTCGCCCACCGCTAGGGAGCAGGGGGCGAGGCTATGGGGATGAGAGCTATTGTACTTACTTGCTGCCTGAGTACTTCTTGGCAAAGCTGACTTGGAACTTGGTGTGAGCTTGTTGCATCCAGTCGATCATCAGCTTGTTGCGGTAGGTCTCATTGAGCTGAGGCAGGAGCATAGCATCACGTATATTCGCGAGCTCGGGCGTGTCTGCATAGCTACGGCTGATCACCGCGGTGAGACGTGCACCCTCTGTGGGCAGCACGACGAGCGGGGCGAGCTGACCCGAAGCAACAGCGAGCAGTGCCGCAGAATCCATGCCCGTGGGAAGACCCGAGGGAATCTCAGGATTCACAGGACCGAAATTCTCCACTGTAGCACCAGCTGCGGAGGCGAGCTCGAAGGCCTTGTCGATATCGCCCGCCTTGAGAGCCTCGGCTAGCTTGCCTTGCAGCTGCTCGGCGGTGGCGGTGAGAGCCTTGAGCTCCAGCTCAAGCATCAGATCCTTCTTGGCGAGCTGCTTGGCCGCCTCGTAGGGCAGCACACTAGGGTCGAGCAGAGCATCGACGCGCAGCAGCACCAGCTTGCCCTCGGGCGTGGGGAAGAAGCCACGCAGCTGCTTGATATTCGTCCTTGGCTTGAGGCCCTGCTTTTGATTCTCAGCGTGGGCTTCCATACTGGGGGCTGAGTCCACCTCAAAGGCGAGCCCACCCAGCGTGGAGCTACCGCGTGCGCCTTGGATTTCCATGCCGAGAGCGGCAGGGACATTGGCAGCCGTGTAGGCGGAGAAGCTCTGATGACTCTTGCCATCCGCGCCCATGTAGGAGAAGGGGGCGAGCTCGGGATTTTTAGAAGCCTGAGCGAGCATCTGGTCGATATCAGCCTGATTACTCTCGGCAATCGTCTGCATCAGCTGCTCGGAGGTCGCGTAGAGCTCCTCGATGCTGATCCCCTCGGCGGGAGTGAGCGTGTAGAGACTCACGCTGCGCTGGGCATCGCTGAGGTAGCGATGCTTATTGAGCTCCCAGTAGGCCTTGACCTCTTCTTCTGTAGGCTCAGTAGGGGCGGGGATGGCAGAGGAGGGTAGCCATGCGGTCTTGACCTGAATATCCTGCAAGGTGACATTGAGCATCGCAGTAGCGGCGCGAGCATCCAGCTCGATGCCATCGGCGATGAGATGCCTGAGCACCTGCCATATCATCAGATCGGAGATGAACTGGCGGAAGTAGCGCTCTTGAATATTATCCGTGCGTCCGCTCGTGTAGCCAGCGAGACGGCGGTAGAGAGTCTGGTCAAAGCTCCCGTCGTGCTGCTTGAAAATGGGCATCGCCTTGATGTAGTCATCCACCTGCTCTTTGGAAGGGAGAATACCGAGGGCTGCGCCCTCCTCGCGAATGGTGATACGATTGGCGGCGAGATTGAGCTCGGGTTGATTGGCATAGCCGCGCTGCCAGTCTTGATAGGTCCTCTCGAGCATGTTGATGCTCATATTGGCTCCAATATCTTGTTGGATTGCTTGAGTGAAAGCCTTTTGCTCGCTCTCGGTGAGCTTGCCATCGCCGTCGCTATCAAAGTGATTGCGCAGGCGGCGTGGCGTGGCGTAGATGAGCTCTTGAAAATAACGCTCGGCGTAGCTAGCGAGCTCGCTGGCATCTTGCTCGCTGTAGCTGCGATCATTGACTTGGAACGCCATATTTCCTGCCAACTGATCGCTCTTTTGACCATAGTCAGACATGACTAGTCCCAATACAATACCTGCGATCACGATGATCACGAGGATTGAGTTTTTTCTGATGAATTCTAGGATGTTCATAATAAAAGGCAAGGCTGCGCCATGCGCGCATGAATGCAAGTATTCTACGCGAACTAGCCTAGAACGCAAGCAAAAAAGAATTGACCCCTATGCCATTAGCTCCCACGGCTGCCGAAAAAAACAAAAGCGCGTCCCCATAAAGCAAGATGCGAAGTATCTAGGATTCTTAAAGTCTGGACCTTAAGCGATCGTCTGGGGATCCTTCCTCATCGCCCTCGCTACGCTGGCAGGGCTTCTTCCCATTGACAACAGCCCAAGTCACCAACTCAACCAAACTATCACTAGAAAACACGCATGATCGCGCGGCTGGAGAATGAGTCAACGAAAGTATCGCGCAGCCATTCTGACGCAGTGCAAAAAAATCCCCCTCCTGCGCGTGTGGGCAGGGAGGGGGGAGAGAAGTTTTGCGCTGATCGTATCGCTACAGCCCTAGGCTGAGGCTTGCGTCGTGCGCTCGCTCATCTCGTGCTTAATCAAGCTGGCGCAGCGCGGGGATGTCCATGCGGCGCAGCCTGTCGTTGCTCTGCTCGGCGAGCTTGCGATCAAGGTAGATCGTGTAGGGGGGCTTATTCGTGCTAATGCTGATGATGCCATTGGGCGTGGGCGCGTCGAGCTGCTTCACCAGCTCTTCGAGCGTGTAGACGGGCTTGCCGTTCACCTTCTCCACAAAGCAGAGCCCAACCGCATTATAACCCAGCGTCGCAGGCGTAGGCAGGATGGCCGTGAGGCCGATGAGCTCCTTGTAGCCTTGGGCGATGAGCTCGTCTTGGCGTTTCTCCAGCTCAAGATACTCCGCAGGGAGACCACCGCGCATCTTCCCGCGCACAGCACCGATGTAGTCGCTGCTGATGGGCTGGAAGAGCAGCCCTCCGTGGATGACGTAGCGCAGAGGCTCGCCCGGCTCGCGGTCGCTGAAGATGTGCTGAGTCTTCAAATCACGATTCAGCTTGAGATCGAGCTTGATGAGCTTGCCATCACGCATGATCTCAATGGGGACAGTCGTGCCGACTTGATGCACGCCCTGTGCTAGGGCAAAGGCATCGAGTGAGCCGTAGAGCGGGTGCTCACTCTGTCCACGACTATCAATGCTCTGTCCGTCGATCTTGATGATGAGATCGCCCGCTTGGATGCCCGATTGCTGCGCGGTGCCGCCGTGGATGACCTTGCTGATGTAGTAGCCAGCCGTCTTCTCATCTACCTTGAGGTAGCGTAGCAGGACGGGGTCTTTCACAAGGCTGCGCTCGACACCGAGGATGGGTGCTCCGAGGAGGGCGGGGTCGCTTTGCTTCAAGAAATTGGCGATGACCTCAGCATTGACGAGGGTGAGGGTCTGGAGCTTGTCGTTGTAGCTCAGGGCGAGGGCGGCGAGCTTGCCGTCTTTGATGACGGGGAGACCGGCGGCTTCATTACCGCTCATGGCTTGGCTGATCGCCGCGATGAGGCGAGGGGAGGAGTAGCTGCCCTCCGCTCCGCGCTCGACGGTGATGGCGATTTGCTGGGCTTGGTTGCCGCGTATGGTTTTCCAGAGTGTCGCCTCAGAGCCGAGCTTGAGCGGAGAGCCTAGATCGAGCTTGTGGCGTGTCTCAAAGAGTGTGGCGATCTCCTCCTTGTCGAGGAGCTCCAGCAGGGTGAGTCCACGGTCGGGGTCGTGCTTCACGATGCGGGCACTGGCCTTTTGCGCCCCATTGGGCAGGCTGATCTCGATGTAGGTGGCGGCTCTGCCTACCGAGCCGACGGTGAGGACCTGCCCCTTGCCGAGGTAGATGCCATTGGCACTGCTCTGGGATGTGGCTTTCTTTTGCCAAGGGCGCAGGATGTCGTACTCTTGGTGCGTGGCGGTGATCTCCACGAGGCTGTCGATGGGGGTGGCGGGCTTTGCCGCTGGGGCGGGGGCTGCAACAGCGGGTGCGGCGGTGGCTGCCTCGGGGGTGGCGGCGGGGGTGGGCTTGGCTGGTACTTTTTTCTTGTCGATGGCTGTGCGCGGGGTGGGCTCACAGCTGGTGAGGAGCAGTCCTAGGGTGAGGCTGGCTGCGAGGGTGGAAAGGGAGGATGATTGCATATGCGAGGGTGGGCTTGTGTGCGTAGAGATGAGGATGCTGCTCGGTGTGATTACTTGGGCTGGGCGTCGAGGCGTGCGGGCTGTGCAATGCCGTAGCTAGACCAGATGCGCTTGTTGGCATCGTGGATCTCCTTGCGATCAAAGACGAGCGGATACGCGCCTTCCTCCATCTCGATGACGGTGAACTCTCCTGCTTGCGATTCATCCGCGGGGTAGAGTAGCTCGTAGAGGTGGTCGAGTCCCTTGACCTCGACACCGTTGACTGACTTGATGATGCGGTTGCCGTGGTTGCTCAGGCGTGAGTTCACCTCATCGGGGAGCACACGGGTGAGCATGACCAAGTCTTCGCGGGGGCTCTCTTTGCTCTTGTAGAGGAAGTCATTCACCGTCAAAATAATATTGGGGACTGGGACGCGGTGCGCCTCGATCTCATTGAGGGTGATGGGCTGGAAGATGAAGCCGCCAAAGCTGACGTAGCGGGGCTGCTCGTTGAAGCTGGGGGCGGTGAGCTTTTTGTTGGGCTGGGCGATGAGCTTGGCGGTCTTGCTCATGCGCTGCCCCTTGCGGATGATGTCAAAGGTGATCTCATCATTCTTGAAGGAACGCTCGGCGAGCTCTTCGAGGCTGACGCGCTCGCCGTCGAGCTCGATCATGCCCGAGCTGTCAACGGGCTTTCCATTGATGGCCATGACTACATCGCCGAGCTCAAGGACTCCATCTGCGCTGCCTCCCTGCACGACGCGGCCGACGACGACACCATTGCCGTCATTGGCGAGGCCGTAGTGGCGGCGCATGCCCGGATTCTGTGGCTGGAAGAAGTCCACGCCCATGGAGACATACTGGTCGTACTTGCCATCCTCGATGTCTTTGAAGAATCGCTTGATGACGGGGGCGGGGATGATATAGCCTGTGCTGTTCGCCTGCGTGAGGCCTTGGAAGGCGACGCCGACGACCTTGTCGCCGAGAAAGACAGGGCCTCCGCTGTTGCCGGGGTTGATGGCGGCGTCGATCTGGACGGCGAGGTGCGCGCTGTTGCGGGCGTGGCTGTAGACGGAGTTCTCAATACGAGAGACGATGCCGCGTGTCACTGAGAGGCGCGAGCCTCCGATGGGGTAGCCTATGGCGCGTACGGTGTCCTCAAGGCGGGGGAGCTCGTCGCTGAACTTGAGCTGCGGGATGTCGCGGAAGAGCTCGCGGTCCTCCTCAGAGATCTCCAGCAGCGCGAGGTCGGCGTCATGCGCGACGAACTTCACCTTCGCGGGGATCTTGCGTGCATCCGCGTACTGGGAGATGTAGAGCGTCTCGCCATCGGAGATGACGTGCGCATTGGTCATGAAGAGTCCATCGCCGACGAGGAAGGCGGTGCCCGTGCCGCTGCCGTAGCTGCCGCTCTGCCATGGGGTGTTGTAGTTGTTGCGCTTCTTGGAGACCTCGACGCGCACGATGCCTCGGTAGTTCCTAGGGAGATTGAGGGTGTCTTTGGGGCGTGCGGCGGGCTTTTCGGGAGGCTTGGGGTTGGCCAGGCTCGTGGGCACGCTGCCTTGGCGTATGGCCTCGGCGATGGGCTGGGCTTTCTTTGCCTCCTTTTGCTCCTCGGGGGTGGGCGTCTGGGCGGGAGCTAGGGGCTGGGCAGCTATGATTCTGACTGCGGGACTCGCAGCGGGTGATGCTGCGGGCTTGGCGGTAGGAGTTGCTGCGGGAGTTGCTGCGGGAGTTGCTGCGGGAGCAGTGGGTGTAGGAGGCTGTTCTTGTGCAATGATAACAGTACCCATTAAAAAATACGTTGATAGAATTGTTCGATTCACGCCTATTACTATGGAGTAAAATGCCGAGATGTCAAGCGCATTCTACTGATGTATCGCTCACTCTGGGAGCTATCTATTGCCGTACAGCGGGATCGCTGAGCCCCTCGATGGCGCCCCCAGCGATGGCCCAGAGGTAGAGGCTGGCGAGCGTGGCGTAGGGGGAGTATCGTCGCTGATATTTGGCAAAGAGTTCTTTGGTGATTTTTTTATGCCTGTAGAGCATGCGCAGACCTCGCAGTATAGCCAGATCGCCATAGCTGAGGATATCGGGGCGCTGCATGGAGAAGATCATGAGCATTTCTGCTGTCCAGACGCCTATTCCCTTGAGATCGCAGAGCCGCTGGCAGAGCTCGGCATCGCTGAGCTCGTACAATGGCTCTATCTTGAGCTCCCCCTCGGCGACGAGGCGCGCGATGTCGATGATGTTTTGCGCTTTGCGAAAGCTCATGCCTAGCCCTTGTATTTGCTCCAAGCTGGTGTGGGCGAGTGTCTCGGGGCTGAGATCGGGGAGCAGCTCGCAGAGGCGATTCCAGATGGTTTTGTGGGCCTTTGTCGAGATTTGCTGCCCGATGATGCTGTTGATCAGGGCGTGAAAGAGGTCGGGATGTACCTCGCGCTCTATCCTGCCTATCTGGTCGATGGCGCGTGCGAGTTTCTTGTCCTTCTTCTTGAGAGCATCGAGCTGCTCGTCGCTGTAGTGGAAGTAGTGCTTCATCGTAGTGGATGGAGTAAGAAGGCGTTGGAGTCCGAGGGGGCTTCCCCTCGCTCGCTCATGCTGTAGTCACGCTCAATGTGGGCGACGCGTATGCGGTACTCCTCAAAGAGCTCGCCAAAGCCTGCCTGCTGCGCCATGCGATGCGCCATGGTATTGCGCCACTGCTCGACGCTATTCTCGTCCTCCCAGTAGCTGAGGCTGAGTAGCTTGCCTTCATTGTTGAGGCTGGAAAAACGCTCGAAGCTCACGATGCCCGGTGTCTTCATGATGACATCGCGCAGCTCGCCCGCGATCTGGAGGTAGCGCTCTTTGCCTTCTGCGCTGGGCTTGACCTCAAAGATGACGACGACTTGGGCGCTGGGGGGAGGATGAGGGGTCATGATGCTGATCTAGGATACTGGTTGTTGGGAGAGCTCCCAGCCGAGTAGGAGTGATTTGCGCTCGCTGCGCCAGCGGTAGTTGTGGATGATGCCTGTGCTGCGGATGACGCGGTGGCAGGGGATGAGGTAGCCGAGCGGATTCTTCGCGACGGCTGAGGCGACGGCGCGTACGGAGCTCTCGATGCCCATCATGGCAGCGAGGCTGCTGTAGCTGGCGATGCTGCCCGAGGGGATGCGCAGCAGGGCCTGCCAGACCTTGACTTGGAAGGGGGTGCCTTTCAGCAGGAGGGGGAGCTCTCCCTCATCTGACGCAGGGGAGAAGGCGCGCCGGCAGAGCTGCGCTGCGTGCTCATCGTCGCGGTAGAATGGGGCGTGATGCCAGCTCGTCTGGAGCTGCCCAATGACTAGGTCAAGGTCATCGTCGAGGAATTCAAGGGCGCAGATGCCCTGATCTGTGCTCGCGACGAGCGCGTCGCCAAAGGGGCTAGGCGCGATACCGTAGCTGATTTCTATGCCGTGCCCCTGGGTCTTGTACTCGCTCGGCGTCATGCACTGGATAGTGTGCATGGGCTGCTGCTCACTGGCGAGCAGACGGGCTGTTTTCAGCAGCTCGCCCTTGAGAGCCGAGCTGCTGAGGTGCGAGACAAATTGCTGGGGTGATACGCCAGCCCATGCGACAAAGAGCTGCTCAAAGTGCTCGCCGCTCATCTCAAGGCTGGCCGCTACGACCT
>CAYJJA010000090.1:0-344 GCA_964370355.1 uncultured Akkermansia sp. | reverse complement strand
CCCCCGGCGGCGGGGGGGGCATGGCTACTGCTTTATTCTACCTAATAAGCTTGTGATTGTGCAACGATATTTTTGACCTTTCTTTAGATTTTTTTTTGACACTGTTTTCCCTGAGCTGAGCTCGCAAGTTGTGGGTGATTTGTACTTTTTACTTGTCATTTTAGAACACTGAGTTTATAATGCATTTGCTGCCGTGCTCGTGACGCGTAGTACAAAGGCTCGATCCGTTGTATATAATCATGGGGCACTCTAGTTCGTAGCTCTTATGTTCCGTCCAAGGCGGACTCAACAGACGTCTACGACTCCGCACCCACTTAACTTTAGGGAACGTAGCTTCCTCACTA
>CAYJJA010000089.1:0-10323 GCA_964370355.1 uncultured Akkermansia sp. | reverse complement strand
CCTCATAGGCTTGACCGGGGGTGAAGTGGAAGGAGCCCGCGATCTTCTCATCAAAGAGTGTATCGCACATGGGGTGCAGGATTTCTGGATTCGTCCCCAGGGCGAACTCACCAATGTAGCGTGCACCCTCATCACTGTCGAGGATGTCATTGAGCTGCTTTGTCTTGCCGTTGCACTCGGCGTGAATGATCTTGCCATCCTTGAATTCGAGCACAATGCCGTCAAAGCCAATACCACGGTAGACGCAGGGTGTATTGTAGCTGATCTTGCCGTTGACGGAGTTCTTGATAGGCGCGGAGAAAACCTCGCCGTCGGGGATGTTAAAGTTCCCCGCGCAGGTGATGGCGGGCATGCCCTTGATGGAGAAGCTCAGATCCGTACCCGGTCCCACGATGCGCACCTTGTCCGTCTTCATCATGAGCTCACCGAGCTTGTCCATCGCCTCCTTGAGCTCCGCGTAGTTCGCAAGGCAGCAGCGGAAGTAGAAGTCCTCAAAGGCCTCGGTGCTCAGCCCCGCCGCCTGCGCCATGGAGGGCGTGGGCCAGCGCAGGACACACCACTTCGTATTGTTGACGCGGTAGTCGCTCATGGGGCGCAGGTACTTCATCACGAGACTCATGCGGTCGGCAGGCACGTCTGAGTTCTCAAAGCTATTGTTCGCGCCATGGATAGCGATGAAGGCAGACATTTTCTTCATCTCCGCAAGCGCGATATCTCCGATGATCTCGTACTGCTCGTCTGCTGCCTCGCGGAACATTTCACGCGTGAGACGCGAGTGATTGATGCGCAGATGGGGATGAGCCCCGACGGCGCGAGCGGCTCGCATGAGCTCGACGCCTATGGCATCGGGGACGTCGGTGAGCTGGATGAGGATGTGCTCTCCTGCTTGGAGCTTGCAGGAGTAGTTGATGAGTTTCTCTGCCAATTGAGTGATACGGGGATCGGTCATAATTCTAGTGTTTTATTATTAAAGATAAGAAAGTGTGATATTAGCACGAAGCAGGGGGGCATTTCAAGTAAGCAATCGTGCTGCGCAGGTCTTCTTGGGTGATTTTGTGACTCACATGCGCTTCACCGAGCCCCGAGAGCAGTACAAAGCGTATCGCACCCGCGCTGAATTTCTTGTCTGCGGCTGTCTTTTTGAGGATAAGCTCCTCATCAAAGCTCGCATCCAAGGTCAGCGGTAGTCCGATCTCGTCTAGCAGCGAGAGCAGCTCCTGCTCCTCGACCTCCGAGAGCCCCGCATAGAGGCGAGAGAGATACAGCGCGGCACGTAGCCCGTAGGAGATAGCCTCCCCATGCAGCATCTCGCCATAGGGGCGCGAGGCCTCGATACCATGCCCGAGCGTGTGCCCCAGATTGAGCAGAGCGCGTATGCCCAGCAGCTCCTCCTCATCCTGCTCGACGATACGCGCCTTGATGGCGATATTCTCCGCGAGGATCTGGGGGAGCAGAGCACGCGTCTCGGGGGAGAAGCCCCCCTCGACCTCGCGCCCCATCTGGCGCAGCGCGGTCATCATCAGGGGTTGACGGATGGCAGCATGCTTGACCATCTCCGCCATCCCCTCGCGTATCACGCGTGCGGGGAGCGTGTTGAGCGTCTCGGGATCGACGATGACGAGGCGAGGCTGGTGGAAAGCACCGATGAGATTTTTCCCCGCGGGCGTATCGACGGCCGTCTTGCCCCCTACCGAGCTATCGACCTGAGCCATGACCGTCGTAGGGATCTGGACAAAGGGAATCCCGCGATAATAAATAGCGGCGAGCAGTCCCGCCATATCACCGACCACCCCACCACCGAGCGCGAGAATGAGGCTCTTCCTATCATGCCCCGCCTCGACCATCTCGTCAGCGAGAGCCTCGACCGTGTGGAGGCTCTTTGACTGCTCCCCTGCGGGGAAGACGTGGACACTAGAGGAGATCCCCTCGCGTGTCAGACTCTCCTGCACCGTCGCGGCATAGAGCGGAGCGACCGTGGAGTCTGTGATAAGGGCAACGCGACCATGGAGCTGGTAGCGCGAGAGCAGTGAGCCGATGTGGGAGAGGATGCCATTGTCAACAATAATGTCATACGAACGCGCACCCAGAGACAGTGAAATCGTGGGCATGCGCCTAGTATACGCGCATGCGCCGCCGCTTCCAAGTCTTTTTCTAGACGATACGACAACAGAGGGGGAATACCTCGAATGGTATTCCCCCTCTGTTGTCGTATCAGGAGCTCTGCGCCTTAGACATGGCGAGAGAGCTAACTACTGCTTGCGACGGCGTCGAGCAGCAAAGCCGAAGACGGCAAGCAAGCCCATGACAGCCGTGCTCGGCTCGGGAACGATAGATTGTGTAATGATCTTTAGACCAGCTGGAGACAAGGTAGAGATTCCGCCAGCACTGAATCCTTCGCCACCTGAGCCTGTAAGCTCCATATAGGGTCTATTATTACCAGTCAAGAGGTTTCCACTGGCGTCCACAAACTGGACTGTATACTGCACCCCTATTTCAAGAAGTACGGTGTCAGCGAAGGTGAAGGTAGCCAAATCATCTGAAAAAAACCAGCCTGGAGCCCAAGGATCGCCCACAGAAACGTTGATGGATAGCGCAGCCTCATTGCTTGTGTAGGTGTTTCCGGTAGAGTCTGTAATACGCATATAAGTACCAGCAACGAAGCTGCTGCCATTACGAGCTTCTCCCTTGAGCTCAATCTGGGTGAGGCTCACTGTATGACCGTCTTGGAAGTAGTAATCCGCCCCCGTTAGCCCTTCTGGAGTGAGCGCAGAGCCGTCATATGCGCTCGCTTGAGTAAGACTACCCTTGGAGTCGTACGGAGTTGGTGCATAAAGAGAATCTGGATCTAGAGTGAAGCTCATGTTGTCATAGCGACCTCTATCAAAATCAGCAGTAGGAGAGCTTGCGCCTGTCACCCATTTGCCATTGCCGTTCTGAGTCGTGAAGGTATATTCTGGCTCATCGGCCTGCGCAAAGCTAGCGACGAGAGCAAAAAATAGGGATAATATGTATTTTTTCATGTCAAAAAGATCTCTGAGGAGAGTATCACACATCGAAAAGAACGTCAACTAAAACATGGATAATTTTATTAACAGTATAGATGTTATCTTATTTTTTTGCGAAAGATGAGCATAAGAATGCAGCTGACGATACTGAGCATACAGCCTATATTGCCCACCTTGATCCACAGAGTACCCGGTTGGTAATGTAGCTCAAGGGTGAATTGATCACCCTTTTTATCCTGATAATGGGCGTAGCAGCCTCTGTACTCCCAGCGCTGATCTTTGAGAATGACTGATTCGTGCTCACCCTTGTCATCCTTGGTGAGGAGGCGTGCCGAGTCTTCTATCCCCATGGCGGGCGATTCGGTGATGATGTAGCTGCTTGTGCGCCATTGTAGCGGCGTATTCGGGGTCAGTGTGTGAGTCTCGGGCTGATGCTGCTGATTGATCACATGACCTGCGGTCGCCACGAGCAGGCAGAGCAGAGCTTGCAGTAGACAGAGTATGGGCGTGAGGATACGGTAGGCGAGATAGCCAAAGACCACAGTGAAGATCAAGCCCATGAGCGCGTAGCAGCCCATGGCTAATGCGCCAAAGCGAGCTCCGCCGCCCAAATAGAAATAATCGAGCCCCCTATTGGCAAAGATCCAGAGAATAGCGATTCCCGCCACGGAGAGAAAGCTACAAATGACGGCGAGGAGGAGGCGAATCGTGTTGGTGGTAATCATAACGGTGGACGCACGAGTATAATATGAATGGAGCAGTCAGCCAAGCCTTATTTCCCTATCTCTTCCGTACAGCTCCCCGATTTTGAGATTGCGTTAGAGCTTTCGATTATGATACAATTTTTTTGATATGAAAATCATCTCCCTTCTGCTGTTATCGGCCTTATTTGCGACAGCGAATATAGAAAGCACGCCCCCTGCCGCTGCGCCGTCTTTTGCTATTGGACAAAAAGTGATTATCCCCCAGCTCGGTCTCCTCTGGATGAGGCTCGATGAGCAAGCGGGTCAAGGAGCCTTCGCCGTAGCCCTAGGCTTTGGCCCTCTGCCCAAGACGCGACTCTACCCAGGTGAGCTTATCAGTATCAAGACGAGTGATGCCACGGGTGATGAGATAGCAACCTCCGCTTATTACGAATTCAACAAGGGACGCTCGACGGTCTTTTTTGAATTCTCGCGCATGCCCCAAGGTGGCTGGGTCTTGATGGAGGGATCAGTGGCGATGAGTCCTGACTATAGCGAAGAAAAATACACCGTCAAGCTGGGGGGAGATGCGCAGAAGATCCAAGGTGACGGCTTTTCCTATGCCTGCTCCGTGGACGCGGAGCGTCCCCATGAGTTCATCTTTCACCAGAGAGGCTTTGGGCACCTCACGCAGATGGGCTTTTATGACGAGCAGGGCAAGTATATAGACCCTCTGGCGAATCGCGTGATCAAGAGTCAAGGCGGGGACTTGGATATGGCCTTCATCTTTGATAAAGGTGTCGATCTGAGCAAGCTATCATTCAGACTGGAACGCCGCGTAGCCAAGAGTCCCCAAATCGTGCCCGTGAAGCTGCGCTTCAATATAGCGGGTGCGGAGACTGCCGGCGAGAGCGTCCCCCACCAGGGCAGGCCACCTATCGCCCTGAGCTCACCCCCTGCTGAGCTGGGCAGCATGCGTGTCACCTCCTACAGCCTTGCGCAACGCGCTGGGGTGGCGGGTGGGCGCTTTCACGGGGTGAATCTCGGGATTCTACTGACACCGCCCACGGGCAAAAAGGTGGTCATCAAGCCCAAGCAGCGCATCAAGTTTGACGATGGGGGAGGCTTTAACCATCCTGCGAACTTGAGCTTTGTCACGCCCAAGGAGGGTGGTACCATCCTGCTGAGCTTTAGCATTGATACCGTCCCGCGTGCTCTCCCCTTTGCTATGAAGGGCGATATAGAAACCGAGGTCGATGGTCAGCCCATGACTCTGCCCATAGAGCTCACCTTCAATAGCTTCCCAGGGAAGTAAACAAAGGCAACTCAGGAGCAGGGGATGGGTGCTGTGCTCATCCCTTGCTCAAGATGCGCGTGAGGTAATGCTGCAAGCTATTGGAGCTATAGGTCCCCTCTATCATGCGCAGACGCACGCCCTCGACGTAGAGGAAGGTGATGGGGACTTTCTCAATGCCGAATTCTTCGGCGAGTTTGGTATACTTGTCGGGGTCGATGACGACGACTTGGATGGAGCCTTGGCCATCGGCCGCGAGCTCTTGGAGTGATTCCTTCATCGAGCTTGAGTGGGGGCACCAGTCTGTGGCAAAGCAGAGTAGCAGGGAGCGACCCGAGACCCCTGTGAGTTGGTGCATGTTTTGCCCTGTATACATGCTGTAGGGGTTGAAGACAGGGATGTCTTGATGGCTGGTCGGAGCGACAAATTCCTCCTTGATGAGCTCATCGAGATCCTCCTTATCCGGATTGGGAGGCGGCTTGACCTCCGTAGTAAAGCGCGCGATACGCGCACGCTCGGCATGCGTTTTCTCGCTGTCTTCACAGCTCGTCATCAGCAGAGCGAGCAGGAGGCTAGAGGTGGAAAGAGAGGGGAGAAGAGCTTTCATATAGAGAAGGATGAATCAGTGATTGACCTAGGGGTGAGGAGTGCTGTATTGCTGAGGAGAGGCTTTGAATTTGACACGACGCTGAGCAGGGATGGGACATGGGGCTGCACTCAGGGGGTGATGCCCCATGCGGGCTGCCTGCTCGTGTACGCGAAAAGTACCAAAGCCAGCAATCTTCACCGTCCCATCCTGCTGCAAGCCTTCCTTGATGGAGAGCAAGACAGCCTCAAGGGCGAGCTGGGCTGCGTGTGTCGTCGCCGTCCCGCCCAGAGCCTGTCGTATCTCCTCAATGATATGCTGCCTCTTCATGAAGAGAGCACTCAATCACGCGAGCGTGACATGATGAGAATAGCATAGTAGAGCACCATGGCCAGCGAGGAAAGTGCTGCAACCACATAGGTCATCGCAGCCCAGCGCAAGGCCGTGCGAGCGTCATTGTGCATGTCATAGCTCAAGGTGCCCGACTGCTCAAGCCAAGCTAGGGCACGGCGCGAAGCGTCGAACTCGACGGGAAGTGTCACAAAGGCAAAGACCGTCGTCGTCGCAAAAAGCGCAAGACCAATCCATGCGACCGTCGCTCCAGAGCCAAAGCTCATCAGGATGAGGCCCACCATGAGCACGATGGAGCTCAAGTTGGAGCTGATGCTGACCATGGGCACGAGTGTGGAGCGCATTTGCAGCCACGCGTATCCCTTGGCATGCTGGATGGCATGACCGCATTCGTGGGCGGCGACAGCCATGGCAGCTACAGAGGACTCGCCATAGACCATCTCGCTGAGATTGACCGTGCGGTCGGAGGGGTTGTAATGGTCGGTGAGCTTGCCGGGTGTGCTGATGATGTCCACGTTGTTGATGCCATTTTGCTGCAGCATGCGGCGAGCAGTCTCTGCTCCGGTCATGGGAGCTTGCTGCTGGGCATATTTATTCATCGTGCTTTTCAGACGCCATTGGACAAAGAAGCTCAAAAGCATGAAGAAGACGACGAGCACAATGCCCCACAGACCACTGAAGCCCGAGCTTGCACCTGTTGTTGAGAAAGCGAAGCTTGAGCTATCAATTGGAATCTGAGCAAAGAATTCAAAGAAAGAATATAATTCCATATAGGTAGATTATCATAAGATCATGAGCATGGCAATGCTCTTTTCAGACATCGGAGGAGATCATGACGCGTCACGAGCTCCTCCGGTGTGTAGGGGAAAGACTAGTCCTTGATTCAAGAAAGGGCTAGAAAGTAGCATTAGGATTCTTTTGAGGCCTTTGCTTCTTTTTTAGCGGCGGCGGCGGCTTCGCGAGCAGCCTTCTTTTTGGCCTTTTGATCATCACCTATAGTTTTTTTCCATTCGAGGATGATTTGACCATGACCCTTAGCGATCAGCTTGCCGTCAGCATCGACGATGGTGGCATTGGGGATACCTCCTCCACCTGCATAGCCGGGGAGACCTGATGAGCTCATCACCATGGGGAACTTTGCCTTATACTTATCAACGTAGTCTTTGGCTGCGTCCTCTGTCTTGTCGGCGCAGACGAGAATGAGCTCAATTTTTTTGCGCTTCAATTTCTTATACTCCTTGACAACCTCGGGCATGAGGACAACACAGGGACCGCACCAGCTAGCCGACTGAAGGTAAATGTAGTAGTCTGCCTTCGTGTTAATTTTACCAGTTATGGGTTTAATCTTTGCGAGGGCAGCATGAGCGACACGGGGCTCAGTTTCTGCTGCTGCGTCCTTTCCATCAGCAAAGACTTGGGGGGACAGAGACAGAAGGGACAGAGAGGCTCCGACGCATAGTAGGGAGAATATTTTTTTCATATCTATGGGGTTGCTATTACTGTAGCAGAATACAATCTAGTTCTTTTTACACTTGATGTCAAGGATATAAGAGCATCTTTATTTCATCATATTCATTTTACTATCTCGCACTGCATGGAGGACACATGACCCGCCTTCAACTGGCTGCCCTTCTCTCAAACAGAGGAGCGCTCAGAGACAAAAAGGTACAGAGTAGCTCCGATACCCCTATCCCCAGAATCGCCATGATGCTCTAGTAACAAGCTCTCGCTATCATGCAAAAAAAAGAGACTCGTCACTTACTTAGAACGAGTCTCTTTTTATTAACAAAAAAGGAACAGAGAGAGCTGTTTATTTTTTGCAAGCTTTGGCGCAGCTGCCAGCTGGCTTCATCCCTTCTTTGCAGGGTTTCTTACCTTCTTTGCAGGGCTTTGCGGCTTTGCAGGGCTTCTTACCTTCTTTGCAGGGCATTGCGGCTTTGCAGGGCTTCTTACCTTCTTTGCAGGGCATTGCGGCTTTGCAGGGCTTCTTACCTTCTTTGCAGGGTTTTGCGGCTTTGCAGGGCTTCATGCCTTCTTTGCAAGGTTTTGCGGCTTTGCAGGGCTTTGCGGCATCTGGCTTTTTAGCACATGCGCAGCCGTCAGCGCAGGCACCTTGCGCACATACTGCCTTATCAGGGCAGGGGCAAGCTGCTGGAGCCGCTCCTGCGCCCATGGAGAATGTGAATGTCAATGCTACGATGCCAAGAATGGTGCTGATTTTGTTCATATAGATGTGGTGTGTATGGTTAAGTGTTCGTCTAAAGAGAACGAGCGAACAATTGCATTGTATCAGAATGCAGCTTACTCGTCAAGATACATGACTGTCTAACAATAAGCACTCGTGTCATAACTCCTATCGGAACACTATGATTATATAAGCTAGTCAGCACTCTACTCATTAATCAAAAACTCTAAGATGTATGAATAACATTACGCTTTTTTATGCTGACAAATTTTCCTTAACGAATGATTGAGATGCACTTTACTCATGATTCTGTTTATGGTAGCCTAGGGTCAACACCTCCATATCTAGTACTCTTTTCTTATGTTTCGCCCCCTTATTTTTTCACTCTGCATCGCCGCATTTTCGAGTAGCTGCTCTTCTCAACAGACAGCACGCAGCTCATCTACCAGCCTTCCCCCCATCCCTACGCTCCCTGCTCAATCGACTGCTACCATTGGCCAGATGGTGTGGAAGAATGAATGTGCGGGCAGTGTCCAAGGCCTCGTCTCTTGGAATGTAGGTGAGGACTTCCCATCACTCGGCATTGCGCATTTCATCTGGTTTCCAGCGGGGGTGCACCCTCACTTCAAGGAGAGCTGGCCTGACTTCGTCCGCTTTGCCATGAGCCGTGGCGTGAGTGTCCCCGATTACCTCAGAGGCTACGCGCCTTGGCCCAATCGCGCAGCCTTCCTCGCGGATAAGAGCTCACTGGCCAATAATATGCGTCAATGGCTGCGCAGCAATATCTCCCTGCAAACCGACTTCCTCGTCAAGCGCTCTCGCGCCGCTCTGCCCTCCATGCTCGCCGCCAGTCGCCAGCCTGAGAATGTCGCGGCGCGTTACTATGCCCTTGCGCGTAGCGCACGTGGCAACTACTGCCTCATTGATTATGTCAACTTCAAGGGCGAAGGACTCTCGCCTAGCGAGCGATATCAAGGGCAGGGCTGGGGGCTACTCCAGGTATTAGAAGAAATGCGCGGTCGCCCACAGGGAGCGGCAGCGACAGCTGAGTTCTCACGCGCTGCTGCCACGGTGCTGCGCAGACGCGTCGAGAATGCGCCCGCTGCTCGCGGTGAGCAACGCTGGCTCGCAGGATGGACAAAGCGCTGCGCCTCCTACAGATAATCCTCCCAGAAAAGATCAGCTTCTAGCCTCACATCTCCCCTCTCCCATGCCCGCCTCTCTGAGCTTCCTTCCCCTCCCTGCACCGCAGCGCGACTTCCCCCTCTACCTCGCTCCGATGGCAGGGGTGACAGATCCTATCTTTCGCAGCATCTGCAAGGAGATGGGGGCGGATGTGCTCATGACGGAGTTCGTCTCTGCGGAGGGGGTCTTGCAGGCATGGGAGCGCAATCGCCGCTACGTGCAATTCTGCGACGAGCATCGCCCTCTCGGTGTCCAGATCTTTGGGAGCAAGCCGAGCAACATGGCAGCAGCCGCACGCATCATCTATGATGCCATGCAGCCCGACTTCATCGACATCAATGCGGGCTGCCCTGTCACCAAAGTCGTGGGGAAAAATGGCGGGTCCTCCCTACTCAAAGACCTCCCCCTCCTGCAAGACATCGCCTCAACGGTCGTACGCGAGATGCAGGAGAGCTGTCCTGTGACGGTCAAAATTCGCATTGGCTGGGATGCCGAGCATATCAATGCCCTCGAATGCACGCAGCGTCTCGCCGACGCTGGCGTGAGTGCCATAGCCATCCATGGCCGCACGCGCTCCCAGCAATACGGGGGCTTGGCTGACTGGTCAGTAATAGAGGACTGCGCTCGCGCTCTACCTCACCTGCCCATCATCGGCAATGGCGATATTCGCAGCCCCGAGCAGGTGCGTGATCTACGTGAGAGTGGAGCAGTAGCGGGCGTGATGATAGGGCGAGCGGCGATGAATGATCCTTGGATCTTCGCCCAATGCCGCCATTATTTGCAGACGGGCATCCTCGCGCCCTCTGCGAGCGCATGCGCGCGCCTTGAGCTCATGCTGCGCCATACACGCCTCGCGCTAGAGAGTGAACACTACGGATCGACGATCAACACCATGAGAGCGATGCGCTCACGCCTTCTCGCCTACGCCAAGGGCATAGCGGGCACCAAGCCCCTGCGCCCGCTGCTCTCACGTGTCGAGAGCTATGAGCAGCTCTACGACATACTCAGCCCCCTCATTGACAATCACGCATCAT
>CAYJJA010000088.1:0-10469 GCA_964370355.1 uncultured Akkermansia sp. | reverse complement strand
GGATGATATCTTGCTGGGGGTTGTTGGGGTGGAGCTCGACGAGCTTGATGTTGATATTGGCGTAGAGCGTGTAGTGAAAGAAGACCTGCTCAAGCCCGCTGAGGGTGCGCAGATGCGCAGGGTAGGGACCGACATTGAGCAGCTGGATGCTGCCGCCTTTCTTCGCGGCGGGGTCGCCTATCTCGGGGAGATGGAGTCCGTCCTGCCAGTCCAGATTGCAGGCGAGCTCGGCTTTTCCCTGTGTCACGCGTATGTCAGCGAGGCTCGCGAGCCGCTCCCACATGGGCGTGGGGTAGGGGGCGGCGGGGAGGAGCAAGGCTGTTGAGGAGGCTTGCGTTGCCTCCTCCTTGGGCTTGCAGGCGGGCAGGAGAAGCAGCAGGAAGATCAGAAGGATGAAGGGAGGCATGAGGGAGCTGGAGGGGGAAAGAGAAAAAACTCTTCGGCTGCCTTGCTACAGGGAATAGTGCCGAAGAGTTTCCTCTATTATAGAATTTACCTTGCTATGAAAATACTAAAGCATAGAAGATTAGAAGCTGATGGAGAATCCGCCGTAGAGACCAATGCCTGTGCCTAGGATGTCGGGACTCCAGCCACCACCGGGGCTGGTGACGTAGTCCTCATCGCTGAGGTTTTCGACGCGCAGGTGCAGCTGTATTTGCTCATTGACTTGATAGTTGGCATAGGCGCGTAGCACGGCGTAGTTGTCTATTCTATTGCCGTTATAGTCCTTGCGTCCAACCGCTCCACTCAGTCCCATGCCGACGGTGAGCTTTTCGATGGGCTTGGTGTTGATGTCAGCCGACCAGATCTGGCGAGCTGTGTCAGCGATCTGCTTGTCCGCGCCTGTCTTGGGCTGTGTCAGCGTCCAGCTCAGTGAGTAGCTCGTTTCCCACTGGGTGTTGAATGTGCCTGTGAGGGCGATTTCAACCCCTTGCATGGTCCAGACCTCATCGCTGTTGTAAAAGGTGGTGGGTGTCTGGGGATATTCCGTTTCCTCGATGCCATCATAGATCTGTGTCCAGAAGAGCGTCGCGCTCACCTTGTGCTTGTCGGCAATGCTCTGCTCGACGCCGAGGTCAAGGCTCACGGAGGTGGAGACATCGAGATCGGGGTTGCCTTGGTAGACCTGACCCCATGAGCTTGCAAAGGTGCCGTTGCTGCGCTCAAAGGAGGTGGGTGAGATGTAGCCTGAGCTCACCGAGCCAAAGACGCGTGTGCGCTCTTGGTTGAAGCGGTAATTGCTCGCCGCGCGGAAGCTCCAGTGGGTGTCATAGATATTGCTGTTGTCGAGGCGCAGGGTGGCGGAGTTCTCCCAGTTGTCAGCGGGGCGGAAGCTGTGGCCAATGCGTGCACCGACGACGCTCTCCAGTCCCTTTTGATCGGCGTTGCCGGGGTAGGCCGCGCTACCTGTGACCTCACCGTCGTTGCGATTCCAACTCAGGCCAAAGCTGCTGGAGTGCTGCTCATTCCACTGATACTCATTGCCCCAGTCTAGCTGGACATTGTCGTAGTGAGAATAGTAGTCCGCGAGATCGAGGTCGGCTCCGTGGTAGCCAAACATGAGCTTGGTGCTGTACTTGCTCGAGATCACGCTCTGCCACGTGCCTGTGACGAGGTTGCTTTGGTTCTCATAGACGCCGCCGGAAGCGTTCGTAAAGTCGCTATCACTGCGGCGGTAGGTGAGTGAGACGCTGTTGTTGTCGTTGACTTGGTAGTCGAGGCGCAGGGCCTCATTCCAAGCCTCATAAGCACCCGCATCCGCAGAGGGCATGGGGCTGCCATCGGCATAGCGCAGATCGTTGTCGGTGCGCTCGTAGGTCGCGCTGACAAAGTAGGAGAGCTTGCCCAGCTGCCCTTGGGCGCGTGCATTGCTGGTGACGCTATCAAAGCTGCCCAGCTCGGTGAAGAGGCTGTAGCTAGGCTCGCCCTGTCCCTTGGGGGTGGTCATGTAGAGCACGCCTCCCATGTTGCCACCACCGTAGACGGCTGCTTGAGAGCCGCGTAGCACCTCGATGCCACCGAGGTCAAAGGTATTGAGCGCACCGATGAGATTGGGGCCTATGTTGCCAATGTCGAGGGCGTTGAAGAGGCGCATGCCGTCGAGCACGGGCAGCGTGTTCTGGCTGGAGTTCATCCCACGGGTGACCATCTTGCTGGTGTTGCCGCGGCCCTCGAGACCACCACCGGGCATCACGTAGACACCGGGGACGCGGGTGAGAGCCTCGCTGAGGGTGTAGACTCCCTCTTTGCGCAGTTCTTTAGGATCGAGCACGGAGACGGAGACGCCTGCGCTTTCAAGCGGGGTAGCAATGCCATCGTTGGCCGAGACCGTGATGGGGGGGAGCTCTGTTGGCTCACCGCTGGGGGTGGCTGTTGCATCACCTTGCACCGCCCTTGTATCTGCAGCGGGAGCTGGGGTGGGGGCTTGGGCAAAGGCATAATTAGCTGCCATGGCGATGGCGAGCACTGCGCGTGTGACACCTCCTTGAGGTGTAGTCATTTTACGTAACATATGTAGAGCTTAGTAGGCCAATGTGTCGTTGGCGAGTTCAGCGCTTCCCCTGGCTGGTACCCCGACTTTGCTTGCTGGCGAGTCTAGCGACTCGATGAGCTTGCATTTACGGTTGCGGCACAGTGAAGGATTCTCACCGTCTTTCCCATCTATTTCCTGCGATACCAATCGCCTCCAGAGGTGGACGCTTGATAGCCTGTCTTTTATGAAAGGGCTAGCAAGCTGGCAAGATCTAATCATAAATTTATCTGAGAAGCAAGGTATTTTTTAGATTATTTTGATAGAGTTTTTCTAGTTGCTTTATTGTGTGTGTTTAGGTGAGGATGCTGTGTTTTTTTCTTGCTATTGATTGTTTTTTACGATGTAATAGCGTCGTTGCATGATGTGGCCTCGTAGTTCAATGGATAGAACGACCCTCTCCTAAAGGGTAAATGCAGGTTCGATTCCTGCCGGGGCTAGATCCCTGTGGCTGTCACCTCACGAACTCCTTGTTTTTCTTATGTTGCGCCCCATTTTATCAACCCTAGTACTCATGCTTTGCACCCTGATGATCTTGCCCGCACAGGCGGAGCGCAAGATGAAGAAGGAATTCGAGGCATTGGAAGAAGCCCGTCAGCTGCTGACCTCTGTGAACGATGAAAAATCCGCCATCGCTGCCGTCAAAGCCATCACCAAGACCTTTGACGCCATCACTCCCGAATACGGAGCCCACAGCAGTGCTGTACTCACCCAGCTCCATGATAGACAAAATATCATCAACCGTATGATGGTGCTGCTCTCCAAGCAGCCCTATTTTGAAAGCTCGGGCTTGCAGGCCTGCTGGGCACTCATCGTCCACCCCGAGGCAAGGAGATACACCCAACGAGACAAGGCACGCGGTCGATGAACACTCTGCGCTTTTTTCTTCTGCTCACGCTGGTAGGAAAGCTGCCCGCCACTGACCTCACACTCGACCCCGACCTCTACCAAGAGGCTCTGCGTCAGGTACAGGGAGGCGATGCGCTCGTCGTGACCAAGCGTGCCCCCGAGCAGCTCGCAACCCTCTGGGAGGAGGCGATGATCACGCCGAGCCCTCAGCGCGATGCGCCAGAAGCGCGCCTCGCGCGTCAGCTGCGCCTCACCTTCCTCTTCAAGGAGCTCAATCCCTCGATGAGCTTTGCCGCGATACAGGAGCTACTCAAGCTCCACGAGCGTGCTCTGCAAGGGGATATGACGGCTCACGCCCACATCCTCCAAGCCCTCGTGGCTGGCAGAGATGCTCAGCATCGCCGCTGGCCTCACTCTGAGCGCAGCGCTCAGCGATGGCTCGCCCACGCCGCCGCCCTGAAATCCAAGCCTTGAGAGATACGCCCTGAGCCCCCTGAGAGTCCATCAAGATGAATAGAGCCTCCATTGAGTCCCAGCTCAAGTTCCGCTTTAACGATGAGCAGTGGCTAACACAAGCCCTGACTCATCCTAGCATTGATCATAAGACCAAGACCAATCGTCAGTACGAGCGATTGGAATTCCTCGGCGATGCCCTCCTTGAGCTCGTCGTGAGCAAGGAGCTCTTCACCCTCTTCCCCAAGGCAAGCGAGGGCGAGCTCACGCAGCTACGCGCCTCCATCGTGAGCCGCGAGCATCTCGCGGAGCTAGCCGACAAGCTCGGCTGGGGAGAGCAGCTCATCATGAGCCCTCACCTCAAGCAGGCCGGCGGGAGCAAGACGCGCTCCATCCTCGCCAATACCTTTGAAAGTGTGATCGGAGCCGTCTTCATGGACTCCAATTATCAGGCCGCACGCCGCGTCTCACTCCACCTCCTCCAGCGTAGCCTCCAGCAGGTCTCCCAGCGCGGACTCGTGCTCAATCCCAAGGTCGAGCTCCTAGAGCTACTCCAGTCCAAGAGCACCGATCAGGTGCGCTATGAAGAAGAGCCCCTCGGCGAGCAAAGCCCCCCACGCTTCTGCGCCCGCGTCTACTGGGGGGACAAGCTGCTAGGCGAGGGCGAGGGCAGTAGTAAAAAGGCAGCGCAAAATGCCGCCGCCGCCGATGCCCTGCAAAAGAAAGCTTGGGAGCAATCCTAGATCGCAAAAAAAACAGTCAGATATAACTTCTTGTTTATAGAATGAGTTAGATCTATCCTCAATGGCGAAGAGCAATCAAGCTCCTCACTGCAACCATTCACGATATGATCCAAGCTCAATACAGCACCTTTCGCACAGAAGAACACGCCGGCGTCCTCACCGTCACCTTTGACTACCCTCCTGTTAATATTCAAGGCATCCCCATGCTCGATGACCTCAGCTCGCTCATCGTCGAGCTGCAAGGCAATCGCGACATCAAAGTTGTGGTCTTCCAATCCGCGAACCCCGATATTTTTGTAGCCCACGCGGATACGAACTTCCTCAAAGACATGTCAACCACGGCAGTCCCCCGCGAAGAGGTGGACCTGCTTTATCTCCAAGAGGTGCTCCAGCACATTAGCACGCTCCCGCAAGCCACCATTGCCAAGATCGAAGGCTATGCCCGCGGCGGTGGCCATGAGTTCGCACTTGCCTGTGACATGCGCTTTGCCGCGCGTGGTAAGGCCATCTTCATGCAGATGGAGGTAGGCATGGGCATTCTCCCCTGTGGTGGAGGAGCCTCACGCATGGCACGTCAGACAGGGCTAGGGCGTGCCCTCGAGATCATCCTCGGCGCGCGCGACTTCGGCGCAGATGAGGCCGAGCTCTACGGCACGATCAACAAGGCGCTCGACCCCGACGAGATAGGCGAGTTTGTCTCTGCCCTCGCGCACCGCATCGCGCAGTTCCCCTCTGCCTCTATCGCCGCGTGCAAGCGTGCGGTCTATGCCTCCATTGACCTCGACATTCAATCCGCCCTCCGCGAAGAAGCCTACCAGCTTTACCAAGCCACCAGTCAGACGCCTGCCATCAAGCGCTTCACCACAGCGGATGAGACAGGCTTCCAATTCGATCTAGAAAATCAGCGCACCTTCGAAGCCGCGCTCATTGATCTGCAAAAAATCCAATAGGCGAGCCCTAGCTTAGAGCAACGCAGCAGCTCTCCCTGAGGGAGAGCCTGCTGCTAATACTTTGCGAGCAACCTATTCAAATAATGAAGATAGCGTTGCTTGCGTGCGCCCCAGCACACACAGCTCAGCATCTTGTATTTTAAAATGGTCAGATAGAGCGATCGTCGCCTGAGCTGCTGCAGCATGTGCCTATTTTCCATCGCAAGCATCGTCTCATAAGTCATGTGATTCTTTTGGCGTGGCTGCTTGAGTGACTGCTCAAGAAAGAGCTGAGCACGCTCAACGAGGGGTGCTAGTCGAGCATCGAGTGCCGGCGCATCGAGGGGGGCTGTCAGTGTGGCGCGTTTGATATCCTCAATTTCTAAGGCTAGCCTCTCCTTGACTCCGCAGCTCTCTAGTAAGTAGCTAAAGCGCGAAATCCCCCGTGCGCGATTCGCCAACACGAGGAAAGGCTTGCGGAAAATCAGCGCAAAGCACATGCCATGAAAGGAATCCGTGATCATGTAGTCACAATCCCTGATGACCTTGACCCAGCGATACACACTGCCCTTTTCTCCTTGTACCTCAGCTGTGTTCACACAGTGCAAACCATCGAGCTGCTCCGCGATCTTGCTTTGCAGCTGCTCAGAGTCGTCAAGTACATAGCTCGCTACATAGCTCTCAGGCAGAGGCTCTGTACAGCGGTCAGCTAGTCTACTCCACCAAGCCGCATCGTGCATGAAGACAGGGTCAATGATCCATTGAGCCTCTGTGTCTAGCTCCTCATCCAAGAGCGCGACTGCATCAGGCTCGCGCACCGAAACCGCATCGAAGCGGCTCAAATGACAGCGAATCATCTCTCTCATCCACTGGGGGTACTCAACCCGGTCTGAGCCGAGGCTGGCCGAGCAGGCGATGAGTTTCTTATTCGGCGCAACAAAGTCGAAAAAATATTGACAATCAGCCTCGGATGTATAGTGATAACGCCACACTTGGTCAGAGCCCACGATAAAGGTGTCAAAGTGCCTGCTCTGGGCTATGAGCTCACTGAGAGAATTGAGCTTTGGGGTTGTTTGCAACATCTCTTGGGCAAAGCACTCAAAGATAGAGCCTTTGTAATGAGGATCATGAATAGAGCCTGCCGTATAGAATAGCAGCTTACTCGTATAGCCTAGTTGTTGAGTTTTTTGTTGTAGCGCGTAGGCTGTTAGATTGGCACCATAATTTGTCCCCCACCATAGATTCATGATAGCGATATTATTAGATGTTCTCAAACCATTCATGGCTAGAATATATGATAGCGCTCGCCCCTTGTCGAGTCTAGACTGTTATCGTTAGTGTTTTCTATTTTCGGCATTGCTCAAATAAGACTTGTTTATAAGGAGTATTCTTGTAGAATGTCTGCGAAAATGAGCAATGTCCGAGAAGAGAGCATCAGTGGTGTCAAATGGCAGCTTATATCGCGTATGACCTTGCAGCCAGTAGCCTTTATTTTTGGTATTATTCTTGCGCGTCTCATCTCCCCTGCCGAGATGGGGATACTAGGCTTGACGAGTATTTTCTTTGTAATAGCATATCAGTTGAAAGATTGTGGCTTTGGTATAGCTCTGATAAGGAAGGTGGATCGCACAGATGCTGATATTAATACTGTTTTTTGGTTCAATGTGGTAATGTCTTTGGTAGCCTGTGCAGGCTTATGTCTAGCGGCACCTTGGTTTGCAGATTTTTTCAACACTCCCCCATTAGTTGAGCTGACCTATGTATCCGCTGTGATGCTGTTTCTCAACTCGACGGCAACAGTTCACTGGACACTTTTTTCAGCAAGGCGGGATTTCAAAACGATAGCGATGATTTCAACTGTGACCACGATTATCCCCATGCCTCTATGCGTTTGGGCTGCTTTTTCAGGTTGGAGTTACTGGTCTATCATGCTGCAAGGGGTGCTTTCGGGGCTTCTCTCACTGATTATTATTTGGATCAAATCTCCATGGAAACCCCGCTTTCAGTTTAGCATAGAGTCATTTCGTGAGTTTTTTGGCTTTGGTTCCAAGTTGTTTCTTTCTAATTTACTTTCTGGATTATATAGAGAGTCGCGCGGCTTAATCATCGGGAAGTTTTATTCACCTGCGGACTTGGCGCTTTTTAATAGGGCATATAAAATGGTAGAGCTTCCTAGCTCTATTGTGCAAGGCACCGTATCGAGTATATCATTACCCATTCTCTCGGCAATTCAGCATGATGAGGCTAGGTTTATAGCAACATATCGTAAGTATTTTCGATTGACATTATTGGTTGTTTTTTGGTTTTTAATAACCGTATCTGCAAATAGTCAATCCATCGTCTATACTCTCTATGGAGAGGCTTGGATGAAATCTGTGATTTATGTGTATATTTTGAGCTTTTGTGTGATTAATACACCCATAGTGAGCATTATGGAGAGCTTAATATTAGTCAAGGGGCGCTCAGATATAGTTTTACGTACGATGATCATCGTACGAGTATCTGGTGTTATTCTACTTGCCGTGAGCGCGTTTTATGGGATTGTGTATATATGTGTTGCCGCTGTTATCGCGGGTATGATGCACTTTATGATTTATCTACTATGCATTGCGAGAGAGGGATGGATTTCGTACAAAACACAGATCAATGATACCTATCCTTATTTGTTAATAGCATTGATTGTTAATATCCCTGCTCTTGTGATTAATTTGTTGTTTGAGCCGCATTTTACGACTATGATTGTTGGTGGCTCGCTATCTCTTATTATGTTTCTAGTCATTATGCACTTCCGCAACGATGCTGCGTGGGCTATTATTCTAGATATATTAGAGGAAAAAGGAATCTTAAAGTACCTTCCATTCTTGCGAAAGCCAACATCTGAGTCGAGGCATGATTGGACATCGCGCTGAGGCTGCAATTAATAGAGATGATAAACACAAAAGAGCGTTCTCATGGCGAGAACGCTCTTTTGTGATGAGGGGATAGAGGGGGCAGCTTAGTTGTTGACGCGTCCGAGGTAGCTGCCGTCTTCTGTCTTGACGGAGATGCGCTGACCTGCGGTGATGAAGAGGGGGACCTGCACGACAAGACCTGTGGACATGGTCGCGCTCTTGTAGACGTTGTTGGCGCTATTGCCCTTGACGCCCTCGGGGGCCTCGGTGACCTCCATGGTGACAGCGGCGGGAAGCTCGATGGAGCAGACCGTCTCGTCGGTGAAGAGCACGATGTAGTTTGCGCCTTCGATGAGGTAGTCCTTCACGGGCTCAATGATGTCTTCGGAGACGCAGACGTCTTCGTAGGTCTCGTTGTCGAGGAAGTGGTAGCCCATGCCGTCCACGTAGGAGAACTCCATCTCATTGCGCGTGAGCATGACTCCTTCCAAGAAGTCATTGGAGGTCATGCGCAGGTTGTAATCTTTCTTGCTGGCGATGCTGCGTATGGTCATCTGTACATAGGATGCCATGCGGGGAGGGGTTTTGAGTTGCGTTTCGCGGACGACGCAGACGTCGCCGTTGTGGCTGACTGCATGACCCTTGCGGAGTTGAATAACGGGGACTTTTGCCATATCGCGCGAGAGCCTACCAGAGCTAGTCCGCTGAGTCAAGCCTTTTATCTCGCCTCCGTGAGCCCTCGCTAATAATACCCGCCTAGTGCGAGAATCAGCACGAGCATGATGCCCGCAATGAAGAGCTTGCTCATGACTCCTATGAGATAGCCGAGCAGCCCTCCAATGGCAGACTTGGAGGCCTGCTTCACCCCGCGCTTGGTGATGAGAAACTCTCCGACAAAGGCCCCGATGAGTGGACCCAAGATCAGCCCCAAGGGAAAGAAAAATGAGCCTACAAAAATCCCTACAAGGCAGCAGTAGAGCGCAGCCTTGCTCGCGCCAAATTTCTTGGCACCAAAATAGCTCGTGACATTATCGACGAGCACTCCCACGATGGTGAGGATGCTAAGCGCGACCCATACCCAGAGGGCGTCCTCTCGCCCTGGGTTGGCGTAGCTCACGCAGCCCGCAGCAGCGAGGAGGCAGAGATGGCCTGGGTAGGGGAAGACGCAGCCAGCGATGCCCGCTAGACCGAGTAGACCAGCGAGGACGAGGAGGCTGGTGTGGAGTAGCTCGGGAGGCATAGCTGGGGTGCAAGGGGGAGGTGTGAGGGAGGCTTAGCTCTCCTTCTCACGCGAGACCGCACGCTTGCGCTCGGTGGTGTTGAGGATGCGCTTGCGCATGCGTACAAAGCGAGGGGTGATCTCGACGAGCTCATCAGCCTCGATGTACTCGATGGCACGCTCGATGGAGAAGATGCGCGGGGGGGTGAGCTGGATGGAGTCGTTTTTGGAGGCGGCGCGGTGGTTGGTGAGATGCTTTTCCTTGGTGGGATTGGCCACGATGTCGATGGGCTTGGGGTTCTCTCCTATAATCATGCCTTCATAGACCTCATCGCCTGGGGCGATGAAGAGCGAGCCGCGCTCCTCAATGCTCTGGAGAGCGTAGGGGCGAGCAACGCCACTCTCCAGTGAGATGAGCGTGCTATTCTGACGCGTGACGATCTCGCCGGCGTAGGGGGCGTATTCTCTAAACATATGCGAGAAGATACCATGACCGCTGGTGAGATTCACCAGCTCAAACTCAAAGCCGATGAGACCGCGTGTGGGGATGTTGGCCTCAATGAGGGTGCGACCTGTGTCCCCCGTTTCCATATGCTCAAGGATGCCTCGGCGGTTGCTGAGGATGCGCACAGCGCCATTGGCGTGCTCATCGGGAACCTCGATGAAGAGATGCTCAAAGGGCTCGCAGCGTACACCGTCAATGATCTGGTCAATGACGCGGGGGCGCGAGACGAGCAGCTCGTAGTTCTCACGGCGCATCTGCTCGACGAGGATGGCTATCTGCATCGTGCCACGAGCGGAGACGAGGAAGACACCCGCGCGGTCGCTGTCCTCGACCTTGATGGAGATATTGGT
>CAYJJA010000087.1:0-10694 GCA_964370355.1 uncultured Akkermansia sp. | reverse complement strand
CGCTGGAGTAGCTCCGCAAAGCTGAGACGCAGCTGCTCGTCTACCTCGACCTCGCCATCTATCTTGAACCACTCACCACGCCCGCGTGCTGTGAGACGCATCTGGCCAAAGTCCACGCTACCGCGTATCTTGAGCTGCGCCCCCTTGGGCCACTCGATGCGCAGGATTTTCTCCATAGCTTGGAGCTGCTCAAGAAGATCAAGGCAGTCGTAGAGCTCGTCGAAGAAGTGGGTGTCCTCGATGCTGTTATCCTGCGCGACCCTTCTGAGGATGGCTCGCACCTTGGCGACGTTGCGCTGCTCGGCTTTGAGCTGTCGCTTGACGGCGAGCTGGCCTTTCTCGTCGGTGACAAGACAGGTCTCGGTCCCTTCACCCGCCTTGAAGTAGGGTGGGTGCTCCTCGCGCGGCTTGCCAAAGAGCTCGACCTTCACCCCCTCGGCCATGGGAAGGATCTGGACGGTGATGCGCGCGCTGCCCTTTTCTTGGCGTATGTTGTCATCCTGCTCGACGAGATTGGAGTGGACGGGGATGAGATTGGAGATGCTGTTGATGAGCTCGGTGAGCTGAGTCTGCGCCTCGCGGGGGAAGCTGCTCTGCTTGGCAAAGAGCTTGAGAATGTCACGCTGGATGCTACTCAGCTCAAAGACCTTGATGAGCACGTCGCTCTCGCGTAGCACGAGCAGCGTGTCTGCATCGGCGAGCGGCACATTGCTCGTCACCTTGAAGCCGCGTGTGGTTTTTTTCACCTCAAGGTAGGGGCTATCCTTTTTCACCTGCACCGAGATGTCAGGATTGTCCTCAAGGTAGACATTGGGGTGATCCACAAGGGCGACAAAGCACTCTGCCTTGCCGAGGCTATAGAGCTCCCAGGGCTTGCGCTGCGCGGCACAGCGCGCGATGGTGATGTCGGTCTGAGTCATGCCCTCGACCTCCTCCTTGATGAAGCGCGTCAGCGCGATGGAGCGTCCCTTGGTCCAGCCTGAGTCACCCTTGCTCTTTTGCAGGATGGGGGTGAGATCTAGGCTTTGATCGACGAGGTAGATGATGCGACTTTGCCCTGCGAGCGTGCTGGTCTGCGCGCTATCTGGATGGCGCACGACCTGCTTCTCGACGAGTTGGTTGATGATATGGAGATGGCGCTGCCATGCCTCGAGCTTGACGTATTTTTTGAGTAGAGGGCTGAGCTTGAGCTGCTCCATGAGCTCTGCTTGCTTGCCTTGTAGCGCGGCGATAGCTGTGCTAGCCTCTAGCTGCAAGAGCGCCCACGGGGGCTGCACCATGATCTCCACAGCCCGTGCCTCCCAGGTGGCTGGTAGCTCAAAGAGCTGGTAATGCTTGCTCACCATCACCATCAACAAAAAATCCATGTCTGCAAGATGCTCCCCTCGGAAGAGTATAGCATCAATCACTCTCTTCAAGAGACGCTTATTGTCGCAGCTATGAAAGAGGAAGAGTCGCGAGGCCACCTGCTCTAGATCAAAATTGCCAGAATGAGAATAATAATTCGTGATCTTGGCAATTCTGCTCTCAGAGCTCTTCTTTGTATCACTACTCAGGGCAATGTGGTACATCAGCGCAAAGAAGGCACTGCGCGGTGATTCGTGAGCGGTGTCAGAATTCGCAATGCTATAATAAAGCTTCTTCTCCAAGCTACGCCCCCTGACGTAGTGGGTGATAGCCTTGGTGAGCTCACCTTGATATTGCAAGCTCAGCGCTTTGATGTAATATGAATAAGCGGAGTACTCATAGACCTCTATGGCATCAGCGCCGCTCACACCCTTCTTGAGTAGCTGCGATAGGAAGAAGAAAACAGGCTCGACCAGCTTGAGCGCGTAGGAGGAGAGCTTATTGCTCATGATGACGACCCGAAGTCTCTGGACAAGAATAGCTTGAGTCTCTGCCCCCATTCTCTCCGCGACCACCGCCAAATGATTCAGGTAAAATGAAGCCTGCTCTACCCTGATATGATTGAGCAAGCTGCACCATGGCTCAGCACTGATGATGAAGCTCAATGCTGTTGCAAAGCAGGAATCCGTAGGAAAAGATCGCGGGACATGCTCAGAGCTCGTCATCTTCCCGCGCCCGCAGAGGAAGAGTAATTCGCGAACTTCGGACATGCTATAAGAAAAATAGCGAGAGTGTCCCACATAGCTATTCAACTCTTTATAGTCGCTAGCTGATTGAAGGCGGGCATAGCGGGGATAATCTGCCCAAGGCAAGCGGTATTCTTTATTGGAAGCAAAGGTAGCAAGCTCAATGAGTTTTGATTCATCGACGAGTTCCTTGAGGAGCTGCTGGGCAAGTTTTTTTGTACAGAACTTCTCACTGCATGCCTTTAAAATACTAGCTCGTTCTATGGGAATTAAGCTATGAGCGCAGAGCCGCAACATATATTTCTTGATTTCCTCATGTTTGTCCGCTTTCAATGTATTAAGCTCTTTGAAATATTCCATGATGTCCTCAGCTATTCTATCAATTTTATCCAGTATCGTCAACTCTTGGTCAGCATTTGAGATCTCTTTCTTGCTCTGACCCACGACCACATTTCCCCTATCTCAAAGAAAAGCTGCATTGCCTCGATGAGCAGCAACATACAAAAAAGATTTATTATGTAATATATACATAAACATAAACTATTATTAATAGAATGGCGAGTAAATTATTGAAAAACTTGCTTGCTATGCCTTAGGCACTATGCTACAATAAAAAGAGCTTAAGAAACAACTAAGCATAATACCATATGAAGATACTACACATTACAATGTTAAGTCTCGCAGCGGCAGCGACTGCGGTAGCTGGCGTGAAATCCCAAGTCACAGTTATAGCTCCTCCTCCAACAGTTCCTATGATTGCTCCACCTCCCACACTCAGTGAGCAAGGCTGGTATGCAGAAGCCGCAGGCTTTGTGGGGCGCTCCAATCAGAATATCCTAAGAGGTACTGATAATTTGCTGCCCAACCTAGCCAAGCGCGTCGATATTATTGGCGGCGATCTGACCATCGGCTACAAGCTCGATGCCAGCAATGCTCTGCAACTGCGCGTTGGCTATGGCTATGGCGCAGATACAGTCAGCACTGATATGCAAGGCTGGACTCAAAAGTCTAAAATCCGCGCTCATACCTTCACCCTGATGCCAGGCTATCGCTTTACCTGCGATCTCGACGACTCTTGGGCATTGTATGGTGCCGTCCATGCAGGTGTTTCCAACCAGAGCTTGAAGGGCTCACTTGTCAATTTCTCTGGCACAGGAGCGAATGCATCATCCAGTGAGATCAATGTCCATGATTCTGATTATGGCTTTGCCTATAGCGCAGAAGTAGGTGTTCGCTACAATATTACAGCAGGACTCTATAGCTTCCTCGCTTACGAATTCCGTGGCAGCACATCCGAGCCTAGATTCTCTGACTACGATGTCAAAACGCGCGCTCAGACCTATCACGTCATCCGTCTGGGTATGGGCTGTGAGTTCTAATCACATTCTTAACTGATTACATCCGTTTTATCCGAAGGCTTGACTCTCTATTGGGGTCAAGCCTTTGATTGTGCCAGCCTCAGAAGCATATTGGACATAGAAGGCTGTCTCATGCTGCGCTCTCAGAAAAGAATCATTGTAAAACTGAAGGCTGCACTCATTTTTTTACTCTTGAATCAGTCTAGTGTATATTCTTTACTGTCTGGAATGAACATGAAGAATAGCCCTTGCTCTGAAGTACTCGCCTAGAGATGATAGCGAAAATGGAGGTTGCCATATGATATGAAATGTGCATAATTGACGGCTGTGAGCATACATTTCTGTGCTTAACGAGCGCAGTAAAAAGCTCCAAATAGACTGCTGGCGTTTATTGTTAGTGCTGGCTATCTTAATTATCACATATCATGACTAATCATCATTTATTCCAGACAATGGTCGTACTCGTCGGTGCCTCTGTGTGCCATGGAGGCGATCTTGAATCATTTACGACACCACTCGCCAGCAGCTTAAAGCCTGGCACGACAGCAGAGCAGATCCAGGCGATTAAAGATCCCGCACTGCGCCTAGCCGCTGAGCAGATGCTCACGGGCAAGTACTCGACACAATACCGTGTCGCCACCTACAATCCCCTCCTCAGCCCCAACGCACTCGGTCAAAAGCTGGGTATTGGCAATGGCTATAGCCTTTACCAAGGTGTCACGGGCATCGTGCTACCCAAGGGTGAGGCCACCATCATCGTCGAGACAACCAAGCCAGACCAAAAAATCGTCATCCGCATCCCCGACTGGATGCGTCAGCCACCCAATGCCAAAAATCCCACCAAAGACCCCAAGGGCTGGGGGCTGCACAAAAAGATCTATACTCTCAAAAACGGCATCAACAAGATCAACATTGAGAAGGAAGGACTCGTCTACGTAAGCTATTATTCTGATCAACCAGAAAATGAAAGCCCCGTCAGGATCCACTTCGTCAATGGCATAGAGAACGGCTACTTTGACGCGAGCAAGCACGATAACAAGCAGTGGGACCGCCTCCTTGCCCATGCCAAGTACCCCATCATGGATGCCCTAGGCGAGCGTATCCAGGTCGGCTATCCGGTCGCCTCCTTCAAAAAATACGCCGCGGGTCGCGGTGTGGAGCTGATGCGTGTCTATGATCAGATGGTGAAGGCGCAGCATGATATCATGGGACTCACCAAGTACAAGCGCGTGCCGAAGAACAAGATCTTTGCTCGTGTGAATTTCAACTACTACATGTTCCGCGACGGGGACGGTGTCGCCTACATGGGCGGTCCAAGCGGCTACGCCATGGGCATGGTCACCAATCCGGATCGCGTCACAAAGGGCGATCCCAGCTGGGGCTTCAACCACGAGGTAGGTCATGTGCACCAGCTGCGCCCCGAATTCAACTGGGGAGGTCTCGGCGAGGTGAGCAACAATGTCTTCTCACTCTACGGCACAATGGCGATGGGAAATCCCAGCCTGCTCAAGCAGAAAAAGCAGTACGCGCGTGCCAAGCAGGATATTCTCGACAAGAAGATTAGCTACCTCCAATGCCCCGATGTCTTTAGCCGCCTCGTTCCCTTCTGGCAGCTCCAGCTCTACTTCACCCGCAATGGCAACGCGGATTTCTACCCCGATCTCTTTGAGGCTATGCGTACGCGTCGCCCTGCGACTCAGGGCGGAGGCTGGGGATCACGCGGGAAGAACCCTGCCGAGCATCAGCTGAATTTTGTAAAGCTTGCCTGCGAGATTGGCAAGACTGATCTCACAGAGTTCTTTGACAAGTGGGGCTACTTCCACCTGGGCGAATTCGAGATCGGTGACTATGGAAAGCATCACTACAAGATGACTCAGAAAATGGTCGATGATTGCAAGGCTGCGATTGCAGCGATGAAGCTACCTAAGCCCAAGGTCGATGTGACGACACTCGAAGACTGATGAGACGCATGTCTCACTAGCCTTCCTTCTCTCTCACTAGCGCTGTGCTGGACTCGAGGCCACGAGTCCAGCCATGCCGCATCCTACAAATGACTCTGGCATTTCTATCATCGCAGATGCTATTGGCTTGGCGATAGTAAATGCAACACAGGAGGTGGGCACTTGCACCCAGCCCCCTGCTATCAAAGCTTCTTTTAGTTGAATGAAGAATCGTACTTTTCACTCAACTAACTGAGGCGCTACGCGAGCTGCCATTGCTTCATTAGAAAAGGCTCTTGGCGTAACAATCTGTGCAGAATGTACTGCACGCCATACGCAACAATGCTGGAGCTCATGTACGGAAAAACTGAGCTATTTCACAGGGAAATAGCTCAGTTTCATTGATTGAAAAGATTCCGCGAAAGGCGAGAAGTGGGTTTACTTCACGCGGTAGTACTGGTAGTGAACGCGCTCGTCTATAGCGAGAGTTTCACGTACGGTACGGATGACACTGGGTTCTGCGTCAAAGGAGATCTGAATGTATTGACCATGGGTGATGTGTTGAGATTCGTAGGCGAACTCACGACGACCGAGGTTTTCTGTGGCGGTAACGGTGGCGCCAGCTTCTTGCAGGATGGTCACCATGTCAGCGGTGAGTTCTTCAAGGGTAGCAGAGCCCTTCATATTTAGAACGATTAATGCTTCGTACTTTCTCATAATATTGTTTGTAAGTCTATCTTTCGCAAACGCGGTTGCCTATAGTGCACTGATTCGTCATGGAAATCAAGCCTAAAATGATAAAAGATGTTTTTTATTTTTCTTATACTTAACAAAACGCATTCCTAAACGAGCTTGAGCCGTATAAGATCTTGCGTATCAATAAGCCCCACAGGCTTCTTCTGCGAATCAAGTACGACGAGATCGTCAATATGCTTGTCGCGTAGAGCCTTGACAGCCGCGATGGCTAGCTGGTCAGCCTCGACAAAGACGGGGCAAACCGACATGTAATCGGCAACACAGTGCTGACCACAGCTGGGATCATTCTGATACGCACGCGCAAAATCACCGTGGGTGAAGATCCCCGATAGCGTGCCATCCGTGCTCGTGAGAATACAGGCTCCCGCACGCGCCGAAGACATGGCGATAATACAATCACTCACCGTAGAGCTTTCTGAAAGACAGGCAAAGTCGACGCGCATGATGTCTCGGATGCGCGTGAGCAGAGCACGCCCCAGTGAGCCTCCAGGATGGCTGCGGGCGAAGTCCTCCTTGCTAAATCCACGAGCCTCTAGCAGAGCCATTGCAAGGGCATCGCCCATGACGAGCATAGCGGTAGAGGAGCTCGTGGGCGCGAGATTGAGAGGGCAGGCCTCACGCTCTACAGCCGTGTCTAGGGCAATGTCGGCGAGCTCGGCAAGCGTGGAGCTCATCTTGCCTGTCATGCCGATGAGGGTGATGTTGTAGGACTTGAGAAAGGGTAGCAATGTGAGCAGCTCCGAGGTCTCTCCTGAGAAGGACATGGCAATGCAGACATCTCCGTCTTGGACGATGCCTAGATCCCCGTGCAGCGCATTCATCGAGTCGAGTACGATGGTGGGAGCACCCGTGGAAGTGAGAGTCGCGGCTATCTTATCGCCGACAAGCCCACTCTTGCCTACGCCTACGATGATGATTTTGTGCCCTTCGTCAATGGCGCTACGCATGGCGTTGACCGCTTGATTAAAGGACTCATCTAGGCGAGCTGCTATTTGATGAAGTGCATTGATTTCGTCTTGAAATACCTGTGTACCGCGTATCGTGTGGTTGATCATAATGGAGCTGGGTTGATGGCTAGAGCCCATGTGGGGACCTTGCAAAATTAGTTTTCAGAAATTGCAGATTTCGAAAATGGGCACCACAGCACGTCTTTTGCAGTATTTTGGCGAGAGTTCACGGCTTTTGGGCTTACATAGCTCGCTATGTGCACCCAAACGCCACAAATTCTCATCCAAACTGCTAGCAAAATCCGAAGCTGCTCATTTCGCAAGATACCCATGTGTGGATGAGAGAGTCTAGCATAGTGTTGCTAGTGCAGCAATGTTATTTTTCGCCTTGTTTAGGACAGCCAAAGGGGAGCTCTAAAATCCTGTTTTAGAACTCCCCTTAATGAAAGGGCTAGTTTTGCACGAAGCGGAGGATGAAATGATCTACTAATCAATTATTTCAAGAGCCTTCGCATCGCGTACTCCTCTTATAAAGCGCAGTAGATGAGAGCTCTAGTGGCATATCGCCACGCGATGATCTCTACTGATACCTCGGGAGAATCTAGGAGGGCTTGCTTTAGCCACCGATGCTGGCACGTCCAGAGAGGCGTGCGCCCTGCTTCATAGAAAGCTTGTCAGTGGTAATGTCGCCCTTGACGATGGCGTGCTCGCTGAGATGGCAAAGCTGGCTGTCGATGTTGCCATTGATATCACCGAAGACATGTACCTCTCCAGCACTGATGTTGCCCTTGATCTGGGCGGTTCTACCTATGGTGACGCGACCCGTCTGGGATTTGATCTCGCCATTGATGCTGCCATCAATGTGCATGTCTTCGCGAAATTCGATGCTGCCAATGATTTCTATACCAGAGGCGAGGACGTTGCTTGTTGTTTGTGTATTCATATTGAAATGATAGCGTATGAGTGTACGATTATGTGATGGGGATTAGACGGTGAGGATTTCCTTCTCCTTGAGAACGACTTGCTCGTCGACGACTTTGACGTACTTGTCGATGAGCTTTTGCACCTTGTCCTCAGCGCTGCGGACACCATCTTCGGTGAGTACGTTGTCAGCTTTGAGCTTCTTGATGCCGTCCATACCTGACTTGCGAGCAGCGCGAAGGCGCACACGGGTGTCCTCCGCAAGACCTTTGATAAACTTGCAGAGCTCCTTGCGGCGCTCACCAGAGAGCTCGGGGATGGGGAGGCGTACGGAGCGTGCGTCGATGACGGGATTGAGGTTGAGGCGGCTCTCTTCGATGGCCTTGCGTATGTCGTGCAGGGTGCTGTGATCGAAGGGCTGGATCAGGATACTGCGGGCATCGGGAGCGGAGACCACGGCAATGCTCTTGAGCTTCATAGAGCTACCATAGCTGGAGATATAAATATCCATGTTATCAACGAGCGCGGGGGAGGCTTTGCCTGTACGTACGCCGTCAAAGTCTTCGCTCATGCGCTGCATGATTGATTCCATGGTGCTTTCGGTCTCAAATAGGAGGGTTTCTTCGTCCATATAGTTGTCTTATGTATGTAATAATGATGTAAAAATCTTAATTATCAATGATCGTGCCTATGCTCTCGCCGAGTAGGGCGCGTGTGATATTGCCCTCTTGGTGCATGTCAAAGACGATGATGGGCTTATTATTATCTTTGCAGAGGGTGAAGGCGGTTTGATCCATGACTTTGAGGTCGCGTGAGATACATTCCTCATAGCTAATGGTGTCGAATCGCGTCGCTGTCGGGTCAGTCTTGGGATCGGCGGTGTAGACACCATCGACAGAGGTCGCCTTCATGACGACATCAGCATTGATCTCGCAGGCACGCAGTGCTGCCGCCGTGTCGGTGCTAAAGAAGGGATTGCCGGTACCGGCACCAAAGACGACGATGCTCTCATTGCGCAGCTGGGCGCGAGCACTGTTGCGGACATAGGGCTCAGCGACATTTTTCATCTCAATGGCACTCTGCACATGACAGTCCACACCGAGCTCTTGGATAGCTGAGCTAATGGAGAGCGCATTCATGACAGTGGCGAGCATGCCCACGTAGTCAGCGGTGGCGCGATCCATGCCGCGTACACTTGCCTTGGCACCGCGCCAGATGTTGCCCCCGCCGACAACGACGGCTATTTGGAGGTGGGCTTGCCGCTGGGCGGCGACGATTTCGGCTGCGATGCGGGCGACGATTTCGGGGGATATGTTATCCTTGCTATTGGGGACGCGCAATGCCTCGCCACTTAGCTTTAGGAGGATTCGACGATAAGATCTGGTGCTGGGATCACTCATGGTTTCTTGGAGCTACTATAGCAATCTCGTTGTATTAAAGCGAGTAAAAAGATGATTCTTGCTTGAATTTTAAAAAGAAATATTAGTACCTATGCGGGCGTAGAGGCCGGGGCGTGCGCTGTAATGATTCATAGTATGGCCTGTGTTCTTGTTTTCAAAGTCTATATTCTGCGCGAAATTCAAGCCCAGATCCGCGTAGATGCGCGTCATATTCTGACGCCGCGTCATGATGTTCACATAGCTCGTGATGCCGATGAGAAAGCTGTCCATGCGCATCAGCTGCGTGTGCCCGTCTCTTTTGACACTCCAGAGAAAGTTGTTCCACTGGGCAAAGGGGCCCACACCGTACTCTATAGGATTGCCTTGCCTCCTATTGTAGGTGAATTTCTTTATCAGCGAGAGACGATGTGCCTGCACGCGCAGCATCCACGTGGGCGCGACTTGCCAATTCACATTCGCCAAGGGCCAGAAGTCCTCACTGTAGTACTCGGGCGTGTAGGAGAGACCCAGCATGACATGTATCTTGGAGCTTGCCTTGTAAGACAGCGCGGCAAAGGTGCCGAGATAAAAGCTGGAGCTAGAAATGTGGTCAAAATCCGTCGAGATCAGCGGGGTCATCCCCAGAGTGAGCTGAGCTTTCTTATCAATATTGTAGATCAGTGAGCCAACGAGAGCTGTCGTATAGAGCGTGCTCTCTCGAATGAGATCGTCCTGCTGCTCATTAATCCAAGTAAAGCGCATGTTGAGCGAGAGGGCAAAGTGCCAACCTTTGTATGAATTCTTGCGCGGATTGCGCAGCGGGGCTGTGATGTAGAGATTGCTGTAGCTAAAGTCTTGAGAGTTTTGCTTGATGCGTTGATCGCCGAAGTATTCAAAAATCACCGATGCCTTGCGATAGAGGCGCGATTTCGCGACCTCTCCTGTTGGACTGCTGTAGCCTGGGTAGGAGCTGCTCTGCGTGCTCTCAGGCAGGGTGTAGCCAGCTTGCGCTTGTTGTTGAGTGAATCTATAACGACTCAGGCTCGTGTCAATAGGCGAGCTGGATGAGAGGGCTGTGGGTGAGCTAAAGGCTGGATCTACGGAGGCGACTTCGCCTTCAAACTCGAGAATTTCTTCGTTCGCGGTAAATCTCTCCTGAGCATACGTATAACAACTAAGCCCACTAAACGCACTAACTAAGGCTAATATGGCTGGAAAGTTTTTCATAACAGTTCTATTGTACACGATAGATAGCATTTGAAAAGCAAAAAGAGAGCATTCTTCTTTATTTGAGGGGGGA
>CAYJJA010000086.1:8181-10887 GCA_964370355.1 uncultured Akkermansia sp. | reverse complement strand
CATCTGGTACGGGACTCGAACCCGTGTTGCCCGCGTGAAAGGCGGGAGTCCTAGGCCACTAGACGAACCAGACTTGTTCTTCCTTTCGGGAGGTTGTGCTTCCGTTGCCGGTGCACGGGATCATTATAGTGATTTTTCTATGAAAAGTCAAGAGAAAAAGATATTTTTCTGTTTTTTTTATAAAAGATAGTTCAGACTGCTTGACTATGAATCAAGTATTATCTCTAAGCTTCCGTCAAAAGCTCTAGCAGGTCTTCACGGGTCGTGTAATCTGCCGCGCTATAGCCGTCTTGATTCTTGATACTGGGATCTGCTCCAGCCTCCAAGAGCAGGGAGATGAGCTGCTTGCTTTGGAGCAAGGCTGCGATGATGAGCGGGGTGTTACTCTCTGCATCGGGGAGATTCGCATCTGCTCCGCGCTTGAGAAGGGCTCTCACGTCGTTGAGGCGAGACGCATTCACAGCGAGAGAGAGCAGGGTGTTCTCCTCATAGCGGGCATTGGGCGAGAGCCCCTGATCAAGGAAATAAGCGAGCAGTTGAGGACGACGGTACTCGATAGCAAGAGCCGCAGCAATGATGGCGGGCTCTGAGTCTATCGCGTAACGCGCGGGGCATTGTGCGGCTACGCTGTCCTTATCACCTGCGACGACGAGGCTCAAAAAGTCGCGAGCCTGTACTTGAGCCTCTCCCTGCTGGAGCTCAGGGGAGGTGAAGCTGATCTTGTCCGCGTCAAAGTCGCGGTGTATCTGCGGTAGCGAGAAGAGCGGCACACTGCCACTGAGTATCCAGCAGGCGACGATGAAGTAAGCCATCAGCCAGCCCCAGTAGCCGAAGGCGGCTCTCTTGGCAAATCCGCGCGCGATGATGATGGCGAGATTGACGATGAGACCCACCGCCAGCAAGCTACCATAGCTGGCGACGAGCCAAGTGGCGATATCTTCCTCCTGCGCCATCACGCGTACGCTCCATCCGAGCAGCACAATCAGAAGGACAAAGATGAGGGGATTGAGCAGACGCATCAGGCAAGGAGGGGGGGAAATAGAGGGAGAGGGAGGATTATTGCTTAAAGACAGGCTGGGGCAGCTCCGACTTTGCCTTATCCGAGCCACCGCCAAAGAGATCACCTACATCCTTGAAGGTGACAAAGAGGAAGAAGCCCATGAGTAGGAAGACAAAGCCCGTCTGCACGAGCTCAAGCACCGTACCGCGCACGGGACGACCGAGAATCATCTCGGCGATGCCCAGCACCACGTGCCCGCCATCGACGATGGGGAGGGGCAGCATATTGAGCACGGCGAGATTCACATTCAAGATGACGGCAAACCAGAGTACAAAGCGCCAGCCCTCGGGGGCGGTGAGCATGGTGTAGATATGACTGCCTATCCCGACAGGACCGCTGAGATGCTCGACGCCGACATCGCTGCCGGGGCTCACGACCTTGGCGAGAGTCTCCTTCATCCAGCGAAGGCTCTGGGTGATCTGGGAGAAGGGGTCGGGGTGCTGCATGGACATGCTGATGTCATCAGCGGCCCAGCCTATGCCCATGAGGGCACGCGCGCCTTCTTGCTCTTTCCAGTTGAGAGGGATGACAGGGGTGAGGCTGACTTGCTTTTTCTCATCTCCGCGCATGATGGTCAGGGTGAGGGGCTTGCCCTCTTGACTGACACTCATGATGCTCTCGGGGTTGTAAATGGGAGTCCCATTGAGCTCAATGATCTTGTCGCCTACCTGGAGTCCCGCTTGCTCGGCGGGGGAGTGCGGGCTGACGGCACCCACGGTCGCGCCATAGCTGGGCATGACACCGATGCGGCGCATGCCACTGCGCTGCCACCATGAGGTGTCGGGGAGCTCGTAGCTGCTGAGGATGTCCATCTTTTTCGTCGATCCATCGGCTAGTGTTCGCTCGATGGTGAGGGTGACTTTCTCATTCTCTGATAGAGCTATTGTCTCGCTGACACCCTTCATATCTCCCACCCATTCGGTGACGGGCTGACCATCCACTGCAATGATGCGGTCTCCCGCGAGTAGCCCCGAGGCGGCAGCGGGAGAGTCGGGCACGACATAGCCCACGGTATTGGACATGCTGACGGTGGGCTTGCCCGCCGCCCAGACCATGATGGCAAAGACGAAGGCGAGCAGTAGCGAGAAGAGAGGACCTGCGGCGGCGATGATGACCTTGTCCAGTGCTGTGAGTGGCTTGTGCTTGGCGAGTGCTTGGTGATCGAGGGATTCGCCCTCAATGGCTTCCATGTCGCCCATCTGAGGGAGGGAGACAAAGCCACCAGCGGGGATCCAGCCTAGCCCCCACTCGACGCCGTTGATTTTCTTTTTCCAAATGGGCTTGCCAAACCAGATTTGAAAGCGGTCGATGTAGGCTCCGCGCCAGCGTCCCGCCCAGAAGTGTCCCAATTCATGGACAAAGATCATGAGATTGAAGAAAATGATCACCATGAGTATGAGGCCCACGGTCTGCAAAATAGAAAGTAAGGTATCGATCATATAATTAACAGCAGCATTATGGCATAATGACGATAGGTATAGCAAGCTTTATCAGAGTACGCCCGCGGCTTTGTCATACGCGCTACGCGCATGTATGCTTTTGGCGTAGACGTGATTGGAGGGCGCGTCTGGCGGTGAGGGGCAGGGGGAGATGGTGCCATAGGCTCATGAGCGTACGCTTCCACCAAGGAATCTTGGCGACGAGCA
>CAYJJA010000086.1:5007-8171 GCA_964370355.1 uncultured Akkermansia sp. | reverse complement strand
AGCTGTAGACCTCTTTGACGCAGAGCTGCTTTTCACGCTGTTGGTAGTAGTACCAGATGTTGATGAATCGCTCCATGATGTAGCCTGTGAGGCGAGGCGGGAGGTTGGACTCTAGCCCCAGAGCGTTCACGCGCTGCTGCCATTCCTCGACGAGGGAGAAGATCCAGCTCATGGCTGCATCGAAGTGATCGCGCTGCATCACAAAATTCAAGGCAAAGTGAATCTTGTAGCCCGATAAGGTCTCGTGCATGGCGGATTCATACTCGGGGTGGAGGTCGATGAGGACTTGCTTCATGAGATGCCAGCCCTCGGCATGGTGGGCGGCGAGGTAGTCTTGCTCGACGCTGAGGGGGTAGCAGTCGTAGCTCTCGGGGAGGTAGAGATCGTAGTCCTTGAGGCAGGGGGCGTGGGCAAAGTGCTTGTCAAAGTCGCGCTGGAAGCGCGTGATTTCTATTTTGCGCTGCTGACCAGAGGGCTTGCGCGTGAAGCTCATGAAGCGTCTGTAGTGGCAGAGTCCCCAGTAGTCGCATGTGGGGGTGGCGTGCAGGGCGTTCTTCCATATCCAGTAGAGGACGGTGAGCTCGCACCAAGAGGGGTTTTGCTGCGAGCGGTGCACGCCTGTGTCGTCATGCAGCATGGGGAGTCTCTCGCTGCTCAGGGCTGCCCCCGTCTGGATGGGGCGCAGCAGCTCGCTCTCAAAGAGAGGAGCCGCTGTGTGGTAGACGACGAATATCTGTGCCTTGCTCTCGCCCATACTGTGATTGTTGCTCTTGTTTTAAAGCGCGTCCTTGCAGAGTCCCAGACGGCTCATGGCGCGTAGCTGTCGGATGAGGTGGTCGGCGCGTCCGTCGTTGGCGAGGATTTTGTCGTAGAGGTCGAGTACGCGTGTCGCTTCGGAGGGGAGCTCGTCGAGTAGCTCGATGCGCAGTTGCGTCAGCCCGAGGCGGCGCAGGGCGTGGAGGTGGATCGCGGCACTTTGGGCTTGCTCGTGGTAGAGGGTGTTGCGACAGCCCTCGTCGCTGCGTAGGTAGTGCAGCATGTCGGCGCGGTCCTTGACGCGTACCTTGTGGTAGTCGCAGGGGCGGCCGCAGTCGCGGTAGCTGCTGCCCTGCGAGAGGAAGCTACAGTAGACGCAGTGCTCCATGTGAAAGAGGGGCATGTGCTGGTGGATGGTCAGCTCCATGAAGCTGGCGTCGCACTGGCGCAGCAGTCCCGCGACCTGCTCGGCATTGAGGTCGTAGGAGATGCTACAGGATTGCAGATCTTTCTTTTGCCAGAAGGCGCTACTGAGCCCGTTGGCGCAGTTGAGCGAGAAGTCACCCGCCATGGGGATGCCCGCGGCTTGCAGCGCGGGGATGGCGGCGAGGCTGCGCACGAGGATGCCATCGGCTCCGCTCTTGAGGAGGGGGCGTAGCATGGCCTGCTCGGCGGACTTGTAGATGCGCAGCGTGGTGAGCCAGATGGGGAGATCGGGGGCGATGTCGCGCAGCGTGGCGAGGGTGGCTCTGCTCTCCTTGAGGGTGGGTAGATCGAGGTAGAGCCGCTTGATCAGTCCTTGCTCCGCGAGAGCTACGGCCTGCTTGGCGTCGCGGCAGAGGGCGTGGAGCTGGTAGGGGCGCAGCTCGCGTGGGAGAGGCGGCGCGGCGAGTCCTGCGCTGGGTCGGGGGCTGGTGCTGACGCGCTTGCTGGGCGTGGCGCGTGGGCTCTGGTAGACCTTGGTGGAGTTGATTGCTTGCTGGACAGCCTGTTTGGCATCGAGGCGTGCGATGAGCTCGCGGCGCATCGCGTTGATCTGGCTGACGGGCAGCATGGCGTTGCGGGGGAGATCGTAGCTGCATGCGCCCAGCTCGTAGGAGGTGTCGCCGAGGCGCGCGAGTTGTTTCTCGATGCTCTCGGGGGTGAGGGGGTGGCGCTGGGCTTCTTGGAGGGCTTGCTCGCTCTTGAGGGTGATGCCTCGGCAGCTGAGGCTGAGAGGCGTGCCTATCTTGCCCGAGAGGTGGATGTCGAGCTGGTTGCCACTTCCTTGCCTCTGGGGCTTGGGGCGGGGGAAGCCCGACCAACTTTGATGGAGTTGACGCTCAAGCGCGGGATCGGAGGTCTTCCAGACGAGCTGTCCCTCCTCGACGCGTGACCAATCAATCTTACTCGCCTTGCCGTGGAAGAAGAGCTGGAGTCCGTCCTGCTCTGTCTTCCAGATGCGCCCGCCTTGCTCCTCATTGCGGTCTTCACCCGCATCGAGGACGAATCCATCGCCCTTGGCGATGGGGATGTCGCTGGGCTCGTCGAGTTCGATCGCACTGTAGCCTATGCGGGCGATGCGCCCGACGAGTGCGCCGCGTTTTTTGCCAAAGCGTCCATGCGTGAGCGCGGGATGGTTGCTGCCATCGAGCCAGCCAGTATAGAAGCCGCGCGAGAAGGTCATCTGCATGGCGTAGTGGTCTTGCTGCTTTTGCTGGAGTGCTTGCTGGGTGTTGAGCTGCGACTTGCCCATGGCGGCATCCAGTGCGTGGCGGTAGGCGCGCGTGGTGGCGGCGACGTAGGCGGGGCTCTTGAGGCGACCCTCGATTTTGAAGCTATGGACACCGGCGGCGAGTAGCTCGCTGATGCGCTCCTGCGCGCAGAGGTCTTGGGGGGAGAAGAGGTAGCGTGTCTCGCCCATGTCGCGGAGGCGGCCATCGACCTCAAGTTGGTAGGGCATGCGGCAGGCTTGGGCGCATTCACCTCGATTCGCGCTGCGCTGTCCGAGGCGTTCGCTGGTGAGGCATTGCCCCGAGTAGGCGACGCAGAGTGCTCCGTGGCAGAAGACCTCGATGCGCTTGTCCGTGGCGGCCGCGCAGGCGGCGATGTCGCTGAGGGAGAGCTCGCGTGCGAGCACGATTTGCTCGGGCTGGAGCTGCTCCTCGACGAGACGCAGAGCCTCGGGGGCGGTGAGCGTCATCTGGGTGGAGAGGTGGAGCTCAAAGTCCCAGTGTCCGAGCCTTTTCTGCTCAGCGATGTAGGCGGCCAGCCCCATGTCTTGGATGATGACGGCATCGACACGCGCCTCATGGAGGCTCTGGAGGTAGCGCGCGGCCTCGTCGAGCTCATGGGGGAAGATGAGGATATTCATCGTGACGTAGCCCCGTGCGCCATGGGCGTGGAGGTAGCCCATGAGGGTGGGCAGG
>CAYJJA010000086.1:0-4997 GCA_964370355.1 uncultured Akkermansia sp. | reverse complement strand
CGGCGGGCCGTGTGCCCGGCGGGGGGGCGGGGGGGGGGGGGGGGGGTCCTAGACATAGTAGGGGAAAGGGGAGGGCGTTATTAGTCTTGCTTGCCCTTGGGGTCGAGGGCGTCGCGTAGGCCGTCGCCGAGGAAGTTCAACGCGATGAGGGTGAGCGAAAAGAAAATCGCGGGGAAGATGAGCAGCTGCGGGGCGATCTCCATGCGATCCGCGCCTTCCTTGATGAGCGTCCCCCACGAGGAATTGGGAGCCTTCACCCCTAGCCCGATGAAGGAGAGGGTGGACTCTGTCAGGATGATACCAGGGACGGCGAGCGTGGTGTAGACGATGACGGTGCCGAGGAGATTGGGTGCGATGTGGCGCAGCAGGATGCGGAGATGGGAGAGACCGAGCGAGCGCGCGGCGAGGACGTATTCTTGGGACTTGATCTCCATGGTCTGCGTGCGCACGATGCGAGCGAGCGTTAGCCAACCCAGTGCTCCGATGGCGATGAAGAGCGGCACGAGGCTCATGAGCGGGGCGACACTGGCCTGTGACCAGCCTGTGCTCGCGACCACCCATGTAGTGAGCTCGCGGCTGGGCTCCTCAATGCTCAGCGAGAAAACGATGACGAGCACGATGAAGGGCAGCGCAAAGAGCACATCCACCACGCGCATCATGATGGCATCGACACGTCCGCCCACGTAGCCCGATACGAGACCATAGAGCAGCCCGATGAGCAGCGAGACCGCGCTGGCGACGAGGGCGACGAGTAGCGAGATGCGCCCGCCGTAGAGGACGCGTGCCAAGAGGTCGCGCCCCAGCTGGTCTGTGCCAAAGGGATGCTCCCATGAGGGGGACTCGGCGATGCGCGAGAGCTGTGTGACATTCGGATCTGCGACGAAGGAAAAGAGCGGCAGCGCGTAGCAGAGCAGCAGCATGAGCAGCAGCAGGGCGATGGAGAGCATGGCGGCGCGATTGTCGCGCAGGCGAGCCATGGCTTCTTGGGCGGGGGAGCGTCCTTGTTCGAGTGAGGGGGAGGGCATGATGAGGGGTGGGGGAGATGGCGCGGGTGAGACCTTGTTGGCTTAGGACTGCACCGCACTCTGGCGCATACGTGGATTGATGAGGATGATGAGGATATCCACCGTGAGATTGGCCAATACGATGAGTGCGCCGTAGCAGAGGACGAGGGCTTGGATGAGGAAGTAGTCGCGGTCCGTCGTCGCATTGATAAAGTGCGTGCCCATCCCTGGGACTTGGAAGCAGCTCTCGACGACGAAAGAACCTGTGATGAGTGCGGCAAAGGCGGGACCTAGGTAGGAGATGACAGGCATGAGCCCCCCGCGCAGCGCGTGCACAAAGAGCAGACGCGCGGTGCTCATCCCCTTCGCACGTGCGGTGCGTATGTAGTCCTCAGAGAGTACCTCAATGACCCCAGTACGCGTCAGGCGTGCCAGATACGCGCCTGTGATGAGCCCGAGGGTGAGGCTGGGCAGCACGGCGCAGAGCCAGTTGTCCCAGCCAGCGACGCTGAGACCGGGGACGTAGCGCCCCAGTGTCCCGCCTAGCAGCGGCGCAATGACGAAGGCGGGGAGGCAGATGCCCAAGAGGGCGAGAAACATGAGACCATAATCAAGTGATTTCCTCTGGTAGTAGGCCGCAAGCATCCCTGAGGGGATGCCGATGAGCAGTGCTATGAGCATGCCGAGACTCCCTACGAGCAGCGAGACGGGGAAGGCCTGCATGAGGATGTCGCTGACCTGCACGCCCTCCTTGATGAGTGAGGGACCGAAGTCGCCGTGAAAGACGATGTTGCTCAGGTAATCAAGGTACTGAGCAAAAGCACCCTGATCCATGCCGTAGAGGCTCTGGAGCTGCTCCATGATGTGGGCGGGCAGCTTGCGCTCGCCGAGGAAGGGATTGCCAGGGAGGAGGCGCACGAGGAAGAAGGTGATGGTCACGAGGGTGAAGATCACGAATAGCCCCTGAGCGAGGCGTTGAAGGATGAGCTTGATCATGGTGAGGTCGCGCGGGGTGTGTGGGGCCTGTGGGTGAATTCGACGGCATCAAAGGGCTGCATCTCAAGCAGGCAGGGGTAGAAGCCCCGCACGAGCGGTGAGACGAGGTAGGTGCGATGTCCCCAGTAGAGGGGAATGATGGGCTGCTGGCTGAGCATGAGTAGCTCCGCCTCTTCGAGCTGCTTCATGCGCGACTCGCGGCTCGCGCTGCGCTGGGCGGCGAGGAGGTGGGCATCGTAGGCATCAGACGCCCAGCCGGTGTTGTTGTTGCCCCCCCCGCCGCGCCAGAGCTCGACAAAATTCGACGGATCGAGGAAGTCGCCACTCCATGACGAGGAGGAGACCTCATAGTCGCCATTCTGCTGCGCGGCCTTGTAGGCTGTCCATTCATAGACGCGTATCTCTGCCTCGATGCCGAGTGCTTGCTTCCAAAAGGCCTGAATCGTCTCCGCCATGATGCGCTGCACCTCGCGCGAGCTCGTCATGAGCTCAATCGTGGGGAAGGCTCTCCCCGCACTCCCCTGCACCGCATAGCCCGCCTCGCGCAGTAGCTCACGCGCGCGCTCCTCGCGCTGCGCTTGGGTGGCTGGCTGAGCTGCGAGGCGAGGCGAGAAGCCCGCGCTCGCCGGGGTGAATCCCATCGTCGCCTGCCCCGCCCCGCGCACGACCTGCTCGACGAGTGCGTCGCGATTGATGGCCAGTGAGAGAGCACGGCGCACGCGCAGATCGTCGAGGGGAGGGCGCGTCGTGTTCAGTCGATAAAAGATACTATTATAATAGGGGGATTGAATGAACTGCTCCCCCCCGTGCTTCTTCGCGTAAGCTATCATCTCGGGAGGCACGTTGTTGGTAATATGCAGCTTGCCATCAAAGAACATGCGAGTCTCGGTAAAGCCATTGACAATGGGCAAGAAGCGCACCCCGCGATTGCGCAGCTCCCCCTTGCGCCAGTAGGTCGGCGAGGCTGCCACCTCAAGAAAGTGATTGTAGCGATGCTCGCGCAGCACATAAGCTCCATTGCCCACCCAATGTGGAACACGTGTCCAGCTGTTGCGGCGATTGAGCATGCCCCCGTGTGTCTCGACTTGATGCGCAGGAATGGGGAACCATGTATAGTGCAGCAGCAGCTCCAGCAGGTGCGGAGTCGGGCCTACGAGCCTGAGCTCCAGCGTGCGATCGTCGAGCGCCTTCACGCCCACCTGCTCCCAGCCCTTCACACCTCGGTTGTACTCTGCCGCTCCCTCAAGAGGGTAGAGCATCTGCGCGTACTTCCCGCCGAATTCGGGATGAAGCAGACGCTGATAGGCATAGACAAAGTCCTGCGCACGCACAGGCTTTCCATCGCTCCAGCGAGCTGACTCGCGCAGTTGGAAGCGCCAGACACGCGCCGCATCATCCGAGCTCCATGACTCGGCTACGGCGGGGTGTACCTGAGAGACATCCTGCGGGTCGGGGCGTACGAGTCCTTCTAGGAGCGTGGAGATGATGCGCCCATCGGAGACGGCGGTGGCGAGGTGGGGATCGAGGCTCTGGGGCTCAGAATTGTTGCCGACGAGCAAGATTCCTTGCTCGGCAAAGCGTTGTGCTGAGCTTTGCTCTTCCTGACAGCTGGGGAGGAGGATCAACAGCCCCGAGAGTATCAAGACCCAACAGAGAACAGAGCGATAACAAGACATGAGATAAGAAATAGGGGATGAAAGAGCCATTCTAGGGGAGGGGAGGTGGAATGCTCGCGCTTCGTTATTCTACCATTACCGCCCGCGTCTATCAAGTCCGCACACGTCTAGTAAAGCAAAAAGCCTGCAAGTCGGACTTGCAGGCTTTTTTAGGGGATGGGCAGAGAAGGATTCGAACCTTCGAAAGCAATTGCTAGCAGATTTACAGTCTGCCCCCTTTGACCGCTCGGGAATCTACCCTTTTGCGATCCACCGTTTGGTGGGTGCGGGGCGATTATAGAGGAATCGCGATGAGAAAGCAAGTTTTTTTTTGCTCTTTTTGTGATTTTTTTACTTTTTAAATTTAGAACTACTCGTGGATTTTCTATAAATTGATGAAGTTCTATTTGTTATTTGTTTTTTGTTGAGATAAGAAGCCACTACAGCGATTCTGATGTAGTGCTCCCTTTTCTTTCTCCGTTGAAATCATGCAGATACAATTTTTGCTAAAGAACAACGCAAGCTTGTTCCGCGATCTCCTGCTTTTGTAGATCGACTGAGAATAGCATGCGAAAAAGACAGAAATAATCATTTTACTCTTGCATAGGCAATGAATTTATGCTTTTATATCTCCCGATGTCACCACAGTGGCGGAATGGTAGACGCGCAAGACTTAGAATCTTGTGGTGAGAGCTGTACGGGTTCGAGTCCCGTCTGTGGTAGTAAAAACAAGAAAACATAGGGCTTCACTGGAAACAGTGAAGCCTTTATCTTTGCCCTGTTACGTGATTTAGGATTGCATAGGGTTTCATAGATTGCTATAAAAATGTAGTGTAAAGTGTCGTACAGGGATGTAGGACAGTAGGACAATTCAACAAAACGAACCCTAGACATGAACGGCATTAAGAAGCGCGGCAATAAGTGGTGGAGCTCTTGGAGGCTTCAAGGCAAGAATCCTAGCTACTCCATCGGGCTTGATGTGGACGGCGGCAAGCTGCTTACTCCATCAGCTAGCAGAAGGGCGGCTGAGCGCATTTCTGAGGCTTGGAAGGATGCAGCCCTTGGCTCTATCACACGCAAACAGGCTGAGGATGCTATCAGGGCTATCCCTAATCTCTCCCCCAAGGTGATCAATGCCGCTCTTGATAGGCTGCGTATGCTCGCTATTGCGGATTCTGACGGCAATATGCCTTCTATTCGCCTCTATCTTGGGATGGCTCAGCGCAGTCAGAGACGCAGCGCAGGGGGGCATTCAAGAAGCTGCTCGCTTTTCTAGGGAATCGCTGATTATTATCTTGGCAGTATATAATGTAGTGTGATATAATAATCGCATGGGAGATGC
>CAYJJA010000085.1:10672-11027 GCA_964370355.1 uncultured Akkermansia sp. | reverse complement strand
CGGGGAGCGCGGGGGGAGCTCCATGAGGCGAGGAGTGGCGCTCATATTGGCGGGGTCTTCCAATTGGAGGCATATCTTGGATCGCTCGATTTCGCATGCGGCAATGCGCTTTTCTACCGTATGCAGCTCAGACTCTAGAGGCTTGATAATCTGGGCGCGTCGCTGACGCAGAGCAGCTTCGCGTCGCTTTTGCTCCTTGCGGTCTGAGCCCGAGCTGCTTGTATTCTTTTGACCCGTTGTAGCCGTGAGCTTTTGCTTGCGCTCCATCTGCTCAAGGCTATCTAGATAGGCAGATACATTGCCATAAAAGAGACGTGGATTCTCTCCTGTGCGGAATTCGAGAACCTTATTCACG
>CAYJJA010000085.1:0-10662 GCA_964370355.1 uncultured Akkermansia sp. | reverse complement strand
CTGCTTTTGGCTCTTGTGGATCGAGAAATTGCCTATTGTGCGAGACGATACAGTAGCTACCGGGGTAGTCCAGCAAGGCCTGCTGGAGCACTGTTTGGCTTTGAAAGTCGAGATGGTTTGTCGGCTCATCCATGATCAAAAAATTCGCAGGATGCAGCAGCATGCGCACCAGAGCCACACGTGAGCGCTCACCGCCCGAAAGCACCCCTATTTTTTTGAAGACATCATCCCCTCGAAATAAGAAGCAACCTAGCAGATTGCGTACCAAGGGGCGCGTCTGCGGGCTGGCTGCCGCCTCGACGCACTCCAGTATGGTTGCCTCGTTATCCAGCACATCAGCATGCGTCTGGGAGAAGAAGGCGAGATGCGTATGCCTGCCCCACTCGACGAGCCCTGTGTCCACCTCTTCGCTCTGCGAAATCAGGCGCGTGAAGGTGGACTTGCCCGAGCCATTCACACCGACAATGGCGATGCGATCGCCCTTTTCCAAGAGAAAATCATAGCGCTTGAGCAGCTCGATAGCTCCATAGGCTTTGCTCACGCCCTCCATCTTGAGCACCGTATGCCCACCCGTTGGAGGTGGGGGAAAGCGAAAGCTCATGATGGCATCATCATCCTCAATCTCAATGCGCTGTATCTTTTCTAGCTGCTTGAGACGGCTCTGTGCCTGAGTCGCCTTGCTCGCCTTGGCGCGAAAGCGCTCGACAAAGCGCTCTGTCTTAGCAATCTCGCGCTCCTGCGCCTTGGCCTGACGCTGCAAGACCTCCTTGCGGGCGACGCTCTCGCGAAGAAAGAAGGAAAAATTCCCTGCATACTCCTCAGCACGCCCATGGTGAAAGGCTATAGTGCGTGTCACTAGTCCGTCTAGCAGGGCAATATCGTGACTGATGATGCAAATCGCGCCTCTATACTGGCGTAGGTACTGCTCCACCCAGCGTTGACTCTGAATGTCGAGGTGGTTGGTCGGCTCGTCGAGCAGCAGGATATCTGGCTGGCGTAGCAGGAGCTTTGCCAAGGCGATACGCATCTGCCAACCGCCGGAGAACTCGCCGCAGTCGCGCCCAAAATCCTTGTCCTTGAAGCCCAGACCTCTCAGTATGGACTCGACACGCGCCTTCATACTTGCCTCGTCCTGCTCCTGCAAGATGAGCTCCATGTCACCTATACGTTCAATGGCTTGCAGATATTGCTCACTCTTGCTATCCCACTCTGCGAGCTGTGCCGAGAGATGGTCAATCTCAGCTTGCAGCTCCAAAATCTGCCCACAGGCAGAGAGTACCTCCTCGACGAGGGCTGTACCGCTGATATGAATACCCTCTTGGGGCAAATAGCCCACATCACTGTACTTGGGGCGAACGATACGACCGCGATCCGGCTCAATCACACCTGCGATGCACTTCATGAGTGTGGACTTCCCTGCGCCATTCTGCCCAGCAAAGGCAATGCGCTGCCCTTTGTCCACGACGAAGGATAGGGAATCAAAAAGCACTCTCGCGCCATACTCAATATGCAAATCTTCTACGGCAAATATCATCCTGTTTTAAGCGACTCGCGTGATGCAAAAAAACATGGATACCCTCATCACGCGAGAGTGATATCCATGCAAAATGTTTTGTAAAAAGTTTTCAGGGGGGATCTCAATTCTCGCAGCCTGAAATCGCGAGAGGATTTTGAGGGGGACTTTTTGCATTTTTGACGGAGTATAGTGACCTATTCGACTTGAAAATGGAAAAAATACCCCCAAAAGATCTCGCGAGACAGGCTGTTGGGAGGGGTTGCTAATAAGAGAACTTTTCAAAACGGGATTTTAGATCTCCCCTTCAGATAAAGAAAGCGAGCAAAGCTCTTATTATATCTCCAACTTGCTATTCCACGACTGCACATGAGCAGACTGCTCCTTGAGAAGCTCGTCAATGGAGTCATGTATCTCAACGGAGAGAATCTTATCCCCCTGAGCAATGCTGTCAACTACCTTCTGATCATCTGCACTCAGGACATTGCCAAAGATCGTATGCTTGCCATCCAGCCATGGTGTGGCGACATGAGTAATGAAGAACTGCGAGCCATTCGTTCCGCCGCCTGTCCAGCTGCGCCCCGCATTGGCCATGGCGAGCTGTCCTGCGCCGACGAATTTCAAATTGGGGTGACATTCATCATCAAATTGATAACCAGGTCCTCCACTGCCTGTTCCCGTTGGATCTCCTCCTTGGATCATAAAATTGGGGATCACACGATGGAAGCTCAGACCATTATAGTATTGCTTGGATGCGAGGTTGAGAAAACTAGCTGCGGTCATGGGTGTTTTGGAGGCGTAAATCACCATATTGATGTCACCCTTGCTAGTCTTCATTGTGATATTAATATCTGTTACCATGCGCTTATGATAGGAGATGATGCTGAAAAAGGCAAGAAGGAAAGGCTACTGCTAGGCAAAAAGATCTTGCGCGAGGAACGAGGACCTGTACGCATTGTACAGATCCCCTATGATTTTTTAGTAAACGTCACGTTGATAACGCTTCGCCGCCTTCATTGCGGCAAGATACGCCTTCGCTTCCTCTGCTGTGCGCTCGCCATATTTCTCAATAAGGCTGAGTAGTGCTTTTTCAACATCTTTTGCCATGCGTTGAGCATCACCACAGACGTAGAAGGCCGCTCCTTGCTCTAGCCACTTCCAGAGCTCCTCGGCATTCTGATCCATCAGATGCTGGACGTAGATCTTGTATTCTTGATCACGACTCCATGCGACACTGTACTTGAGTAGACCTTGCTCGACGAGTTCTTGGATCTCGTCTTCGTAGCAGCCATCGGTGGCCGCATAGGGATTGCCAAAGAAGAGCCACATAGGGCCTGTCGCTTGGTCGGCAACGCGCTGCTGCCAGAAGGCGCGGAAGGGGGCGATGCCCGTACCAGGTCCTACCATGATGATAGGGGTGGCTCCGTCGGCGGGGAGGCGAAAGTTCTTGTTGCTATGGACAAAGCAACGAGCGAGATCACCTTCCTTGACACGATCACCCATGTAGGTAGAGCAGACTCCCCCTCGGAGGCGTCCATCGGTGGTGAAGCGTACCGCTCCTACGCAGAGTGAGACCTGTCCTGGGACGGCATCAGGGCTGCTGGCAATGGAGTAGAGGCGAGGTGCCATTTTGCCTAGGATGGAGACAAAGCTTGCGGCATCGGGGAAGCTCGCCTTCATCTCGGGATTGGTAGCGAGGTCGAGAAAGTCGCGCCCCCAGATGAAGTTGCTGAGCTGCTCACGGCTGGCAAGAATGGCACTGAGAGCCTCGCTCTGGGCGAGGGCATTCCACTTGGTGAGATTGCCTTTCTTGAGGTTAGTGATATCGTAGGAGCAGATGAGGGCATCGCGCAGGGCGCACTGACCGCCATCGGGTGTGGGTACGATGGCAGTAGCATCAAGCTCAAGGGCTGCGATGAGGGCGTCAACTAGCTTCTCATCATTGCGTGGGATGACCCCGAGGGCATCGCCAGTCACATAGCTGATACCTGAATCTCCAAGGCTAAAGTCGATGTGAAAGCTTTCCTTCGCACTGCCCTCCTTAGTCAATGGGCGTAGTCCGAGAACGGGTGCTAGGTAGGGATTTTTTGTATTGTAAGGTGAATCCGAAGACATAAAATATATAGACTTGTTCTGAGAGTGAATAGATAGATGGAAAGTTATCAAGCAGCTCTCTCACTCATTTGACAACAAAATAATCAAATGAGTGCGAGAGCTGCTATGAAAATAAATCACTAGATGCGAATGGCGGCTGAGCTCCAAGTCAGACCTGCGCCAAAGGCTACGAGGATGACCACTTCTCCCTTTTTCGCGCGTCCAGAGCGCAGGGCTTCGTCAAAGGCTATGGCTACAGCAGCACCAGAGGTATTGCCGTATTTTTGGAGATTGACAAAGACTTTCTCGGGTGCAATCGAGAGACGCTGGGCAACGGCATTGATGATGCGCAAGTTCGCCTGATGGGGGATGACGAGAGCGACATCATCGCCAGAGATCCCTGTGCGCTCCATGAGCGAGAGCGCAGACTCCTTCATATGCTGCACAGCGTGGCGGAATACCTCATTGCCGCGCATGGCGAGCGTAAAGAGCTTTTCGTGGATGTTTTCCTCTGTCGTAGGCAAGGCTGTACCGCCACCAGGTACGCGGAGTAGATCTGTTAGCGTGCCATCTGCGCCAATGTCAGTCGCGAGAATACCGCTGGCGTTCTCGCCTTCTTCTCCTAGCTGAAGGATGGCTGCACCCGCGCCATCGCCAAAGAGGACGCAGGTATTGCGGTCTTCCCAGTTTACGATGTGGCTAAGTTTTTCACTAGCAATGACCAGTGCTGTCTTGACCTGTCCGCAGCCAATGAATTGAACGGCGGTTTTGAGCGCATAGAGAAAGCCAGAGCAAGCGGCAGAGATATCAAAGGCTGCCGCATTCTTGGCACCTATGTTGGCCTGTACATAGCAGGCCGTGGAGGGGGTGAAGGTATCAGGAGTCACTGTGGCAAGGACAATGAGGTCAATATCCTCAGGGGAGATATTGGCATTCTCCATAGCGCGACGTGCGGCCTGAGTCGCCATATCACTTGTTTTCTCATCTGGTGCCGCGATACGACGCTCCTCAATGCCTGTACGCTCAACAATCCACTCATTGGAGGTTGCAACCATCTTTTCGAGATCGGAGTTTGTCAGACGGCGTTCGGGTACATAAGATCCTGTGCCTATAACAGCGACAGGGAGGCGTTTGAAGGATTGCGTTGTAGTGCTCATATTCTGAATTATAGATGATTAAAAGGTAGTGATGAGAAGCCCACTCAGGCTTTGCGCGAGTGTATCAGATAACACAAGCAATAGCGAGCCCAAATATGATAATCTCAACAAAGTGAATGCAAACTAGAGGCTCATCTCTCTCGTTATAGTAGTTGAAAAATACAGCCGAACTCTCTCAATATAAATGCTTCAATTCACCCAGGTAAGCACGATGTAATCACTAAAACGGGGATCTAAAATATCGTGTTAGAAAACTGTTTACTTGAAAACTTACTTATCAGCTCGACTCTAGATAATGTGGGATAGGCAACGCTCTGCGTACTTGAATTTGATTGAGTTGTTCGCGAAAAGAATCCTAGGCTTTCTGCTGTCTCAGGGAGAGCTTTGATCACAGTTGGAAATTTTATGCTTCCCTTCCTCATCGTTACTGTGGTAAAATACGCACGTATATTTGTAAACACAGTTATAGACAACATTATGAAAATATGGATTGACGGCGATTTAGTCGATGAGAAGGATGCAAAAATTTCCGTTTTTGACCACGGTTTGCTTTACGGTGATGGATGCTTTGAAGGTATCCGCTTCTACGGCGGCAAAATCTTTCGCCTAGAGGAACATATCAAGCGACTCTATCACTGCATGAGCTATCTCATGCTCAATCTACCTTGGACATTCGATGAGGTATGTGAAGCGACAAAAAAGACTGTAGCTCAATGCGGTCTTGATGATGGTTATATTCGTCTTATTGTCACTCGCGGTGTGGGCGATCTAGGTCTTGATCCCAAGAAGTGTCCTAAGCCAAGCATGATCATTATTGCACAGACCATTGCTCTCTATCCTGATGAAATGTATGAAAAGGGGCTGCGCGTCATCACAAGCTCCTATCGTCGTGCTGGAGCGGATGCTCTCTGTCAGCAAGTAAAGAGTCTTAATTACCTTAGCAGCATACTTGCAAAGATCGAATGCTCTCAGCAAAATGCAGGAGAAGCCTTATTCCTCAATGCTCAAGGAAATATAGCAGAATGCACAGGTGACAATATTTTCATCGTCAAAGACAATATCGTCATCACTCCTCCTGTCACCGAAGGAGCGCTCAATGGCATTACACGACTCGCTGTCATCGACATCTGCGCCGAGCTTGGCATTGTATGCAAGGAGCAAGACATCAACCGCTTTGATGTCATTACTGCTGATGAGTGTTTCCTCACGGGGACGGCAGCCGAGGTAATTGCAGTCTCTGAGTTAGACGGGCGCCCTGTTGGCGGTGGACAGTCAGGACCCATCACGCAGCGTATTCTTCAGCGCTACCAGCAACTCGTTCGCGAGTAAAGTCCGAGGCAATTATATCATGAGAATACAACGACCTAGATTATTATCTGGGTCGTTCATTTTTAGATACTGATATGAGTCAATTACTTTATGAAGGTAAATTCTTAACGCTGAATGTCACCGCGACAGGCTGGGAGTATTGCGCACGTCGTGCTCAGCAATCAGCGGTGATGATCTTTGCGATGACCGAGGAGAAGAGGGTAATCTTGGTCGAAGAATTTCGCCCACCTGTTCAGGCATTCACAATCTGCTTTCCTGCAGGATTGCACGGAGATAGCTCTGAGGACGAGAGCTTGCAGAGTGCAGCGGCTCGTGAATTTTTTGAAGAAGCAGGCTATGAGGCTGATGAGCTTGTTACTCTCTTCCAAGGACCCTCCTCACCTGGTCTCACATCAGAGATGGTCACTTTTTTCCTCGCGACTCAGCTACGCCGCTGCGGAAGAGGTGGGGGTGTGGAGAGTGAGCGTATCTCTGTGCATGAGATTGAGATAGAGGCTATAGATGAGTGGCTTATCCAGCAGCAAGCAGCTGGCAAACTCATTGACCCGCGAGTCTATACGGGGCTTTACTTTCTGCGTCAGTGCTGCTAGCTAGGCTCGACTCGTAGACTTCTTCATCCCAAAAGATTAGTAGACGAGAGTAGGGGCGTAATAGACAGTGTAGGAAAGCTCCTTTGGCTACACTGACTATGAATTACTACTTTGGCAGTAGTTAGAGGGGAAGCCTCAAGTCTAGAGTTTATCTCTTTCCCTGGGAGGCTTTTAGGCGGTTAAGCTTCTTTGCTAGCGTCATGCGTACCGCCGATGAGACACGCTCGGTGAAGAGCTTGCCCTCCAAATGATCGTACTCGTGCTGTAAGCAGCGTGCCAGGAGACCTCCGCAGTCGAGCTCCATTACCGAGCCGTCAAGCTGCTGCAGGGTTGCTCGTACGCGGGTTGGACGCGTTACATTAGCGCGTATATCGCGCACGCTAAGACAGCCCTCAGTAAAGAGTGCCTGTTGACCATAGGGCTCAATTTCAGGATTGATGAATACCATAGGCATGATGGAGTAGAGCGAGCGTTGCTCTCCATTCACGGTAATAGGCTCGGGAGTCTCCTCTTCCTCATCCTCAGGGATATCAATGACAACCATACGAATATTGAGGCCGATTTGTGGAGCTGCTAACCCTATACCGTTGGCTGCGTACATCGTCTCTAACATATTTTGGGCTAAAGCGACTATATCTGAATTGACTTGATCCACAGGAACACTTACTGCTCGTAAGACTGGATCTCCATATTGTTTAATAGAAAGAAGCATAATACAATGTCTAGATGAATTATAATACTTTGTCAGCTCTTGTGTCAAGAGGAAGTTTCAATAGTGGGAAGTAATTTCGCTACTATTCACAGTTTCTGTATGGGGTAAAACACATTCCGCGTATAACCCGCATTTCCACAATATATGGAGAGAGGTTAGTTCTTAAGACCTAAAAATATAAAGTGTATATTTCTTCTTATTGGGCTTATTACGTTGGCTGGGGTTCATGCAGCAACGACGCTTCGCGTGCATGATTAGCTAGAGCCCCTCAAGTCTCAATCTGGCACAAATGGCATGCCCATTTGAGATGAAGCAAAAGGCTGTGGATGCGCTTCGCTCGCTCTGCTAGGTCGTTAGCTGCCATATAATGACATCCAGGCGTGAGTAGGGAGCGTAATGCCCCCTACTCAATGTATATACAGCTGTAAAATGGCGTCTAGCAGTCCTTTGAGGCTGTAGCTAAGGTGTCGCAGCTGCAGCAGAAGTTGCGGTCGCCGTAGGGGTTGTCGATGCGGGAGCAGGCGGGCCAGAATTTGTGCTGTCGCTGTCCTGTGCCTGGGTAGGCAGCCTCACTGCGGCTGTAGGGGTGTGTCCATTCGTCAGCAGTGACGCGGGCGGCGGTGTGGGGCGAGTTCACCAAGACATTATCGTCAGCAGGCACCGCTCCGCTGGCGACGGCTTGCATTTCGGCATGTATCTTGGTCATCGCCTCAATGAAGCGGTCGAGCTCGGCTTTGCTCTCGGACTCTGTGGGCTCGACCATGAGGGTGTCGACGACGGGGAAGCTCATCGTGGGGGCATGGAAGCCGTAGTCCATGAGGCGCTTGGCCACATCATTGATGTTGAGTCCGCTCGCTTGGAGCATGGGCTTGGTGTTGAGGATGCATTCATGGGCGACGAGACCGTCGTGACCAGAGTAGAGGACGGGGAAGCAGTTCTCAAGCTTTTTGGCGACGTAGTTCGCGCTGAGCATGGAGAGCTGGGTGGCGAGGCGTAGTCCGCCTGAGCCCATCATGGCAAGATACATCCATGTGATGACGTTGAGTGAGGCTGAGCCGTATTCGGCAGAGGAGACGGCACTGTTGCTTTGCTCATCGCCTTCAACGACGTGCCCTGGAAGGTAGGGGGTGAGGTGGGCAGCGCAGCAGATGGGACCAACTCCAGGACCGCCGCCGCCGTGGGGCATGGCGAAGGTCTTGTGAAGATTCAAATGGCAGACGTCGGCTCCGATGAGACCAGGGCTGGTGACAGCACACTGGCCGTTCATGTTCGCACCGTCCATGAAGACTTGTCCGCCGTTCTCGTGGATGATATCGCAGAGCTCGTTGATGCGGTCTTCGTAGACGCCATGGGTGGAAGGGTAGGTGACCATGATGGCGGCGAGGTCGTCGCGGTGTTTCTCCGCCTGTACCTTGAGGTCATCCATGTCGATGTTGCCGCGCTCATCGCATTGGACGGGGACGATTTTCCAGCCTGTCATGGCTGCGGAGGCGGGGTTGGTACCGTGTGCAGAGTTGGGGATGAGGCAGACGTTGCGGTGGCCTTGTCCTAGGGCTACTTGGTAGCGGTGGATGGTGAGCAGTGCCGCGTATTCGCCGGCGGCTCCAGAGTTGCCTTGCAGCGAGCAGCCGCTAAAGCCAGTGACGACGGCGAGCCAGTCTTCGAGCTGCTTGAGCATGGTGCGCATGCCTTGGCACTGGTCTTGGGGGGCGAGGGGGTGGAGTGATCCGATTTCTGGCCATGTGAAGGGTGCCATGATGGCAGCACTGTTGGTCTTCATGGTGCAGGAGCCCAGCGGGATCATGGCTTCGTTGAGCGCGAGGTCTTTGCTTTCCAAGCGGCGCATGTAGCGCATCATTTCTGTCTCGGTGTGGAAGCTGGTGAAGCATTGCTCTTCGCAGAAGCTGCTGCTGCGATCAAACTTTTCGCTCCATGAGGGGACGCTGACTTCATCAGTGAGCTTGATGCCGAGGGCGGCGGTGAGTTTTTCGAGGTCGTCGAGTGTGGTGTTGACATCCAGTGAGAGTGAGATGCTGTCGGCGGAGGCGCGGTAGATGTTGTAGCCTGCTTTGAGGGCGGAGGCGACGAGCTCATCGGCGCGTTCTGGGCAGGAGATGAGCAGGGTGTCAAAGTAGTTTTGCGTGACGAGCTCAAGGCTGCTACTAGCCTCGATGGACTGGGCGAGCAGGGCGGTGTGCGCGTGGATGTCGGTGGCCTCTTCGCGCAGGCCTTCGGGACCTTGATACATGGCGTAGAAGGTGGCTGTGATAGCTGCGAGCACGGAGGCTGTGCAGATGTTGGAGGTGGCTTTTTCGCGACGTATGTGCTGCTCGCGGGCTTGGAGGGCGAGGCGGTAGGCGGGCTTGCCCTCGGCATCAAGGGAGAGTCCAACGAAGCGACCGGGGAGTTTGCGCTTGAGCGCGTCGGTGCTGGCCATGTAGCCTGCGGCGGGGCCACCATAGCCCATGGGCATGCCAAAGCGCTGGGTGGTGCCTACGCAGATGTCGGCTCCGAAGGCTCCTGGCTCTTTGAGGAGGGTGAGGGCGAGGAGGTCGGCGGCGACGGTGCAGAGGGCTTTGATGGCGTGACATTGGGCGAAGAATTCGCTGTAGTCGTTGATTTCACCTGTATTGTCTGGGTATTGGACGAGTACACCGGTGAGGCCGGGCTCGGTGGCGGGGTCAAAGCTCTTCCAGTCGCCGACGATGAGGCGCTTACCTATGGTTTCGCAGCGTGTGCGCAGCACGTCGATGGTCTGGGGGAAGCAGTTCGCGTCAACGAAGAAGCAGTCGCCTTTGGACTTGTTGGCGCGGCTGACCATGAGGGCCTCGGCGGCGGCAGTGCCCTCGTCGAGCAGGGAGGCGTTGGCGATGGGTAGTCCTGTGAGGCCGCAGATCATGGTCTGGTAGTTCATGAGCATTTCTAGACGCCCCTGAGCGATTTCTGGCTGATAAGGGGTATAGGCTGTGTACCATGAGGGGTTTTCGAGGATGTTGCGCTGGATGACGCAGGGCATGTAGGTGCCGTAGTATCCTTGACCGATGAGGCTGGTGGCGGGCTTGTTTTCTGCGAGGATAGATTTGAGGTAGGCGAGGGCTTCTTGCTCATCGAGGGCATCGGGGAGTGCGAGCTCGTCTTGGTACATGATGTCGTTGGGTACGATGGCTTGGGTCATCTCTTCGAGACTCTCAAAGCCTATGGCTTGGAGCATGGCTGCCTCATCATCGCTGTTGATGCCTATGTGTCGGTCGATAAAGGGTACGTTCA
>CAYJJA010000084.1:5478-11218 GCA_964370355.1 uncultured Akkermansia sp. | reverse complement strand
GGTAGGCTCAGACGGCTACACCTCGGAGGGCGGGGCTATCTTTCTCACCGGAGGGGCGAGCGCCTCGGATATCTATGCTGACTTCACCAACAATCACGTGACAGCCACCACCACATCGCTCGCAGGAGTTTACGCACGCGGAGGGGCAATCTATGTAGGTAGTACGAATGGCACGCCCTCCACGCCGCGCACCGTCGCTGGAAACATCTATGGGAACTTTAGCCAGAATTCGGCCGAGTTCGGCGGTGCGATCTACCTCGGTACAGGCGGGACGGTGGGCAATATAGGCGGTACTGTCGATGGAGCTATCCTCACCACCTTCTCTGAGAATATGGTGGAGTCCGCACTCAAGGCAGGAGGCACGACGGGGGGCTGCGGTGGTGGGGCAATACGCGCCTACCAAGCCGTCATGGGTGATATCGTCGCGAATTTTGAAGGCAATATCGCCCACGCTCTCACTAGCTACTCGACGGGCGGTGCCATCGCGCTTGAGCAAGTCACCTTCGTCGGAGGAGAATACGGAGACAACAATCAGCGCATCCAAGGCAATATCTCCAACAACATCAGCTACTCCGAGGCGGGGATAGGCTATGGCGGGGCCTTCTCCATCAAGGGCACCTCCTCCAGCAGCAATATCTACCTCGTCGATTCTAATGTCACGGGCAACATCGCGGGCTCAGCCCTCGCAGGCAGCAGCAACGCCCGAGGCGGAGCCATCTATCTCGAATCCAGCAAGGCGCTCAACATCATCGCTCAGAACAGCGATGTGCTGCTCAGTGGGAACTACGAAGTCACCGGCAGCAGCTACGATGAGACTAGCAGGACGGTCAAGGGAGGCGTGCGCGACTACAACGCCATCTACGCGCTCAACAGCACACTCTCCCTCTCCGCACTCAATGATCACATCATCACCATCAATGACAGTATCGAGGGCGCGAGCACCAATGAGCTCATCATCGACTCCATCTCCGACCAACGCTACGATGTCCGCATCAATGCCGCCATCAACAACTGGAATGTCAATGTCAATCTCGGCGGTCTCCAGCTCGGCAGCTATGTACACGAGGACGGCACCGAGACAAGGGCGAGTCTCGCCAACAGCACCCTTGAAGTCGGCACGCGCGGCATCCTCTCTACCTCAGCGAGCTCCATCTCGGATGCAGAGTCCATCAGCAATGCGGGCATCATCGAGTTCTCCGGCGGCACACTCGCTCAGGGTATCAACAGCTCAACGAGCCAAGCAGGAGCGATCTACATCCTCGCCGAGACGAGCGTGGCGAATAGCAGTGCGGTCTACGCCGAGAGCGTCTACATTGATGCGAATCTCAATATGCAAAGCGGCGTGAGCGTGGATGTCACCACCCTTCTCTACCAAGGGGTCGATAGCGAAGAGATCAACAATGGCGAGCAGATCATCGCCTCAGCGGGCTCCCTTCTCGCGCTGGACAACATCAGCCTTGCTATAGATACTGCCACCAGCGGTGATGTCTTTGACCTCATCGTCAGCGATGGACTAGGTGATATCACGCTCACGCCCGATGAGTACAATATCTCCTTTAGCCTCGCTGGCACTATGCTTGAGCGCGACTCGCAGTACAAGGTGCAGACACTGCCTGATGGCGGACTGCGCATCCTCTTTGTCATCCCTGAGCCTAGCACCGCGAGTCTCTCCCTGCTGGCATTGGCACAGCTGCTGCGCCGCCGCCGACGGGCGAGACTCTAGGGGATGTCAAGGAGATGCTAGAGACTGAGTCATTCTCGGCAAGGCACTGGCAATTCACCCTTGATCAGCATGCAGTCATCACTGACGAGCTTGCACTAGTGCCTACTTTGTCATAGATGCTCTAGAGGTCAAAAAGCGACCCTTTGTAGGTGAACACAATAAAAAGGAGCTCTAAAAATATATTTTAGAACTCCCTCGTAGCTAGTCGCTCAGTGTGAGTCGATGAGCTTGATATTTAAAGTCGTGTCATGCTCGTTGCGCTCGACATGTATGGTCATATCGTTGACAAAGACGCGGTGAGTCGATTGATGGAGCACATCAATGTCCGTGTAATTGGGGCGAGTGTCTGCCTTGGGGGAGACACGGATATCAAGACGGGGAGGGAGGGCGAGATCGTCCATCTTGTGTTCCTCGTCCATTTTGGTGATGGAGGCTCCCAGCGCGTCGCTGAGTGATGCCTGCAAGTGCGTGAGGCGGGGACTACCTTTTCTAGCCCTATGACCTGGGCTTGTGTCGCCATGAAAGTAGCTAAGCGATGAAACGCCTGTAAAGAGAGCGACTAGTGTCATTGAGCTATAGACCATCTTGGGCATAGTCATGTGGGCAAAAAAATGACAAACGGCATCCCACAGTCGCCGACTTGGTGAGGTGCAAATAGCACCCTGCAAGACTCGATCGTGAAAACTCGCGGTAAATCGCGCCTCAAAATTCTCGTCTTTAATTGGCTCTTTGTAGAGACTAGCTAATAATACCTTAAGCTCCTCTTCACTTAAATCTGACATATCCGTACCTCCTTTTTTGCATAACAACGATAAGCTCGCATAGCGTTATATGGTAGACAAAACTATATCATATATCGTTCAAAAATAAACCACTTTTTTTGGGTCACTGTTCGCTGTTTTTGTGTATAATTATTACGATCTTTATAATATATGCTTCTGTTTTAAGATTGCTTTTTATTGAAAACAAATGAAAAAGGAAGAATCATGTAATTCCTGCAGCTCTTATTTTTTGTTAGTTTTTCCTTTCCTCTTTTTTTGAAAAAAAATTTTTCACTCTAACTATTGTATAATTATCATAAATATTACATATATAAAAATAATTATTATTTGTTATTTAAAATTGGAGGCCGCTTTCGAGATGTTCGCCTCATTAGTCTTCTGACATGAGCGTCTCTCTGAAATATTCATTGACAAAATCCCTAATGTAGGGCAGGATAAAGAGCAAACATGATATGCTTTACTAATCTATCAGGAGCTACAGAAATTGGCTCCAACTCCTACCTCTTGCAGTGGGGATCTTCGCGCATCATTTTTGATGCTGGTATGCACCCCAAGAAAGAAGGTAGCGCGGCAATGCCTAATTATTCTCTCATAGGTGAAGATAGCCCCGACACAATTTTTATTTCTCACTCCCATCTCGATCACATAGGGACTCTTCCTGTCGTGCAGAGCAAGTACCCAAACATGCAGGTTGTGATGACTCCCGCTACCTCGATCATTACGGATGCTATGCTGCACAACTCGGTCAATGTCATGACAGCTAAGCGCACGCAAGATGGCATTGTCGAGTATCCCTTTTTCACCCACCGCGATGTGGAGAAGCTCTCGCGTGAGTGGCAGACCTACGGCTATAATCAGTCCTTCCGCGTCGGGCATCGCAATAGTGTGCTGGCGACGCTCTGCGATGCGGGGCATGTACTCGGCTCCTGTGGTGTCCTACTCGAAGGCTCCGATGGTAAGAGAGTTTTTTATACGGGTGATGTCCAATTTGAGAATCAGAGTCTCATCCCCGGGGCTAAGCTTCCCCAATCTGATGTCGATATCCTCATCATGGAATGCACGCATGGCTGCACGGTGCGTCGCGCTGACTACACGCGTGAGCAGGAGCTTCTACGTCTCGCCTCAACCATACGCGAGACTTTGGAGGGCAGTGGCGCGGTGCTCATCCCAGTCTTTGCCCTTGGCAAGAGTCAGGAGTTGCTCTTTGAGCTCAATCGCTTTCGCGAGAAGGGGCTCATCCCCGATGTGCCTATCTATTTTGGCGGCTTGAGCACCAAGCTCACGCTCATCTATGACAAGCTCTCTGAGAGCACACCGCGCCTGCACCCTGGTTATCGCCTTCGCGAGTCCATCAAGACTCAGAGCTTCCCCCGACGCGGCAAGGGGGCGATCACGGCCTCAGCTGGTAATATCTACCTCGTCTCCAGCGGTATGATGAGCGAGCACACGATTTCCCATCAGCTCGCCGAGCAAATGCTGCCTCGCAAGAATGACTCCATCCTCTTTGTTGGCTACAGCGATCCTGATAGCCCTGCAGGTGCGGTGAAGGATACGCCCTATGGGGCTGGTGTTGCGACTCGCGAGAAGAGTAAGCAGACTATCCCCTTGCTCTGCCGCACGGAGTACTTTGACTTTTCTGGGCATGCGACGCGTCAAGCGCTCGTCGATTATGCGGTGAAGCTCGCGCCCGAGACGATTTTGCTCGTCCATGGCGACCCCGAGGCTCTTGAGTCGATGAAAAAGACACTCGATGAGCTGCTACCAGACACCCAAGTCATCATCCCCGAGGCGAATCAGACGATACGCCTAGAGGACTAGATGCTCTAGAAAATAATTTATTGAAACCGCCCTTGCTTGTACGAGGGCGGTTTTTTGGTCATTTGAAGGGATAACGAGATTGTTGCAGTAGCTCGAGTGCTGATTTAAATTATTATTATAAAAGAGAGAGAGAGAGAGGGGGCGCAATGCCCTCCTCTCTACTGTATCAAAATGTGAATAAAGAAAGTCTTAGCTACTCGCTCTTTTGAAGCTTTTTGAGGCGATTCTGAGACCACGTATGCCCCTGCTCGGCGGCTTGAGTGAACCAGTAGATAGCCTTCTCGAGATCGGGGGCGAGCTCCAAGGCGGCTACCCCCAACTGATAGGAAACGCCCATCAGGAATTGTGCGTGTGCGTAGCCCTGCTCGGCGATCATCTGCGTGTACTTCATCGCGAGCTTTGCCGTCCCAGCGTCCTTGGGCGCGTCGTGCTCCGTCAAGGTCCTCATTAGCACGAACTGAGCCGCAAAATGACCCTCATCCGCTATCCCGCAGAGAGCCTTCAAGGCCTCTGCATCACGCATCAAGAAGGAAGAGAGCTTCAGATTCTGGAAAAAGATCGCATCCGCATAGCCTTTCTTAGCTGCCTGTTGCAGGTACTCTTTGCCCCAACCGCGCAGGATGCTACCGTAATTCTGATACTGCCTATGAAAGAGGCTGGCAAAGAAAAGAATCTTGGCCTCAGATGGCGCAGCGGCAATCGCCTTGTCATAGCCGCTCATCGCCTTGGCATGATCCACAGCTGCGGCTATGCCCTTGTGATGGTAGAGCGCGAGATCGAGTAAGACCTCGGGCGAGCCGCCTTTCTCGGCTGCGAGGAGGAGCTCATAGGCCTTTTGGGCATTCACCTTTCCCGACTCCCCGCGTAGATGATAGACAGCTAGCTGATGCTGAGCCATCGCATCGCCCGCGCGTGCGCGCTGCTCGCAGAGCTTGAGCTCGCGGCCACTCAGGCGGGGGAAGCGCGTGTCTTTGAGCTTCAGCAGCAGCTCAAGTTGGAGGAATTGATCGTAATGCGTCTCGACGAGCCCATTGAACTGCTCCTCCAGTATCTGATAAGCGAGAGCAGGATTCTGCTCTTCTGCGACTTCATGGCAGAGGAGGAGATCGGTGATCTTACCTGTCTGCGGGAGGCGATCGCGATGAGCCGCCTTGTACCAGTGCAGAGCCTTCTTGGCATCGCGGGGGACTCCGTCTGCGCCCCTCTCGTAGATATGCGCGAGGCGCAGCGATGCGGCCTGCCTCCCACGTGGTGCGAGCTTTTTATAGAGACGCAGGGCTTTGGGGATGTCCTTCGCCACGCCATGCCCGCGCATATAGGCATCGGCGAGCTCCTCCATCGCAGGCTCATTGCCGAGCTCGGCGGCGAGCTCCAGCCAGTAGACGCTCTCTTCGCGACTCTTGTTGAAGACGAAGAA
>CAYJJA010000084.1:0-5468 GCA_964370355.1 uncultured Akkermansia sp. | reverse complement strand
ATGCCATCTGGTACTGCGCGTGATCATCCCCGCACTGGGCGGCCTTGAGGTAGTAAGGGAGTGCGCGTTGTTCGCGCTGCTCCAGCGTAGAGGGACCTTCTTTTAGAAAGTCAAAGCGCTCGTACTTGGCGAGAACGGTGAGCGCGTGAGGGTGGTTCTTGTCGGCGGCTTTGGCGAACCATTCACGCGCCTCCTTCACGTCCTTGTCGCATCCCATGCCGTTGAAGAGCATGATGCCGAGCAGGAACTCGGAGTGCATGTCCCCCATCGCTGCCGACCTGCGGTAGAGTTCGTAGGCCTTGCTCTCATCGTATTTAAATTCAAAGGGATTGTGCTCGGTATAGAGATAGGCTCGCGCGAGCAGGGCGATCGCGTAGGCCTCTCCCGCCTCGGCGGCGGCGCGTAGGAGTGCCTCGGCTCTCTTGGGATGGCTGTGCATGAGGATGGCTCCCGCCATGAGGGTAGCGTAGCTTGAGCCAGCTTCATGGCAGCGCAGGTAGAGATCGACTGCCTTGCGCGGGTCTTTCTCCACGCCGTAGCCTGAGATGTAGGCACTCGCGAGCGCAAGTTGGGCTTGAGTGTCGCCTTGCTCGGCCTTGTCTCGGAGTACCTTGAAGCCGTCTTTTGCGCTGCTCACGAGTCGCTTGGCGATCAGGCTTGCCGTGCAGAAAGCGGTGTTCATGCTCTTGATCTCGCTGTCGTAGACGAGCAGGGTGGCGAGCTGGAGGTTGAGCTCCTCGACCTTGGTGGGGGAGGCTGTGCAGCCGAGCCCTAGCTGGTAGAGGGTACGCAGGGCGGCGAGAGCTCCGATGTGATTTGACTGGCTCGCCTGCTCGATGAGGGAGAAGGCCTTGGCCGCGTCCTTGTCTATGCCCAGTCCGTTAGCGTAGGCGATGCCCAGTGCATAGAGAGCCTCGGGGAGCTCTGCCTTGGCCGCCTCGAGGTAGAGCTGTGTGGCTTCTTGGTGAAAGCCCATTTCGCGCAGGATGGACGCGCGTTTGCAGCGCGCTTCGTTGCTTCCCAGTTCCGCCGCACGATGGAGGAGCTGTAGTGCCTTCTCGCTGTCCTTCGCGACGCCGTGACCTTGGAGGTAGATATCGGCGAGCTCATGGATGGAGGCTGCGTGATTCTGCTCGGCGGCTTGTTGGAGCTGCTCGAGCATGGTGGAATAGGATTGCTCCATAGCGAGCCCATGCCTTGCATGCAGGGCGTAGAGGTAGCGTGCCTGCGGGTCCTTCTCCGCATGGGCGCGCGCCCAGTCGAGAGAGCTCCCGAGATTGCCCTTGCCCGAGAGCTCGACGATATGGCGCATCAGTGCCGTACGCCGTACATAGGAATAGTCCTCAGGCTTGAGACCTAAGAAGTAGAGGGGGGAGGCTACGTTTTTGATTTCTCCTTTGATCTCTTTGTGACTGCTGATCGCTTTCGCCGTGGCGAGGTCTAGGCTAGGGAGGATGAGGATACTAGCAGCAAGGCTTAGTAGTGTGCTGTATGTTTTCATGTGCAGATTGATGAGTGATGGATGACCCGTTGTAGGCGCGTGTCTGTCTCTAATTAACTAAAGGGGATCTTGCAAAATTAGTTTTCAGAAATTGCAGATTTCGAAAATGAGTGCCACAGCACGTCTTTTGCAGCATTTTGGCGAGAATTTGCGGCTTTTTGGGCTTACATAGCTCGCTATGTGCACCCAAACGCCACAAATTCTCATCCAAACTGCTAGCAAAATCCGAAGCTGCTAATTTCTCAAGATCCCCTAAAGTATAGCTTTCCCCTAACGACAACTCAACCCTATATTTCACGCTAACAGGTTGATAGTACTCTATCACCTTGCCAAATTTTTGCTTGAATCAAGGGGGTGTTTTTTGTCTTTATGTGGGTAAATTTTTGATAATCATGATTTTTTGTATTTGTAATAGACGCTCTCTTTGCGTGAGAGGGGGTACTCTGACGCGACGGATATGACACAGAGCCGAGTTTTCCACACTTTGCTTATGAGTTGTGAATTGCAAGCTGCAGTTCGACTCTTCCAAATTTTAGATTTGACTTTGCAAAAATAATGCCCTAGAGTCGTGGATATCCCCCAAAACATTTTTACATTTCTATGAAAGGCATTTTACTAGCAGGTGGCTCAGGCAGTCGCCTTTATCCGCTGACCAAAACGACATCGAAGCAGCTGCTGCCTGTTTACGATAAGCCGATGATTTATTATCCTTTATCCACGCTGATGCTCTTTGGTATACGAGAGATTCTCATCATCTCGACACCGCAGGATACACCCAATATCGAGCGTCTGCTGGGTGATGGCTCACAGCTGGGTCTCCAGCTGAGCTATGTGGTGCAAGAGCGTCCCGAGGGGATTGCTCAGGCATTTATCTTAGGTGCTGATTTTGTAGGTGGTGATGATGTAGCTCTTATCCTAGGAGATAATATCTTTTATATGGGGGTGCAGATGGGGACTTTCCGCACGAGGATTGATGAGAATCAGGGGAAGTGTGCGACGATTTTTGCCTATCATGTTTCAGATCCTGAGCGTTTTGGTGTCGTGGAGTTCGATTCTGAGATGCAGGCTGTCTCCATCGAGGAAAAGCCCGCGCAGCCTAAGTCGAATTTTGTCTCCGTGGGGCTCTATTTCTATCCCTCAGATGTGGTCGAGAAGACGCGCCAGCTCCAACCCTCCGCTCGCGGGGAGTACGAGATTACTGATCTGAATAATGTCTATCTTGCCGAGCAGCGCATGCAGGTGGTGCCTATGGGGCGCGGGAATGCGTGGCTGGACGCAGGCACGCCTGATTCCCTCATGGATTCGGGGCAGTTTGTCCAGATTATTGAGAAGCGCCAAGGTCTCAAGCTTGCTTGTCTCGAGGAGATAGCCTATAATCGTGGCTATATTGATGAGCAGCAGCTTCAGGCTCTCATTGACGAGCTCCCCATGGGTGAGTACCGTCGTTATATTTCAAATATCATCGCTAAGTAAATACATTTATGTCTCAAACAATTCTTATCACAGGCGGCGCAGGCTTTATAGGGGCAAATTTTGTTCCTTATTTTTGCAGTAAGTATCCCGAATATTCGATTATCAACCTCGATTCACTCAGCTATGCGGGCGATCTAGCTAACTTATCCGAGTGTGAGTGCATGGCAAACTATTGCTTTGTGCAGGCTAGCATCTGTGATGAACAGAAGCTCGCGGAGCTCTTTGCTCAGCATGATATACGCGGGGTGATACATTTTGCCGCTGAGAGCCATGTGGATAATTCTATATCGGGACCTCGCCCCTTTATTGAGACCAATATTGTGGGTACATTCAACCTGCTCGAATGCGCACGCCGTCACTGGATGCAGGCTCCTCAGCAGTATAAGCAGGGCTATGAGTCATGCCGTTTCCACCATATTTCTACTGATGAGGTGTATGGTACATTGGGTGCAGAGGGTCTCTTTAGCGAGACGACGCCCTATGCTCCCAATAGTCCTTATTCGGCGAGCAAGGCGAGCTCAGACTTCCTCGTACGAGCCTATCATCATACCTACGGGATGGATGTCACGACATCAAACTGTTCGAATAATTATGGCCCCAAGCAGCATGACGAAAAGCTCATTCCTACCATCATCCGCAAGTGCCTCGCCGGCGAGCCCATCCCCATCTATGGCAAGGGTGAGAATATACGCGATTGGCTCTACGTGCTTGATCATTGCAAGGCTATTGATCTTGTCTATCATCAGGGGGAATCTGGTGAGACCTACAATGTAGGGGGGCGCAATGAGCGTACGAATATGCAGATTGTGAATACTATATGCTCTATTCTCGATCAGAAGGTGCCGCGCGAAGGGGCTGCGTCTTACTCTGATCTCATTAGCTTTGTGACAGATCGCCCTGGGCATGATATGCGCTATGCTATTGACGCACAAAAGCTGGAGGATCAGCTGGGCTGGGCTGCTGATGAGAACTTCGACACGGGTATTGTCAAAACGATTGATTGGTATCTTACTCGTAATTCTCAGTCCTAAGTTGGATGAGTCGCGTTACATGATCGGATAATGAACTTTATTAAGACAGAGATAGAGGGCTTGTATATTATTGAGCCAAGGATATTTGAAGACTCACGTGGGTATTTTTTTGAGAGCTACAGTGCAGAGATGTTTGCGAAGATGGGTATTAGCAATCACTTTGTGCAGGACAATCAATCAAAATCCAGCTACGGCGTGATTCGAGGGCTGCATGCGCAGGCCGGTGAGCATGCTCAGGCAAAGCTTGTGAGGGTGATTCAAGGGCGTATTTTGGATGTTGCGGTGGATATACGCGAGGGCTCTCCTACTTTTGGTCAATACCTTTGCGCGGAGCTCTCTGAGCAAAATCAGCGTCAGTTCTTTATCCCCCGTGGCTTTCTCCATGGATTTTCCGTGCTCAGTGAGGAGGCTCTTTTGGTCTACAAGTGCGATAATTTTTACTGCAAGGAGTCAGAAATTGGCGTGAGCTATGATGATGCCAGCTTGGGGATTGATTGGCTCATCCCCAAGGAGGATGAGGTCGTATCGGATAAAGATAAAGTATTAGTAGGATTCCAAGATGTTACTCGTTACAGGAGCTAAGGGGCAGCTCGGTACAGAGCTGAGCAAGCGTTTACCCGAAGCTCTCTTTATAGATATAGAGCAGCTCGATATCAGCGACGGAGAGGCTGTAGCACGCTTTGTCGCTGAGCATCGCGTCGATACTGTTATCAACTGCGCGGCTTACACCGCGGTGGATAGGGCAGAAGATGAGCCCGAGCTTTGTAGCCGCGTCAATACTCTAGGTGCGGTGAATCTCGCGAAGTCTGTACCATGCATGATTCACATATCTACGGACTACGTCTTTGATGGGCATGCCCACCGTCCCTATAGACCGGATGATCCGACCTCTCCTCTCTCTGAATACGGACGCAGCAAGTTGGCCGGTGAGGAGGCTGTGTTGCAGCACGCGGCCACGGCTATCGTCATTCGCACGGCATGGCTTTACTCCGCGCATGGGCAGAATTTTGTCAAGACGATGATGAGACTAGGTGCAGAGCGTCCCACGCTCCGTGTCGTCGCGGATCAGGTGGGGACACCGACTCATGCGGGGGATCTGGCTGCGGCTATTGTCTCGCTGCTGCCGCAGATACAGGAGGGGACAAAGTCGCTGTATCATTACAGCAATGAGGGGGTTGCGAGTTGGTATGACTTTGCCCATGCTATCATGGAGATGGCGGCTCTTCCCTGCAAGGTCTCGCCCATTGCCACAGAGGACTACCCGACTAGGGCGCAGCGTCCCTGCTACAGTGTGCTCGATAAGAAGAAGATCAAGGCTGATTTCGCGCTGGAGATCCCCCATTGGCGTGAGAGCTTGGCTCGCTGTATAGCTGAGGGGACTTCTAAATTCTCGTTATTCTAAATAAGGGGAAGTCAAAAATCGCTTCACGAGGCATCTTTTGAGTGCTTTTCGGCTGGATTAT
>CAYJJA010000083.1:0-11263 GCA_964370355.1 uncultured Akkermansia sp. | reverse complement strand
CCAACGGTGAGCATGCCGAGGAAGAAGCCCCCGCTGACGATCACGGACACGCCCACGGTCCCAACGGTGAGCATGCCGAGGAAGAAGCCCCCGCTGACGATCACGGACACGCCCACGGTCCCAACGGTGAGCATGCCGAGGACAAAGCCGACGATGACCACGGACACGCCCACGGTCCCAATGGCGAGCATGCCGAGGACAAAGCCGACGATGACCACGGACACGCCCACGGTCCCAACGGTGAGCATGCCGAGGACAAAGCCGACGACGACCACGGACACGAGCATGGACCTGATTGCAGCCATGGCTCAGCCAATGAAATCGTCACAGTCACCCCCCACGCTCGTGACATCATCGCGCTCAAAACCCAAAAAGCCCCCAAGGCACAGCGCAATCTCGTCACCAGCCTCCATGGCTTCCTCGACACCCCCGCCCACGCCTATGAGAGCTACGTGCTCCCCAGCGCAGGCCTCCTCGACATCAAGGTACGCTCCGCGCAGCTCGTGAAGAAAGGAGATCTCCTCTTTACCATCAATGCGCCCGCCATCTCCGAGCTCATCGCCCAACAGGCTGACGCACAGGCCACCTACAATCGCCTCCTTGCCGATACGCAGACCATACAGGCACGCCTCGATGCCCTCGCCAAGGCGGGCACACGCAACAGCGATCTTGAGGAACAGCTGCGCTTCAAAAAAGCAGAAGCCGCCGAGCAAGAACTCGCTATGCAAAACATCAGCGTACGCCTCCACTCCAGCGCCATGGGTGCAGAAATCATTCGCGACGATCATCATACCCTACTCGCTATACGCGCCAAAAAAGACGGACGCATCAGCCAGATCGAGCTCAGCCAAGGCAGCTGGGCTCAGCAGGGCGACAAGCTACTCTCGATGATAGACCCCCGCGCCCTCGAGATCTCCGCGAGTCTCTACGGCAACGAGCAACCGCAATTCAGCGAAGCCATTGCCACCCTTCCCCTTGGCAACAAGCAAATCAGCCTGCAAGGAAAGCTACGCATCTCTGATCAGGTCAATCCTCAGACCCAGACGCGCCAGCTCTACTTTGTCGCCGACAAGCTACCAGAAGGGGCACAAGCAGGCTTGCTCTGCCGCATCGACCTCTACCAAGACGCCACCGCGCAACAGGGCATCACCATCCCCAACACCGCCATCATCAAGGTCGGAGTCGATGACATCGTCTTTGTCCGCCGCTCGGAAAGCGAGTTCGAAGCCATCAAGGTGAGCGTGCTAGGCACGCGGCGCGACATGAGCACCGTGACAGGCATCCATGCAGGCGATGATGTCGTCGTCACAGGGGGCTATGAGCTCAAATTCTTACTCGGTGGAGGCAGCGTCAAGCAAAAGCAAACGGGGCACTACCACGCCGATGGCAAATTCCACGAAGGAGAGGACCACTAATCCATGAATACACTTCTCGAATTTTGCCTACGCAATCGCCTCACCGTCTTGCTCGCCACCCTCTTTATGGCGGTGGCCAGTATCTGGGTGATCCAGCAGATGCCCGTCGATGTCTTCCCCGAGCTCAAGGTACCCCGAGTCACCGTCCAGACCGAGGCCGCCGGTCTCAGCGCCGAAGAGGTAGAACAGTATGTCACCATCCCCATCAATGCCGCCATGCAAGGCACGGCTGGGGTGAAGGGCGTGCGTGACTCCTCGGGCAGCGGGCTCTCCTTTGTCTGGGTTGACTTTGACTGGAATACAGACATCTACAAGGCGCGCCAGATCGTCGCTGAGCGACTCGCTACCGTGCGCGAATCCCTCCCTGAGGGCATGAGCCCCGAGCTCACGCCCATCATCTCCGTGACAGGGGAGATCATGCTGCTCGCCGTCACGGGAGAGAAGGGCATTGACCCTCTGGAGATACGCCGCATGGCGGAGTACCATCTGCGCAATCGCCTCATGTCCATCCCTGGTGTCGGGCAAGTCACCGTCCTCGGCGGACGACTCCCCGAGTTCCAAGTCCTCTACAACACCGAAAAGATGCGCCAAGCGGGCATCACGCACGACCAGCTAGAGAGCTCCATCACCAAGGCTCAAAGCACACTCTCCGCGGGCTACTTGGAAGACGTCGCCGGTCTTGAAATCCCGCTCCAGCAGCGCAGCCGCGCCACCACCACCGAGCACATCAAGCGCGCCCTCATCGAGGCACACCCTAGCGGCATCCTGCGTGTCGAAGACGTCGCCGACGTACGCATAGGAGGAGCCCCCCGCCGAGGCAACGCTGGCTTTAAGGGCGGCGACGCCGTCATCCTCTCCGTGCAGAAAGCACCGGGGGCGAATACGATGCAGCTCACCGCCGAGGTGGACAAAGCCGTCGAGGACTTCCGCAAGAGCCGCCTGCCCAAGGGCATGACCATCTACACGGATGCCTACCGCCAGTCTGACTTCATCACCCTCTCGCTGGAGAATGGGAAAGAGACGCTGCTCATCGCCGCCCTCGTCGTGCTCGTCGTCCTCGTGCTCACGCTGCTCAACGTACGCACCGCCATCATTACGCTGCTCTCCATGCCGCTCTCCGTCATGCTCGGCATGACCTTCTTCCCCCTGCTTGGGCTCGCCATCAACATCATGACACTAGGCGGCCTCGCCGTCGTCGTCGGCGATGTGGTGGACAATGCCATCATCTTTGTCGAGGTCGCGTGGCGCAAGCTCAACCTCAACGCCCAGCTCCCCGAGAGCGAGCGCAAGAGCAAGATGAGCGTCATCCTCGATGCCAAGGGCGAGATCCTCAGCTCCATGGGATATAGCTCCGTGATCATCCTGCTCGTCTTCACCCCGCTGCTCTTCCTCAGCGGCGTCGAAGGGCAGTTCTACCAGCCACTCGGCATCTCCTACATGGTGGCATTGCTCGCCTCACTCATCGTGGCACTCACCATCACGCCCGTGCTCATCTACCTGCTCTTCAAGCCCAGCAAGAGAAAGAATAGCCATGCGGACTCGGTCAGCGCGCGCCTCATCAAGGCGATCTATGCGCCCATCCTGCGCTTCTGCATGAGCTGGCCCAAGCTCGTGTGCAGCGTCATGATCAGCATCAGCGCAGGGGCTATTTGGCTCGCCAGCGGCTTTGGCACGAGCTTCTTGCCCCCCTTCAATGAAGACTGCTACACCGTCTTCGTCAACGCCGTCCCTGGGAGCTCGCTCGCCGAGACCGAGCGCATGGCAAGGCAAGCAATGAAGCGCATCGAGAAAATCGAGGGTGTCAAATCCGTCGCCCAACGCGCGGGACGCGCCGAGAATGACGAACACGCCGAGCCCGTCAGCGCCGCCGAGCTCCTCGTCCGCGTCGATCTCAACGCCGACCAAAAGCGCATACGCAGCGAAATCAACGCCGTCCTCCGAGGTGTACCAGGCATGGGAGGCATGATAGGCTTCCCCCTCGCGCACCGCATCAGCAGCGCGCTATCGGGCTCAGCCTCCGAGATCGCCATTAATATCTACGGCACCGACCTCGCCCAGCTCCGCGAAGCCGCGCAAAAGGCCTCCGAGATCCTCAACTCCCTCCCCGAGGTCGCCGATGCCCGTGCGAATCGCGAGATCCTCGTCGACACCCTGCGCATTGAGTACACACGCGAAAAACTCGCTGCCTACGGACTCAGCATGGAAGACGCGGCAAAGCAAGTATCCGCCGCCTTCAATGGACTCCAGCTCGGGCAGATCATCCAAAATCTCGACCGATGGAACATCATGATGCGCCTCGACGTCGATCTACGCCAGAGCCTCAGTGATGTAAAGCAGCTCCAGCTCCTCGCCCCCAATGGCAAGGTGCTCAAGCTCGAAGACGTCGCCCACGTCTACCGCATCGAGGAGACAAACCTCATCTTGCGCGACAACGGCCTGCGCAAGGCGATGATCTCCTGCAACCCCGCCCCCCACTCCAACCTCGGCGATCTGGCGAAAGCCTGCCGCGAAAATCTCGACCCCGTGATGAAGGACATGGGCTGCACCGTCGAATACGCCGGCACCATCAAGAGCCGCGAAGAGGCAGGACAACGCCTCTACATCATGGGAGGCATCATCCTCGCCCTCATCGTGCTGCTGCTCTCGCGCAGCCTAGGCGGCATACGACGCGCGCTTCTCACGCTCGTCAATGTCCCCCTCTGCCTCGTCGGCGGCATCGCGGCGGTGTGGATCTCGGCGAATCACTCGTGGTCAGCCATCCTCGCGGGGGATATCATTAATCCCATCCTCTCGGTGAGCTCGCTGGTGGGCTTTGTCACCGTCATTGGCTTTGCCATACGCTCGGGGCTCATCCTGCTCAACCGCTACCGCAACTTGGAAGACGCGGGCATGAGCGCCGCTGAGGCCATACGCGAAGGCTCGCTCGAGCGCGTGATCCCCATCATCATGACCTCACTGACGACCATCCTAGGCCTGCTACCGCTCATCTGGGCGATCGACAAGCCGGGCGGCGAGCTACTCGCTCCGCTCGCCATCGTGCAGTTCGGCGGACTTCTCAGCGCGACATTGTTGAATCTCTTGGTCATCCCAGCCTCAAGCGTGCTCTTTGCACCGTGGCTGAACAAAGCACCACAAGACAAAGCATAATACCACAAAGAGGAGGCAGCCCATCAAGCTGCCTCCTCTTGAGTATCTGCAATGTCTGTAATAAGGCTTGACGCTAACAGTGGGGATATTATATCATCACTAGATAGTATATCATCTATGAATAAATACATTTTCGCAAGCCTTACAACGGCAGCAATTATCGCCCCCGTCGCTCAAGCCGCTAGCTGGGGCACCGACCTTCCAGCAGCGCAACAACAAGCAGCGCAGTCTGGCAAGAACGTTTTTGTTATCTTTACAGGCTCTGACTGGTGTGGTCCTTGTATTCAACTCAAGAAGACTGTGCTGAGTACAGCGGATTTTGAAGCTTATGCCGACGAGCATTTTGTGCTCGTAGAGCTGGACTTTCCTCGTAAAAAGAAGTTGCCCGCAGCTCAGCAAGCAGCTAATCGTAAATATGCAGAGCAGTTCAAGGTGCGAGGCTACCCCACGATGATTATCCTTTCTCCTGATGGCAAAGAGCTCGCTCGCATCGTCGGTGGTGTATCGGGGCTCAGTGGTTTGAAATCCGAGCTTGCCAGTGTCACCGGCTCGAGCAGCGATGCTCCTAACTGCGTTGACGGCGTCTGTACCCCACCCGATGCAGATGATGATCAAGCCGAAGATCAAGCAGAAGAGACACCTAGCGAACTTGCAGAAATCAAGGCCAAGCTCGAAAGCCTAGAGGGTGATAACGAGGCTATTTATGACTACGCCAATGAGGTGCTCGCACGTGAAGAGCTCTCTCGTGAGGCCGAGGTGGTGATTCACATTTATCAAACAATGGCTCTCGTTGAGCTCGCCGAGTCTGTAGAAGATCTAGAAGAGCTCGCCAAAGTACTTAAAGATGACATCATTCCTGCATTCAAGGAGGATTTCCCCGAGCAAATGGAGGCTTTAGAAGAGCTGTATGAAATGCTCATGGATTCGGAAGGCCGCGAAGAATTCATCAATAGGGAGAGATAAACACCTCAATAAAGGGGAGCTCTCGCGCCCCTCAAAGTCGCGAGAGAGCTTTGTTTGGGGCGCATTATCTTCATTGTTGACGCAATAGTGTGAGCACTGTGAGATAAGATTATGATGGTAATGCGCTCCAGATAGCATGGAAAAGAGCACTCACTAGGTGCTTTTTCTCTTGCGTTGGCGGCGGTTGGGCTTGCTCTTTTTGGGCGCGGGGCTGTACTCGTCTTGGATATGTACCTGCATGAGCAGCAGCGCGAAGATGGAGGAGGTGTTGATGTTGATCTGCGAGTGATCAGAGATGAGCTGCGCGAGCTTGATGAATTGATCGACGAGACAGGCGTACTCCTCAGCATCGTGGCAGAGCTGCGCATGGAGTAGCAGCTCGTGCAGGGTGACGAGCTGGCGGTAGACCTCCATCCAGTTTTCCTCGGCTGTGGTGTGCAGCGACTCGATGATGAGGCTGGGGAGGCGGTCGAGGAGCTTTTCGAGGCGGTTGATGCGGCGTGTCTCGTCGCGTCGCAGAGCTCCCTGAGCGAGGCGCGCGTCGCAGAGGTAGCGCAGGCGGCAGTTGAGCTCTCCGTAGGCCTCCAAGAGGGGGAGGGGTACGCTGGTGCAGGGCTCGACAGAGCTTTTTGTCGCTAGGCGTGTAAAGGCGCGTGAGAGGATGCGTCGGCAGCGTGCTGCGGTGAGCTTGACTTGTTGGAAGAGCATAGGGGCGGCGACATTGTAGGCGTCTAACGATGTTGCTGCAAGTTTTATCTGAGGCGCAGCGAGTGAATTCGCCGCGCGGCTGGATGCTACAGGGGGAGCATGTATCTTCATTTGATTGTAGAATGAGGTATCTCCGTGCCGAATTTTCTCTGTCAACCTCGCACGACCTTACAATATTTATCTTGAAATGAAGGATGGAGCGGGTAAGATATAACATCATGATACGTCATCTTCTTACCTCCCTCTTGTGTTCTGCTGTCTTATCGAGCTACGGCGAGGAGACGCGCGTCCCCTCGCAGATTCACTCATGGGAGCTTTCACGCCTGACGCCAGAGCACCTAGCCGAGGCGCATCAAAAGATTGATCTGGGAGCTGATTTTGTGTTTAATACACGCCCAATCATTTACCATAGCACGCAAAATGACTATCAGGGGAAGAAAAACTACCTGATTGTAGGCGATTTCAGTAAGGAGAGTTTCAAGTATATGATTTATGATACGCAGACCCAGCAGGCTCATGTCTTAGAGGACACTTGGGCGGAGCCCACCCCTGGAGGTAGCGTGATCTCCCCTATGAATGGTGTTGATGCCACTCACTCGTGCAGGGTCATTGCCATGGGGGAGACGGGGATTTTGCTCGAAAGCGATGGCTTTTATACCTATAGCGGAAAGAAGATCGAGTTCAAAGAATTGATGCATGATTTTTTCGATACAAGCTCGATGTCCGTTGACGCTCCTTCTGATTTTGGAACTTGGGGCTATTACCGCAGCGAAAAGCATACGGAGGATAGCGAGCATTACCTTTGTCATGATCTGAGAACGGGCTATCGCATGAGCATTCCTCAGGCCAAGATAGCGGAACTCTTAGGAGGTAAAGAATACGATAAATTGACATTCAAAGATCAAGGGTGGCTCTATTACTCTCAGCAATCACCTACGGTCGCGTATCTCCCATGGGGGGCGAGTGAGCCTGTGAAGCATGAATTCCCCTTTATTGTTCAGGATAATAGAGAGTACGATCATCTACTGGGAGTTGACCGCGCTGTCTACGTCACCCGTGAGGATGATTGCCATGTCTATGATCTGATGACCAAGAAAGGGACGCAGCTCGACTGGCCTTCTCTCCCCAAGGGTCATCCTTTTTCTGGTAGGGAGTCAGAGTTTGGCTCCCAGCATAGGAGGCTGGTGCATCTCTTCCCAGATGGAGAGGTGGTTTTCATCAAGCGTAGCTTGGATGAGGCGGGGCATCAATCTCTTTTCCAAGTCATTGTGATGAAAGATAAGGTGGTGAAACAGCAGTTTGCGACGGTGCATGAATCAGACCTCAAGCACACAGTGCGATATCAAGATGACTTTGGCATGTTCAGGCAGATTGACAAATATCTCCTCATCCCAAGATCATTCAAGGGGGCAGAGTATATTTATGATTGCTACGATGTGACCGAGGCTCGTGCCGTCCCTGCATTCAGCCTCAAGACGAAGGCTCCTTGCCATTTCTATTACTACTTCGTCGATGGTCGCATCTGGGCTTTTTCGCATTCCAAGAAGTAGCTCTTAGGGCAGCGCGGCGCAGCGGGGGCAGGCGGCGACCCAGTGTTGGGGGGCGATTTCGCGCCAAGCGGGGCGTTGCGTGAGCTGCTCTGTCGGGATGCCGAGGCGCTGGCAGAAGCGGCAGCCCGCGACGAGCTCGCTGAGCGGGGCTACCTGCCCTGCGATGGTGGGCAGTAGGCTCTTGGGCTCGCTCCCGCCCTGGGGGAGGCAGGCGAGCAGCGCGCGCGTGTAGGCGTGGATGGGGCGTGTGAAGATGGTCTCGACAGGGGCCATCTCGACGACCTGACCCGCGTAGAGGACGAGCACGCGCTGGCAGCTCTGGGCGATGATGCCGAGCTCGTGGGAGATGAGCAAGCAGCTGGCGTGGAGCTCTTGCTGGAGATCTTTGATGAGCTGGAGGATTTGATGCTGGATGGTGACATCAAGCGCGGTGGTCGCCTCGTCGGAGATGAGCAGGCGAGGCTTGCCCGCGAGAGCGATGGCGATGACGACGCGCTGCCGCATGCCGCCCGAGAGCTCGTGGGGGAAGCGATCCATGCAGCTGACCGCCCCCGAGATGCGCACCTGCTGGAGCAGCTCAAGGGCGCGCGCGCGTGCCTGCTCCGCGGGGCAGGGCTGGCTGAGCTGGATGGCCTCGATGAGCTGATCGCCGATGCGGTGTACGGGATTGAGCGCATTCATCGGCTCTTGGAAGATAAAGCCTATGTCGCGGCTGCGTAGCCGCTGGAGCTCGCGCGGGCTCATCTGGAGTACGTCCTTGCCATCAAAGAGGATGCGCCCGCCGGTGATCTGCCCTGCGGGCTGGGGGAGGAGGCGCGCGAGGCTCATGGCGGTCACACTCTTGCCCGAGCCGCTTTCGCCGACGATACCGAGGCATTCGCCCGCGTGGAGCTCAAAGCTGATGTGATCGACGGCGGTGAGCTGCTGCCTGCCCTGCCCGAAGGCGATGGAGAGCTCGTGTACTTGGAGGAGGGGGGAAGGGGTCATGGTCGTGCGGGGAGGGGGATGACGTATTCGCGCTCTTCGCCCGCTTCATTCTGACTGCGTGCGCGGAGGATGCGCTCTTTTTCTTGGCTATCAATCCAGTAGAGATTGCTGCTCGTGGGGCTGAGGTAGTGGGGCGGGCAGAAGTAGCAGTCGGGTTCTTCTGGCCACTTCAGCCAAGCCCATTGGGCAAAGCGCCAGTAGGTCGTTGACCATGCCGAGAGCCATGAGGCGTGCTCGTGGACGATCTCTTGGATGCGGTGGTGGGCGCGTATGGAGTCTTCGCGCGTGGGGGCTCGGGCGGCTCGCTCAAGGGCGGCATCGAGCTCGGGCAGCGCGATGGCGGTGATGTTGTTCGTATGAGGCGCGGGGCTGCCGTCCTCCTTGTAGGCAAAGCGCGAGTGCAGGTAGGGCTCGGGATCGGGGATGGGCGGGGTGAAGCCCCAGGAAAAGACGCTGGCTTGCAGGCTCTTTTCACGCGCTCTCATGAAGAAGAGCGTGTCATCCATCTGCTCCGTCTGGAGATCGAGCCCGCAGCGTCGGGCTTCTTGGCGTAGCTGTGTGAGGATTTTGTCGTAAAGTGCGTCGGTGCGCGAGCTGATTGTGAGGCTCAGGGGCTTGCCCTCGGGGGTGCAGAGGATGCCCTCGGCGTTTTCTTGGCTGTAGCCTGCCAATCGGAAGTACTCACGCGCCCGCTCGGGGTCAAAGTCGCGCGGCTTGAGCTCGGGATGCGTGTAGTCGCCATAGCCCGAGAAGTAGGAGCCTTGGCGGGTGAAGTCGCCGCGAAGCACCGTGTCGATCGCAGCTTGGATATTGAGCGCATGCTGGATGCCGAGGCGCATGTGGCGATCGCGCAGCAGGGGGTGCGAGCTGTTCAGATGGATACCAAAGGCGTTGCGTGGCCAGATGTTGCTAAAGTGGACGCGCTGGATGTAGCCCTTGTGCACCTCGGGGATTTCTAGATTCTCATACCAGTCCTCCGATTCGCGTGAGCTAAAGCAGTCTAGCTGCCCGAGGCGAAAGAGCTCGCGTGCCTTGATGAGCTCATTGACAAAGCTGTAGGTGATGGTCTCCACATTGCAGCTGTAGCGCGTGAAGCGTCGCTCGCGTGCCCACCAGTCGCGCACTGCCTTGAGACGCAGCTGGCGACCCTCGATGCTGCCTGCGCCATCCAGTTCGTAGGCTCCTGTGGTCGGTGGACGTCTCCATTGGTAGCGCGTCTGGTAGTCAGGGCCAAATTCGGCGTAGAAGCGCGTATTGCTCATCGGCAGGGCTGCTTCGTAGGCCGCCATGGGGCGCGGCTGCTTGAGGCGCACAGAGAAGATATGGTCGCTGTAGAGTGTGATTTGGAGCACGCGCTGGAGATAGTAGGAACGAGCAAAGGGATCGGCGCTAAAAGGCGAGCTGCGTAGGTAGAGAGCCGTGAGGATGTCTTGACTGCGCACCGGCTCGCCGTCCGAGTAGCGCGCCTTCTCATCTATCTTGTAATAAACTGTATCCCCCTCGGGCGAGACAGCCCATGCCCTCGCCGTCCCTGGGATGATGCGCTGGCTGAGCGGGTGGAGACGCACGAGCGGGATGTCAATGATGTCGTAGAGGTAGCTGCGCACCGCGTGATTGCTCCCAAGGCCAAATTCGCGCACATGAGGCGGGTAGGAGCGCAGGATGGCGAGGCGAAAATGCCCGCCGCGCTGCGCCTTGGGGCTGCCTAGCTCGGGCTCCTGCAGCCCGTCTTGCCAGTTGAGACCTTGGGGAAGATCGCAGCTCTCGAGGAAGCGGATGAAGGGCTCATCGCCTGAGCTATGCTCTTGATTCCATTGGCTGATGAATCCTCGAAAGCCCTTGGGCGCACGCCAAGCGCGGGCGTAGGCAGGGAGTTCCTCGCGCTCGTGAGCAGAAAAGGCACGCGGGAGACTCTCATAGGGAGGGGCGACCCAGCGAGCCTGATCCTCCTGCTCATCCTCAGATTGGCAGGCTAGGAGTAGAAAACAAAGAGGGAGCAAGAGCAGCAGCAGGGGGGACACTTGCCCCCGAGTGATAGACGGTGACATGGGAGAAGAGGGGGCTTTACTTGTAATAGCTATGCTTTTTCGGATCGAAGGCCTCGCGCACCGCCTCACCGACAAAGCTGATGAGCAGCAGCAGCGTGACCAGCGCACCAAAGGCAGCACTCGCCACCCAAGGCGCATTGAGCTTGCCCAATCCATCATTGAGCAGCCGTCCCCAGCTCGCGTAGCCATCAGGCAGGCCAAATCCTAGGTAATCCATCGAGGCGAGCGAGAGCACGACGAGCGCGACGCTGAAGGGGATGAGTGTCACGATGATGGGCGTGAGGCTGGGCAGAATGTGCACGCGCAGGATGTGCCACGAGCTCGCCCCCATGAGGCGTGAGGCAGCGACATAATCGCGGCTCTTTTCCTTCATCGTCGCCGTGCGTATGACGTAGGTCATCTGCATCCAGCCAAAGGCGACGAGCAGCAGCAGGATGAGCAGCAT